>URYY01000037.1 GCA_900552245.1 uncultured Opitutales bacterium | reverse complement strand
GCTGCCGAGGATTTTCGCCGAAGCTTCACCGGTAAAATGCGAATCCTTTGAGGGTTGCTCGTCAGAGAACACGCAATCGCAAGCCGAAAGATCCACACCCTGCGCGCGCAGGCGCTTGCGGACTTCAGAAGCCATAGGGCAGCCGTGCGACTTTTTTAGAGAGGCAGTTTTAATAAGCCCCGCATCTCTTCTCCTCGCCGCCCCCATGCTTGAAACTATCTTTATATCGCTTAAAATTGCGCCTTTTATAAGCGAAACTTTTGAAGAAATTGAATCTATTGCATCGACTACTATGTCGGGCTTTTCCGCCAGCAACTGCGGTATCGTGCCCTCGTCTATAAAGCCGTGGAAAGTATTTACGCAAGCCTTCGGGTTTATATCTAAAATCCTAGCCTTTTGAACTTCAACTTTAGGCTTTCCCAAAGTCGATTCGAGGGCGCATATCTGGCGGTTTATATTGGATATTTCAAAGCAGTCGCAATCGGCGAGCACAAAACTACCCACGCCGCAACGCGCCAAGATTTCCACTGCCATCCCCCCGACGGCCCCAAGTCCGCAAACGAGAATTTTTGCACTCCTTAACCTTTCGCAAGCGGCTTCTCCGATTAAAATTCCCAACCTTGAAAATCTCTCGTCAGACATTGCCAAAAAGCCTAATAAAGTTACTTTCAACAATCTCTGACATCGATTCCCGGGTTTCGTTCCTAAGCTCCGCCAACATTTTGAGAGCCTTCTCCAAATCCTGCCTTATGCAAGCTCCGTCCGACTCTATCAATATATTCTCTATTTTTATGTTTGTAGCGCACGCAAGCCCCTTCATAGTTCCAAGCTCCCGCGTGCCGAAGGAGAACATAGCTCCCATATCCTGCAAACGCTTTGCAATATCCAAGGGGCAGCTTGCCGCATGAACCAAAAACTTCTGCGGTATTTTGCGGCCCTCCAGAACTTCTAAAAGTTCTCGCCAAGCTTTTATGCTGTGCAAAATCATAGGCAAACCGCGCTCGCAGGCTATATCAATTTGAGCCTTGAAGTAGAGTAGCTGCGCATCAAAGTCCACATCGCACTTATTGTCCAAGCCTATCTCGCCTATGGCTTTTGCCTCGCCCAAAAATTCCTCCAACTGCTCGTAGTCAAACTTTCTGGCAAAGGCCGGCACACACCATGGGTGTATCCCGTATGCGGGAACGATACGGCTTGGCATCTGCAAATAGATTTCATGAAGTGCGTCCATATCCTTGAAAGAGACGGAGGAATCGCATGCGACTATATCTCCATCGCTCTTAAACTGGCTTAGCAAATCGGAATTTTCCGGAAAGTGCAGATGCGAATGTGCGTCGTAAAGTTTCATAATTTAAATTTGGGCGCTATCAAAAATTTCCCTAACCAAGGCTTCGGGAATGTCGCTTCTAACGACAGCCTTACCTATCGAATCCAAAAGCACATAGCGACTGTGCCCGGACATCACCTTTTTGTCGCGCTTAGAAGCCTCCAGGAGCCTGTCGCTCGAAAGAGCCCCGCGCAAGCGAGTTTCCAAGCCGTAAACATGCAAAATATTCTCCACTCGCTCCACATCGGACTTTGAGAGCATACCGAGCTTCTCAGACATTCTCGCAGCCAAAAGAAGCCCAAGCCCCACGGCCTCGCCGTGCAGGTAAGTGCCGTAGCCGGCGCTATTTTCTATTGCGTGCGCAAAAGTGTGCCCCAAATTTAAAAGCGCCCTTCCGCCGTCCTTTGCAGTCTCGCGCTCGTCTGCCGAAACAATCTCAGCCTTCATTCTGCAGCAGTGGGCTATTACCTCGCCCATATTCGGGTGGCTAGCCGAAAGCGGCTCTTTTAGAGACTCAAGTTTAGCAAAAAATTCAGCATCTGCAAGCATCGCGTACTTTATTACTTCAGCCATACCCGCCCTAAATTGGCGAGCGTCTAGCGTATCCAGAAAGGCGGTGTCTATAAAGACCGCCCTTGGCTGGTGAAAAGCGCCAACTAAATTCTTGCCCTCCGCAATATTTATCCCGGTCTTTCCGCCGACGGAAGAATCGACCATAGCAAGGAGAGTTGTCGGGATTTGGTAAAAATCTATTCCGCGCATGTAAGCCGACGCCGCAAAACCCGCAAGGTCGCCCACAACTCCACCGCCGACTGCAAAAATTGCCCCGCGCCTATCGACCTTCGCCTTGGCAAGAGCCGAGCAGATGGTCTCAAAATTTCTGAAGCACTTTGCCTTTTCGCCGTTTTCGACAATCACTCTGAGCGAGCCCTCAAGCTCCTTTTCATTTACAAAAACGTACTTATTCCAGATATTCTCCTCGCTTACAAATACGATTTTATCACCGCCTAAGACGCGCTCCTTCGCCTTCTCAAGAGCGTTTTTAAATTCGCCGCGCGATATAAAAATATCGTAGCTTCTCTCCGAAAGTCTAACTTTTACAATCTCAGTTTCCATCGCCTAAAAATATTCCTTTCGCATAAGCATTCGAGTCAAACTTCTGCAAATCATCAACAGCCTCTCCAAGCCCGACATACAGAATGGGAAGCTTCAAGACTCTGTAAATTCCCGCTAGCGCCCCACCCTTGCTAGTTCCGTCGAGCTTTGTTATTATCATGCCGGTCAGTTTAAAGGCTTTGTCGAAAGCCTTTGCCTGCTCTATGCTGTTTGAACCCAAAGACCCGTCAACAACAATTATGGAATTCTGCGGCGCGTCGGGATCGTTCTTTGCCAAAACTCTGCGTATCTTTGCAAGTTCAGCCATCAAATTTTCCTTATTGTGCAGCCTGCCCGCCGTATCCAAAATTAAAAAATCCGCCCCGCGCGCCTTCGCCGCCTGATAGGCGTCAAACGCGACAGCCGCCGAATCAGCACCCTGCGAACTTGCAACAAGATACACCCCTAGGCGCTCCGCCCAAGTTTTAATCTGTTCGTTTGCCGCCGCCCTAAACGTGTCGCAAGCCCCCAAAACAACAGTCTTACCCGATGATTTTAAAAGACTTGCTAGCTTTGCTGCGGTCGTCGTTTTGCCGGATCCGTTTACACCAACTAGGCAAATTACCGTCGGTAGCCCCGGCTTTGCCAAGTTAAATTCGCCCTCTGAACCTTTTAATATATCGGACAAAACGCTTGCGCCAATCTCGGCAGCCTCCTTGCCGCGCAACTCCCTGTCCTTCTTATACGCAACCTTTATCGCATTTACTATATCGCTTGTGGTATCCCAGCCGAAGTCCGCCCCGTAGAGAGTCTCCTCTATCAAGTCTATGTCGGTCTCGTCTATCTTTTTTGAAAAAAGCCCGAATATCCCGCCGAGAGCCTCCTTGGCAGTCTTTTTTAAGCCTTCCTTAAACCTCTTTAGTATAGAAAACATTTAGTCGCTTTCCCCGTGTTTTTCAAAGCGCTTGCGCGGATTTGTGCGCCTTGCAATCGGCTTTTTTAGCGGCGCTTGCTGCTTAATCTTATCGAGCACCCCGTTTATAAAGCGCTTGGATTCCAATCCGGAAAACATCTTTGAAATATCTATAGCCTCGTTTATAGACACCGCCGTCGGTATGTCAGGCCTGTATAAAAGCTCGAAAACGGCAACTCTAAGGATAGCCAAGTCAACCTTGCCTATCCTATCCAAGGTCCAATTTTCGGCAACCTTTGAGATAGCGGAGTCTATGTCGCTCAAATTCTCAAATACGCCCGCTATGAGCTCTTCGGCAAAGCCGTAGAACGACCTGTCTCTGTCCTTAGACGCAAAGAACTCGCTCAAATATTCCGGCGTATGCTCGTGCGAGTTCAACTGGCACATGTATATGTACTGCATCGCAACCGCCCGATTCTCTGTGCGCCCGCTAATATTTAACTTGTCTATATCGGCAAATTCGTCGCTCATAAAACTAATCGCTCTCGTACTCTTCCAAAATTGAATTTGTGAGACCCGCCATTTCCAAGGCGTCCTCCGCAAATTCCACTCCGCGGCGTATCGAACCTATCGTGCGCGCCTGCGCCTGCTCTTTGTTGTTTGTTACAACTATGCCGTTTATAACCGGAACTTGAGTTGCAAGCGCAACCGTCTGCAGAGCGTTTGCGGTGGAGTGCGCTATTATTTCGTGATGCGGAGTTTCGCCGGCTATCACAACGCCAAGCGCAACGACCGCGTCAAAATCGCCGCTTGAAGCCAAGAGATTGCAAACATGCGGAACTTCGCCGGAACCCGGAACACGCACGGTCTTGATATTTTCCGCACTTACGCCGGCGCATCTGAGCGTCGCCAAAACGTCGTCGAAAAGCGCGTTTGTAAGCTCCTCGTTAAAGCGCGCCGCCACAACCGCAAATCGGTATGCACCGGCGTCGAAATTTGGTATTGAACCCCTGTCGAAACTCATAGTTGAACTTCTCCCACAATTTCAAGGCCGTAGCCCTCGGGCAATTTATGATAGCCCAAATGCGTAGTTAAAAGTTTAATTTTACTTATGCCAAGCTCGCGTATTATCTGCGAGCCCGCGCCGTAATCGCGAACAGTCGGGCTTATGGGATTACCCGTGTACGGCTCTATGCCGCCGTAATCAAGGCTTACGAAAACCAAAGCCCCCCTGCCGGCCTCCGCGATTTTTTCCATGGCGCATTCAAAACTCTTTGCACCCGCCCCAAACTCTTTTGAGGCAAATAAATCTCCAAGTAAATTTTGCGAGTGGACTCTGACGAGCACCTCACCGCCACCTGCCACATCGCCCTTTACGAGCGCAAAGTGCATTCGCTTTGTAGCTAGCGACTTTAAGCCTATAAGCTTAAAAGTGCCAAAGCGCGTGTCTATATCGCGCTCAAAGGTGCGCTCCATTAGCTTTTCATGCCGCAACCTGTACTCAATTAAATCGGCGACACTCATGAGCTTCATGTTGTGCCTCTTTTTAAATTCCAAGAGGTCTCCGAGCCTTGCCATAGTGCCGTCGTCATTCATAATTTCGCAAATAGCAGCCGCCGGATATAGCCCCGCAAGGCGCGCCAAATCGACACTTGCCTCGGTGTGCCCCGCCCTCTCCAAGACTCCGCCCGCGCGAGCGCGCAAGGGCTGTATGTGCCCGGGGCTCACAAAGGCCTCCGCCCCGACATCAGGATTTGCCATCAAATTTATCGCCCGCGCCCTGTCGGCTGCGCTTATGCCCGTCGTAACGCCCTTTGCGGCGTCCAAAGTTACGGTGTAGGCAGTGCCCTTTGGGTCGCGATTAACCTTGACCATGTCTTCAATACCTATCTGCGCAAGCCTCTCGCTCGTAGTGGGCGCGCACAATAGCCCGCGGGCAAACTTAAGCATTGTATTTATCGTTTCGGGCGTGGCCTTCTGGGCGGATAAAATCATATCTCCCTCGTTCTCGCGATTTTCATCATCGACAACGATTACAATCTTTCCGGCCGCAAAATCCCTTATGCAGTCCTCTACGCTATCCAATGAGCAATTCATATTTTAAAGGTTGCCATTATTTGGGTTTGAGAGCAATTTATCAACATCTTTTTGACGCAATAATTTGTATGCTCCGGGAGCGATTCGCCTCAGTTCGTAAGAGCCTATCTGGAATCTTATAAGCTCCTTCACAAAAAATCCCAAGGCTTCAAACATTCTCCTTATCTCGCGCTTTCTGCCCTGGTTTAGCCAGACGTCTAGCCTGCATTCGTAGTTTGGAAGCTCCTTGTTTGCGGGCGTGCAAATGCGAGAGGCCCTCAACTTTTCGCCCTCGCACATAACTCCGTTTAGCAAGGTCGGTATCAGCGACTTGTCAAAGGGGCGGTTTAGCAAGACATGGTAGCGCTTAACTATGCCGCTTGAGGGGTGAATTATCCTGTTTGAAAGCTCGCCGTCGTTTGTCAAAATTAAGAGCCCCTCCGAATTTTTATCGAGCCTGCCGACGCAAAAGAGCTTCATCTGCGCATAGGGCTCGCGCAAGAGTTCAAAGACGGTCTTGCCGCCAAACTGGTCTTCGTTTGTGCAGAGGTAACCCTTGGGCTTATTCATCGCAAGTACGACCTTCTCCTCGACAATGCCCTCCACCTTGCGCCCGTCAACCACGATTCTGTCGCGCTCCGACACATCTTGACCGATTTGCGCGGGCGAACCATTCACGCTAACACGCCCCTCCAAGATTCTCTTTTCGGCCTCGCGCCTAGAGCAAATTCCGCACTGCGACAAAAACTTCTGTATTCTCATATTAAACACCCGTAGTTTTGCACAAGCCCGCAAATAAGGCAACATAAACTTGCCGAAAAACACTTTGCTTTAAAAAAAATCGGCAAAGCCCACTAGAGCATTCGCCGATTTCAAAGCAAATTTAACTACTGCAGGGCTTAGTAATTAACCCCGTAAGCTTCCTGCAAGAATTTCTTAAAGTTCTGAATGCAGCCCTCGTAAATCTTTACGTTTTCAGCGATGGGCAAAACACTCTTATCTTCGTCAGCCTTGCAGAACTTGTCGGCAAGTTCCTGCCAAGATATCTTGCCGGCCCCGTTTGCCGCGCGCATTGCAGCCCCCAAAGCCGCGGAGTTGCCGACCTTCATGCGCTCGATTTTTGCGTTAAATACGTCGCTTGCGACTCTCGCCATGCCGTCAGACTTGCTCGCGCCGCCCGTTAGGCGTATCTTCTTGGGCTTTGAAGACATCCAGTCGCTCCTGAGCTTCATATTCATAAATTGCCCCTCAACTAAGGCGCGAATCTGCGCAGCCTTATCCTTGCCCGACTCAAAGTCGGCAGAGCCCTTTAACGCGGGCTTTGAAGAATTTACGCGGGGTGCAATTTCGTCGCCGTAGAAGGCTACAAACAAATTGCCATTGTCGCCCACGGGAGTTTCGGCAAATGAAGTTTTGTCAAAGAAAGTCCAATCCACGCCCAAGTCTGCCTTGAGGTGCTCGCGGGCAAGAGAACCGTTTCTAAAGCAAATCAGGCTCATGAAACCGCCCGCAGGATTGCCGAAAACGTGTCCGCACATCGCGGGATCCGTCGCAAGCTTTGACATAGATGCAAAGAAAGTGTCGCTCGTGCCCAAGCTTATCGCGGCAGTTGCGTCTGCCATAGCGCCAACGCCAACTAGAGAGCTGGGATTATCGCCCGTAAACAATACGACTTCAGCATCTTTATTAAAGCCGTATTTTTCCACAAAATAATTTGAGACTTTACCCGCTACGGTATCGCTTTTCAGACACTCAGGCATTTTTTGAGCCAGGTCGGGCGCCAAGAAATCAAGTATCTGCTTATCCCAAGCTAGAGTCTGCAAATTTAACATGTTCATGCCGGCGCCGTCGCCAAAGTCTATCGCGCTGTCGCGCCCAGCCATTACCGAGCATATAAAGGAACTAACTAGGTGTATGCGCGCCGTATTCTTGTAGTTTTCAGGCTCAGTCTTTGCAAATTTGCGGATTTGGGAACCCGTGAAGCGCTCTATCGCCCCCGAACCGGTTATCGCCGAAAGCCTCTCGTTGCCGCCGAGAGCCTCCGCCATTTCGGCGCACTCCTTTGAAGTTGAGGTGTCCATCCATATTGGCGAAGTCGCGCGGCTTAGCAGGGGCTTAAACTGCGTCTTTAAATCGGACTTTGCATCAAGATTTTTAACGGCGTCAAAGAACTTTGCGTTCAAATAAACGCTGCCGTGCTGCTGGCCGGAACCGGATATGCCCGCAATTTCCGAAAAGTCGAAGCCCTCGTCTTTCATCTCCTTAAAGAGCAAATCCAAAGCATCAAGCCACATGAGCGGATCCGAGTGGACCACTGATGGATCCTCATTTTTTAGGTAGCCCGAGGGGCTATTGTACTGGGGCAGGCGCTCCCCAAAATTTATGCTCTTTGAGTAAACGACCTCGCCCGTCTGCGGGTCTATCACAATTGCAGACATAGACTGCGTGCTGGAATCCAAACCTAAGTATTTTTTGCTCATATAACGCGCTTAAATTTCTAATTTAAAAAGTGGGACTCAATAGTACAGAAATTCCTCTAATTGTACAGCCAGAAATTCTTTGAAAAATCCTGAAATTTTCTAGCCGACAACTGCCACCTTGCTACAAAATTTCCCACATTTGCACCTGCACCCTTTCGGGAAATCTCAGACCACCACTGAGCCGACCCTACGTGCTTATTGTAGAGAAGAGCGTCGGAACTCTTTGCTGCGGTAAATGGATTTACCTTCTCGTACTGGCAGGCAAGAACCATCAAATGAAAGCTTAACTCCGTGGGGCGCAAGCGGCTAAAGTCTGTAACGCGCACATACACACCCTCTTTGCCAGCCTTATTTTTTGCAACTACAAAGTCTAAGCCGGGAATCTGCTTTGCGCGCAAGCGCTTTGCTATGTCGTAGGGGCTCTTGCCCTTGTAAGTCAAAAATCTGAAGGGATACTCGCTGCCGTAGCCGTGCTGGAATGAGCCTATCTGGCAGCCCAAACCCGTCATGGCATAGCCTAAGACTGCCGCGTAAGTCGGTATGGCGGGGCTTGTCGGAACCCACTTTAAGCCCGTATCTGGCCACTGCATACTGCGCCGCCACCCGCGCATCTTAACGACCTTCATCTTTCCGGACAACCTCGCCTTTTTACTTATATTTAACCAGCCGTCGCTGGCTCTTGCAATAGTAGCAATCTCGCCTATGGTAAGGCCGTGGACATACGGAGCCGGAAACATTCCAACGTAGCTTTTAAATTCCATATCTAGCATTGGCCCATCGACTTTCAAGCCGCCGAGCGGGTTTGGCCTGTCCAAAATGACAATCTCCTTGCCGGCCTCAAAACAGGCCTCCATGGCGTAGAGCATACAGCTTACGTACGTGTATGAGCGGCAGCCAATGTCCTGCAAATCGACAACAAGTGTGTCTATCTTGCTTAGCATTGCAGGAGTCGGCTTTCTGTACTTGCCGTATAGCGAATAGACGGGTAGCCCTGTTCTTTTATCTATCTTATCCAAAACGGGAACTTCCGCCTTTTCGTTTCCGTAGATGCCGTGCTCGGGGCCAAAGAGAGCCACAAGCTTTACATTCTTTGCCCTGCGCAAGACATCGATTGTGGAAACTCCCTTTGAATTTACCCCCGCGGGATTTGTAAGAAGCCCAACTCGCCTTCCGTTTATCGGCGCAAAATTCACACTCTCCAAGACATCTATGCCAAGCCTAAGCCCCTCCGGCTCGCTGGGCTGCCGCGCAAAGCTTGCCGATTTTTTCTCATAGAGCTCCGGCCTTGAAGATTTAAACGTAGCGGCACTCGCATACGATAGCTGCAAGGCGCAAAAAAGCATCAACACTTTTAGTATAAAATAAAAAAAAGTCCTCATCTTACCTAAGCTTTTTTAGCTTTTACTCCGGTTTTACCAAAGAACAGGTAAACCCACGTCATAACTGTGGCCCCCACAAGCGATATTAGCAGGCCTCCCGATATGAGAGAAAAAGCGATGTGGAAAATCACGTCCAAACTGCTAATCTGCCTTAGAAGCTCATAGCCGCTTTTACTGACAGCCTCTGCAAAGTCCACATCAAGCTTGCCAAGCCCGAAGGTTCGCATTAAAAAATCGCCGATTTTATACTGCACAAACAGTATAGGGGGTATCGTAATCGGATTTGTAACCCACTGCAGAGCCATTGCAATTAAGCAGTTGCCCTTTAAATATATGCAAAGTATGAAAGCCGCCAGCATCTGCAGCCCATACATTGGAATAAGTGCCACAAACCAGCCTATCCAAATTGCGGCTATTACGTTTCTGCGCCTAAATTCCCAAATGTACGAGCGCTTTCTGGCAGTACCTGCAAAATACTTTAAAAGCGGATAGCGGTGTATGTTCGACCTGCGCGGAAGCGGCCTTAGCAACTTCTTTATGAAATGAATGCGGCTGTAGCGCGACTTTCTCTGCTCTGGAGTTTCAATTTCCATCTGCGACAAACAAAACAATAACCCTAACTTAAACTGGCGGATAATTAAAATATCTAAAAAGCCCCCTTAGCAAGAAATTTATTAGGCTTTTTCTAAAAAAATCCAAAAATAATTTAAAATTTCAAAAAAAATAATTTACATTTTTTTTAATTTGTTTTACTAGTATTGCTAAACGGCAAAGTTACTCTATTATTATAGTAATTTAAAACCGCTTTCGAGTGGGTTCTCAGACTTGATAAGTCAACTGAGTTCGCATTTTTCCAAAACCGTACAAGCAGCCTGCGAATTTTAAGCACGGTGCGCGAGTAAAAATACAAACCTGAAAAATTCAGGGAAATTCAAACTTAAAAAATTAAAACCATGAATGCGAAGTCCGCAACAAAGGGTTCGGATAAAACCCTTAATTTAAGCCAGCAGGAACTCGTAATAAAGCACTACCCGCTCGTTCAAAAAATAGTAAATTCAATAAAATCTCACCTGCCTGCGCACGCTGATTTAGACGAATTGCACTCGGCCGGTGTCGGGGGCTTAGTTGACGCTTCAATGAGGCTAAACCCCGATAGGCGCGAAACTTTTGGAGCGTACGCTGCAATGCGAATCCGCGGCGCAATAATGGACGAGCTCAGAAAGCTCGACTATATGCCGCGCTCGGCAAGGCAAGATGCCAAGCGGCTAAATCGCGCTAGGGAAGATCTAGAGGGCAAGCTTGGCAGAACCGCCACTGAAAACGAAGTTCGCAAGAGCCTCTCACTTTCGCCAAAGCAATACACTAGAGTCTTGAGGCGCACCCAGAACATAGCCTTTGTCTCCATAAATGACGATGCCTCAAGCGACGGCGAAACCCGCAACTTGTGCGAAATAATACCCGATGAAAGCGCTATCTCCGCGGTTGAAAACATAGAAAAGCAAGAACTGTACACCCTGCTAAAACAGTGCATTTTAAACATCTCTGAAAAACAGCGCAGAATAATAGAGTGCTACTATTTTAAAGGTCAAAAGCTTGCAGAGATTGCAAAGTCCTTTGGAGTAAGCGAAGCTGGAGTTTGCCAGATACACGCGCAGGCTCTAAAAATTTTAAAGGCCAAGTTCCGCAACTAGATTTACTTTTTAGGGAAGAACTGCAAAAATCCCTCACAAAGGGAAGAACACAAGATAGAGCGGAGCCCCATGCAAAGGAGCTCCGCTCAACCTATTAGCCGCTTAATTAAAAGAAGCTTTAAGTTGAAAAATTCTGCAAGCTGCAAAGTTCTGAAATGCGATGCCTAAAGCCAAAATACGGGTCCTTTGCTTGAGCGAGACTCGCCCAGAACAAAGGGCGGCGAAAGAACAATTTTAGGCTGAGAATAATTCGGACAAAGCACATCCCGACCTACAAAAAAAAACGCCCGCAAAAGCGGGCGCATCAAAGTTAAAATCTTACTTCTTTGCTTTGGAAAGCTTTTCGTAAGTCTTTGTGACAGTATCGATGAAAGCCTTTGGTGTAATTCCGTTTTCGTAGCCTGTCTGAGCCCAAGCCTCCGTCTCCGGATTCATAATTACCATAGTCGGGAAGCCCCTGATAGAGAATGTGCCGGCGAGCTTTTCATTAGCCTGAACCTGAGATTCCGTAAGCTTTATCTTGCGCGGGAAATCGCACAAAACCATAACGTAATTTTTGTTTGCGTACTCTATAAATTCCGGCTTTGAGAGCACGTCCCTATCCATGTAAATGCAAAATGGGCACCAGTCCGAACCCGTAAAGTATATCAAAAGAGGCTTTTTTTGAGCCTCAGCCTTTTCTAGAGATGCGATGTAATCGGTACTCCACTCCAGGGTTTTTGCCTGCTCTTTGGCAAATGCAAAGCCGACTAAGCCGAAGATTGCGATTGAAAGTATTGAAAGAATTTTTGTTCTCATAAGTTTGCCTTTCTCAGTTATCGTAAAGAATTTGAGTTCCTAAAGTGCCGCCGAGCGCGACTTATTCAACCTTACAGACAACTAAAGTAAGCTAAAGCTTCATTTTTATCAATATTTATTTGATTTTTTAGCTCGTCTAGGTTCGGAAACTTCCGCTCGCCACGCAAAAACTTTAAAAGCTCCACCTTAATCGGAGTTCCCTCTCCAAAATCTATAGAATCGGAAAATAGATTCGTCTCTAAAACAGCCGCAACACCTCCGCCAACGCTCGGGCAATTCCCATAGTTTGAAACGCCTTTGTAAGAAATTCCCGTATCGAGATTTTCAAGCCTTGAAACATAAACGCCAAAGGGCGGCAGGCACTCTCCCGACAAATTCAAATTGAGCGTGGGAAAGCCAAGCTTTGCCCCCAAGTGCTTGCCTGGCACAACCTTCCCCATTGCAAAATAGGGCCGCGAGCAAAGCCTCGCAAATTCCTCCATGCGCCCCTCGCCAAGAAGACGCCTCAGGCGGGTTGAGCTTACGTACATATCGTCGTCAATCTCGCCCTTAACCGCTATAGACTTAAAGCCGAAATCCTCGGATTTTGCCGCAAGCCAATCTGTGTCCGCACCGGCGTTTTTGCCGAACCTGAAGTTGTCTCCGGTAACTATTCCCTTTAGATTTGGGAATTTGCGCATTATGTACAGGAGAAATTCATCGGGGCTTAAGCCCGCGAAATCGGCGGTAAAATCCTTCACAAAAATGCAATCAACACCAAGCGACCACAAGAGTTTTAGGCGCGTATCCAAGCCGTATATCAGCTGGCTCTTCTTTTCCTTGGATAATACCTTCGAGGGATGCGGAAAGAAGGTCAAAACGTAAACTTTTGCATCCAGCTTTGAAGCCAGCTCCTTCGCCGACTCTATGACTTTTAAATGCCCCCTGTGCAGGGCGTCAAATACCCCTATTGCAACAACGCAAGCGGAGCTATCTATTGAAAATTCGTCGAGATTTCTGGCATGCACCATAGGCTTAAAAAACGATGCTTGGAACTGCCGTAGAAAGCGGAATTAAAATCTTTTTTATCGCGCTTGGAGCCATTTCTTTTAGCTGCTCTACAGTAACTGCACTCGCCACATCCAACTCGCCGCTCTTTATGCGCCTGAGCGAATTCATGTGCGCCCCGCACCCCAACTTTTGCCCTAAATCGTGGCATATCGTGCGCACGTAAGTGCCCTTGCTGCAAGCAACTCTGAACTTCGCCGTCTTTTCCGCCGCATCGTAAGCTAAAAGCTCAAACTTTGATATGCGTATAAAACGGGGCTCGCGCTCAACCTCCTTGCCCTTTCTGGCAAGCTTATAAAGCGGAACTCCGTTTATCTTTTTTGCTGAAAACATTGGGGGCGTCTGGTACTGGTCGCCCTGAAAACTCCTCATAGCCTCGCGCAAAAAGTCCTCGCTAAAATCGGGAACATCGCAAGTTTTCAATATCTCGCCGTCGCTATCCTGAGAATCGGTAGTTACGCCGAGCTTGAATGAGCCCTCGTAAACTTTATCGACACTCATTAGGTACTGCGAGGCCTTCGTGGCCTTCCCCACAAGTATTATCAAAAGCCCGGTCGCCAGCGGATCCAAAGTGCCCGCATGCCCAATCGATTTCATTCCAAGCACCCTGCGAACCGAATTTACGACATCGTGCGAAGTGCAACCCTGCGTTTTATCTATCAAAAGCACCCCCTCGTAGGGCGGAATATTCTTTTCCATAAAAATTAAACTCCCAGTCTATCACCTATAATTTTAAGCAACTTAGGATAGAAATCTTCAAGAGACATCTTGACGTTAAACCCTGCAGCCGCCAAGTGCCCGCCGCCGCCAAACACTGCGGCGATTTCATTTACCTTGGCCTGCGGAGTCTTTGAGCGTATGCTGCCCTTTACGCCTCCGTCGGGCAAAACTTCCAAAAGCAGGGCGATTTCAACACCGTCTATGTTTCTTGCGTAATCGACGAGCCCGTCGGTATCCTCCTTTTTCGCGCCCGTTCTGTCAAAGACCCCCGCATTTAACGTTCCAATGCAGACCCTGCCTCCAAAGTGCATTGTAAGCGACTGCAAAAAGACGCTTAAAAGCTTCATTCTAGCAAATCTCTCGCGCTGGTATAAAAGTACCGAGACCTCCGCCGGACGCGCCCCCTTTGCGACAAGAGCCGTTGAAATTCGGAAGCTTCTCAAATTCGTATTTGAAGTTGTAAGCTGGCGGGTATCTGTCATAAGCCCCATGAAGAGAACGTTCGCAACATTTGCGTCAAAATCTATTCCCGCATCCAACATAAGGCCGGCCAAAAGCTCGGCCGTAGCCGCCGCCGTGGACTCTACAATGCTGTATTTAGCGTAGCTTTGCGCCGTAACATGGTGGTCGAAAGCCGCAAATATCTGCGGAAACTTCGCCTGCAAGGCTTCGCTGATTCTCTTGTAGTCGGCGCAATCGACAGTCACTATGCGAAAATCTTCGCGATCAAAGTCCTCGGAATTTAAAAATTCTTCGCCGTTTAGAAACTCCCTGTAAAGGTAGGGAACCTCGTGCTTGTTTAGGCACACTACCTCTGCAGCCCCAAAGAGCCTGAGCAAATTAGCGCATGCAAGTTGCGAGCTTATGCAGTCGCCATCCGGGCGCATATGCCCGACAACGGCAAACTTGCCTCCCTTTACCTCTGCCAAAAACTCGGCAAACACACCCGCCTGCGCCGGAAAAAACTTCTCGATATCTATCGCCATTAAATTTACCCGTCCGAATTTTTCGAATCCTGCTCTTTTTCTAGCTCCTCAATTATGTCTAGCACGCGCGAACCGCGCTCAATAGAGTAGTCATAGACAAACTCCAGAGCCGGAGTATTCTTTAAAATAATCTTTTTTACCATCAAAGCTTTGAGCTCGTGCTTTATTTTTGCCAAAAACCTCCCCGCGTCGGCAACCTGCCTGCGAGAACCTATGGCAGAGTAAAACACCGTGGCCTTCCTCAAATCGGGAGCGACATCTACATGCGTAAGCGTAATGCCAACGCTCTCGGAGCGCCAGCGCGAATGTAGCGATTCGCTAAGCTGGCGCAATATAAGCTCGCCCACTCTTACGGTTCTGTCCGACATATCTTACAAATCCGGTCTAATTTCCAAGATTTCAAAGCACTCAAATATATCGCCCGTCTGGTAATCGCCAAAGCCGCTTAGGCTTATGCCGCACTCGTAACCGGCGCGCACTTCGGAAACGTCCTCCTTAAAGCGCTTCAAGTCGGCTACCTTGCCCTTGGCAACTTCCTTGCCGGAGCGCATCACGCGCACGTATTTGTCGCGCTTTACTATGCCCTCCGTCACCATGCAACCGGCAACCTTGCCGCCCTTTGACACATTGAAGACCTGTCGCACTTCGGCAGCGCCAAGCTTGTTTTCGCGAAGCTCCGGCTCAAGCAAGTTCTTCATCGCATCGCGCACGCGGTTTATCAATTCGTAAATAATGTTGTGCGTAATAATTTCAACGCCCTCGTGCTTTGCCAAACTCGCAACGCCGTTTTCCTGCTTCACATTGAAAGCCACTATCGAAGCCGAGGCAGTCGCGGCAAACTCAACGTCGTTTTTGGTAATTTGCCCGACGGAAGAGCCTATCACCTCAAGCGAGACCTTGTCGCTCTTAATGCCCTCAAGGCAGGCAACCAGAGCCTCAACCGTCCCGGATACGTCGCTTTTTACTATGCACTTAAATACCTTTTGGTCCTTATTTTCTATCGCCGCCATCAAGTCTTCCAGGCTTGCGGGCTTGGAGACATTCTGGGCCGCGAGCTGCTTTTTGCGCTCGGTCTCGTAATCCTCAACCATCTGGCGGGCGACGCGATCGTTTTGCACTTTCTTGAATTCGTCACCAGCCTCCGGTGCTCCGGA
>URYY01000036.1 GCA_900552245.1 uncultured Opitutales bacterium | reverse complement strand
CTTGGTCTCGCGTATGGGCCAAAGCCAAGCCAAGTCCATATGAGCATGCCCTACTGCGTAAACCTCAAGTTTCGGACGCTCGCAAGCCTCAAACAACCCCCCCTCCAAAATGCTGTTTGCCCTGTCCAAATTTCCGCCCAAGTCTGCCTCTATTAGCGAGCTTGCCTCCGCCAAGGCCGCGCTCAATTTATCGGTTAAGGCGGACTCTTTACTTTCGTTTGCAAGCCAATCAAAGGCGTGCTCGTAATTGTAGTAGAGCTTCCAAATATCTCTATTTATCTTTACGAGGCGAGCGCAGGCCACTCTGCCATCTCCCTGAGCCCTTCCGAATAAATCGTTAAATGCGCAATCCGCCCACACTGAGAATTTGCGCTTCTCTTTTAGTTCTTCTGGCAGAATGTAGAGCCGCTTTCCGGGCTTGCCCAAAGACTCGCAAAAGGTCGATGATTTGCAAGTCAGACCCTCAAGAGGCTCTCCGCCTTCGTCTGCAATGAAAAGTTCCCCGTTTAAGTCTATCTTAAGCGCAAGCTCGCCGTCTATCGCTTCGGGAATTTCAACATCAAATTTAAACCAGGCGCAGTCGAATAGATTTTCCGCCCACTTGTCGGACTCGCGGAGATTTTCCAGGCACTGCCCCCCAAAGCGCTCCGCAAATTTAAGCGGTTCCGAACTTCTGTAAGCCCGCATTTTAAGCGTAGCTACATCGCTTGATATGCCCTCGTAGAGCTCGTTTACTATTTTCGCGAAACGCGATTTATCTTCGTCTTTCATAATGCGCCAACTTTATCCGCAAAATAAAAGGCGGACGAATATCACTCGCCCGCAATCCCCCTGTCGCGCTTCTCCTGGCCCGACTTGAGTTCCTTATTTTGCCTGTGTTCTATTATAAAGCTGACAATTATATACAGACCCACGCCCACCGCTATGCCGCAATCGGCCACATTGAAAGCCGGCCATCTGTAATTTATTATCGGCAAGTGC
The DNA here is from genome assembly GCA_900552245.1 of uncultured Opitutales bacterium. GTDB lineage: Bacteria > Verrucomicrobiota > Verrucomicrobiia > Opitutales > Intestinicryptomonadaceae > Intestinicryptomonas. The sequence goes on along the minus strand of URYY01000036.1, from coordinate 14,881 downwards.
ACGTCCAGAAAATCGACTACGTGCCCATAGCAAATTCTATCTATCAAATTGCCGATTATACCGCCGCAAAAAAGCCCCATTGCGTACTGCACCGCCGGATATTCATAGCCCAGCTGCTTTCTGAAAAACCAGAGAGCCGCCAAAGTCACAAGCGCAATTGAAGTCAAGAGGTAAGTCTGCCCCGACAGTATTCCCCAAGCCGCTCCCTGATTTGTTATATGCACTATGTAAAAGAAACCGTCTATTACGCAAATTGGCGGATTCTTCCCCCCTAATGCATAAACGGGAGACTCCGGCGACCACGGCAAATAGTGCATTACAAGCAGCTTTGTAACTTGGTCGAGAACAATTACCAAAAGGAAGGTCACAAGAAAGCGCACGCATACGGGAAAGCCCTTGCGCGCGCCTACTGAAGACTCCCTATTTGATACGCTAAGCATTACTCTTCCTCGTCGGAAAGCTCACCTGAGGAGAAATCCTCCTGCATATCTACTCCAAATTGCTCTCGCTTTGCGCCCGACTTCATTCGGCGCAATTCGGATTCCTTCTGCCTCTGCCCCTCAATGGTGCATCTTGCAAATGGAATTGCTAGCAAACGGCTCTCTGGAATAGCTTTGCCCGTAACTTCGCAAACGCCGTATGTGCCGTTTCTCATGCGCTCTATCGCGGCGTTTACCTCGGAAATTATATTCTGCTCCGTCGACATCAAATTCAAAGCCATATCGCGCTCAAAGTTCTTTGAACCTATGTCAGCAACGTCCATGCCCTGATTTGAATTTTCGTGCGATAGCTCTCCGTTATCGCTTGAAACCATATCGACTTTATTTGAAGTTCCGTTTTGGACTCTGTCTTTAATCTCAATTAAAAGCTTGTAGTACTTCTTCCATTTTTGCGGAACGTCCTTTTCCTCAAATACGGTCCTACTCTGCTCTATCGGGTTAAAGCCCAAGATATCGGCAATGCTAGCGGGGGCTAGAGCCTTCTTTGGCACCGGAGCCGAGAAGGGCTCGTCGGCGCGCTTTGAAACTTTCCTTTTATCAGCCCCAGACTGCGACGAAGTAGAGTACTTGTCTTCGGATTTTGCGGAATTTTTATTCTTTAGGAAATTATCGACGTCCTCAAGCGAGAAGTAGATGCCCGCCGAAGGGCGACCCGCCGACTTCTCCTGCCGCTCAACGCTTTCCGGAGCCTTGTGGGGCTTATTGCCGTGCTTTTGCTTTAAAAGTTCCGCTATTACTTCAGCTGCAGACTTCTTCGAGGCTCGCTTTTGCGGGACTGCCTTTGCAACTACCTCCGACTTTTCGGCCTCTGGCTTGGTATCGGAATCAATTTTCTTAGCTTTTGCGGGTTCGCTTTTGGAAATTTCTCTTTTGTTATTTGCTGGGGTCTTCTTCATGCTAGAAGGCTTCTGCGCAGATTTTACTTTCTTTGCAGTATCCGAAGCCTTTTGAGGAGTTGCGGCACTCTTGGATTTAACGGCTTTCGCCGGAATTTTCACTGACGCACCGTCAACCTTAGGCTTGGATTTTGCGGAGTTTGTAACTTTCGGTGCAACCAATTTAGCCTTTGATTTTTCCTTTGCACTCAAAGCGGCCCCACTCCTTGAAGAGCTTGTGGAGCTGCCGGATTTCTTTGTTTTTTTGGTTGTCGCCATATCGTGGTCTTCTATTTTTCGCTTTTATTACATTCTTCAAGCGCGGCTTTGCAACGCGGGCATATTCCGTCCTCGTCTAGGTCGTTTAGTATCCTCCAGCACCTCACGCAGCGCTCGCCCGTGGCCTTGTGCGCCTGAACTTCGCAAGTCTCAAAGTTGCCCTCGAGAATCTTGACCGCCGAAACTATGAAAAGTTCCGCCAAGCGCGACTCGTTTTCATGCAAAATCCTCGCATCTTCAGAGCCCGCCGAAACCATAACCTCGACCTCGGCCTCTAGGCTCTTGCCTATCACCTTGTTCTTGCGCAACTTTTCGAGTTGCTCGTTTACGATGTCCCTTATTTCAAGTATGCGCTCTATGTCTGAAAAGTTCTTGTCGTCATACCAATCTTCCGGGATTTCGCACCAGTCTTGCAAGTGTATGGAATCTTCCGAATACTCGGTTCCGTAATACTTGTAGGAGAAGGCCTCATCGGCCGTGAACGTGAGAATCGGAGCCGCCACCTTCAAGAGAACGTCGTTTATAAGCCATATGGCAGTCTGCGACGAGCGCCTCTCCTTGGAGTGCGCCGCAAATGTATACATTCTATCCTTTAGAATATCGTGGTAAACTCTCGATAGGGTAACTCCGCAGAACACGTCCAAAAGCCTGTAAACTTTGTGGAATTCAAAGTTCTCGTAAGCCTGTTTTGCATCGACGGCAAGATGGGCGGCCTTGTGCAGAGCCCACTTGTCAATTGCGTCCAAATCGGAAATCTTCACAGCATCGGTCTTGTAGTTAAAGTCGTACAAGTTGCCGAGCTGGTACATTATCGTATTTCTTATGCTTCTGTAAGTATTGGCAACGTGCTCGAATATGCCGTCTGAAAGCGGTATGTCGGCCTGGTAATCCTCGGAGGCAATCCACAGGCGGACGATATCGGCGCCCCACTTGTTTACATACATATCTGCCGTGTGCGGCTTGCCGTCGCTCTTTGAAATCTTCTTTCTGTCTTGCCCTACGATAAAGCCGTGTGTGATGACCTGCTTGTAGGGAGCTCTGCCCGTAGTTGCAACACCCGTCCAAAGCGAGCTCTGGAACCACCCTCTGTGCTGGTCGCTGCCCTCAAAATACAAGTCTGCCGGATACTGAAGCTCCGGATTTTTTGCAAGAACAGCCCTGTGGCTCGAGCCGGAATCAATCCAGACATCAAGCGTATCTGCACCCTTCTTAAGCTCTGCGGCGCTCGGCCAAGATTTCGGCAGATTTATGCCGCTTAAAATTTCCTCTTCGCTTGCCGTGTACCAGAAGGCGGTTCCAAGTTTTTCAACCTTGTTTGCTATCTCCTTTACTACCTCGGCGTCCAAGTAAGCTTTGCCCGATTTATCATAGAATGCGGGAATCGGAACTCCCCAGACGCGCTGGCGCGATATGCACCAATCCGGGCGCGACTCCACAGCTCCGCGTATTCTATTTTCGCCGCTTGCAGGCAACCACTTTACATGGGAAATAGCATCTAGCGCCTTCTGCCTAAAGCCGTTTTTATCCAGCGATACAAACCACTGGTCCATAGCCCTGAAAATTACGGGCGTCTTTGAGCGCCAGCAGTGCGGATACTGGTGCTTTATCTTCGAAATCTTTAAAAGCGAGCCGTTTTCCTCTATTATCTTGAGGACCTTTATGTTCGCCAAATTCTTTCCATTTTCCTCCAATACACTAGTTCCAACTAGTTCGGCGGGAACTCTTCCGTCGTCGACATACTTGCCCTCGTCGTCTATTGGGCAGTAAATTTCCCAGCCGTTTTCAAGACCCGTCATGTAGTCTTCCAAACCGTGCCCCGGAGCCGTGTGAACGCAACCCGTGCCGGAATCCATCGTGACGTATCGGGCACCGGCTATGGGAGCTGCCCTGTCGATAAACGGGTGGCAGGCGGATAGCCCAACGAGCTTGTCGCCCTTGCAAAGGCTGTCTATCTCGGCTCTCTCAAAGCCCAAGTCCTCCGCAAATTTTTCGGCGAGGGGCTTTGCGACTATAAATGTGCGCGAAATTGCCTTGACTGTCGCGTACTCGTAGTCGGGATTTACGGCTATGCCCAGGTTTGCGGGCAAGGTCCACGGAGTAGTCGTCCAAATTACCATCTCTGCGCCGTCCAAGCCCAGAGCCTTATTTGAGGCCTCGTCCAACTTAAAGGCAACCCATATTGAGGGCGATACGTGGTCCTTATACTCAATTTCAGCCTCGGCAAGCGCAGTCGCGCAAGGTATTGACCAGTACACGGGCTTCTTGCTTCTGTAAACCAAACCGTGCTCTATGAAAGCCGCAAATGTGCGCAAAATTTCAGCCTCGTAAGAGTGCGACATCGTCTTGTATTCGTGCTTCCAGTCGGCAAGCACTCCCAAACGCAGGAATTGCGCGGTCTGCTTTTCTATAAACGATGCCGAAAACTTGGCGCACTCCGCCCTCAAATCCGCCGGAGATAGCGTGCGGTTTTGCTCGCGCAACATCTTCGCGACCTTGTGCTCAATCGGCAAGCCGTGGCAGTCCCACCCCGGTATATACGGAGTTTCAAAGCCGCACATCGTCTTGTAGCGCAATATGAAATCCTTTAAAATCTTGTTGAGCGCCGTGCCAATGTGCACATCGCCATTTGTAAACGGCGGCCCGTCATGCAAAACAAACTTGGGCTTGCCGGCATTCTTCTTCTGAATCTTACCGTACAAATCGTGCTTCTGGCGGTACTCTATTCGCTTTGGCTCGCGCTTTACGAGATCCCCCCTCATGGGGAAACCTGTTTTTGGCAAATTTAACGTGTTCTTTAAATCGATTTGCGACATCTTGCTACTCTACTTTCAAAATTAAAACGGGAAGGCGTGATCCCAAAATGAAGAGCCCTCTTTCTCGGAATCTTCGCTCTTTCTAGCTTTTTCGGCGGCCTCGGCCTTCTTCTTTATCTCGTCATACTCGGCCGATATGGCGTCGGCGTCTCTTCTGACCTTAGCTCCTTCAGCCCTGATTTCATCATACTGCTGCTGCGGAGTCTTCCATTCCGATATGGTATTTTTCTGGACTCTCTGCTGCTGCGGCGCAGCTGAGGCCGCGTGTGCGCTCAAAAGCTCAACTTTATCCTTCAACGCTCGGTTTTCTGCCCTGAGTTTTGAAATAACCTTCATATCCTTTGCCAAGAGCTCATACATAGCTTTCTCGGCGTCGGCCAACAACTTTTCCAACTCTTCAACTCTCTTTTGCAGAGCCGCGACATCCTTAGATTCCGCCGTGACCGGAGCAGCCTCGGTCGCCTTTGTCTGCTGAGCGTTTAAACCAGTCAAAAACGCGCACGAAGCGCACAAAAATATAGCCGCTAATTTTTTCATTCCGTGGTATAAAATATATTTTAAATTTTTCTTCAATAATAAAAAACTGCGATACTACACAAGTTGCACCGCGCTTCAAGCGCATTTTTAAGGCGCTAAAATTAAAGAGAATCTCGCTATCAACAAAGCGCAAAAATTTGAGCGCTCTAAACATACTAAATTTATGGAAATTTTTCCGCAAATATTTCAAAAAAAAATGCGGCACCCAAAAATTGAAGCGCCGCAAGAAAGTAGCTTATAGCCAAAATTAGAAGATTGAGTACGCCACGGTAAAGCCCGCCATGACAATCGCAACCATGCTCATAAGCTTAATGAGAATGTTTAGCGATGGGCCTGAAGTATCCTTGAAGGGGTCGCCTACGGTGTCGCCGATAACCGCCGCCTTATGGGCGTCGGAACCCTTGCCGCCAAAGTTGCCCTGCTCTATGTACTTCTTTGCATTATCCCAAGCGCCGCCGCTGTTTGCCATAAATACCGCGAGAACAAAACCGCCCGCAAGTCCGCCAGCAAGCAGACCCAAAACTCCCGGAACGCCAAATACAACACCGACAATAACCGGAGCAAAAACCGCCAACAGTGCCGGAATTATCATCTCCTTCTGGGCCGCCTTTGTAGAAATTGCAACGCAGCGAGCGTAGTCGGGATCTACCTTGCCGTCCATAATCCCAACCTTTTCGCGGAACTGGCGGCGAACTTCGTTAACCATCTGAGTTGCAGCTCTGCCAACGGCATTCATCGTAAGGCCGCAGAACAGGAAAGCCATCATTGAGCCTATGAAAAGCCCCAAGAGGACTCTCGGATTCATCAAGTGAACCTCGTAAACATTCATAAAGTCAACTAAAGAGGCGCTTTCCAAGGTCTTGCCCATAGCTGTAAATTTAGCTATGATGGCATCTACGGATTCCTTGCCTATGCCGTGCCCCAAACCCATTCTGATTTCTTCAACGTAGGAAGCCAAGAGAGCCAAAGCAGTTAATGCCGCGGAACCTATCGCAAAGCCCTTGCCTGTTGCAGCAGTTGTGTTGCCAAGCGCGTCGAGCATATCGGTGCGCTTGCGAACTTCCTTGCCCAAGCCCGACATTTCCGCATTTCCGCCTGCGTTGTCGGCGATGGGGCCGTAGGCGTCGGTCGCCAAAGTTATACCCAAAGTTGAGAGCATACCGACTGCCGCTATACCTATGCCGTAGAGGCCGCCCGTCATATTTGAAATGTCTCCACCTGCCGCGAGCATGTAAGAAGCCGCCGTGCCTATAACTATCAAAAGAACAGGGAAAGCCGTTGAGAACATACCTACACCCATGCCGCCGATTATCACCGTAGCAGGGCCAGTCTGCGCCTCTTCAGCTATGTGGCGAGTGGGCGCATAAGCCTCTGAAGTGAAGTATTCCGTAACCTTTCCAATAAGAATGCCAACCACCAAGCCGACGACGATTGCACCCCATATGCCCCACATGTTGGGAAGCCCCAAGAAGTACAAAATTGCCAAAGATGAAAGCAAAATCAAAAATGAGCTTACGTTCACGCCCCTGCCCAAAGCGCCCAAGAGCTGCTTGCTCGTTGCGCCTTCCTTTGTGTGTACGCAATAAATACCAATTATGGAAAGAACTATGCCGACTGCCGCAATCAACATCGGAGCCAGTATCGACTTCATTTGGATTGCGGGGTCGCCGCCCGATGCATAGGCGGCCGCGCCCAAAGCGGCTGTTGCCAAGATGGAACCGCAGTAAGATTCGTACAAGTCCGCGCCCATGCCGGCTACGTCTCCAACATTGTCGCCAACGTTGTCGGCGATTGTCGCGGGGTTGCGCGGGTCGTCTTCCGGAATTCCGGCCTCGACCTTGCCGACCAAGTCCGCACCGACGTCTGCAGCCTTAGTAAAGATACCGCCGCCGACTCTAGCAAACAGAGCCTGCAAGCTTGCGCCCATGCCGAATGTAAGCATGGTTGTGGTTATCATAACCATCTTGCGCTGCTGGTCCATATCATCGACGAAGTAATTTAGAATCAAAAACCATACGGAAATGTCCAATAGAGCCAAACCTACGACCGTAAGCCCCATGACAGCGCCCGAGCGGAACGCTACGCGCAAGCCCTTATCGAGCGAATTATTTGCAGCCCAAGCCGCGCGGGAACTTGCGTAAGTTGCAGTCTTCATTCCAAAGAAGCCGGCCAAGCCCGAGAAGAAGCCGCCCGTTAGAAAGGCCACCCACACCCACTTGTTCTGTATGCCCAAGCCCCAGCTAAGATAGGCAAAAAACGCGGCTATAACGACGAATACGGAAGCTACAACCACATACTGCTGCTTTAAGTAGGCAAACGCGCCCTCCCGAACGTGGCGCGCGATTTTTTGCATAAGCTCTGTGCCCGCCTCCTCCTTTTTCATTCCGCAATAAAAATAGAAGGCGAAAGCCAGCGCTATAATCGACGAAATGGGAACTATCCAAAACATCGGATTCACTGACGAAAGAGAGTGTGAACTGCTTTCAGCCGCGTTACAAAAGTGCGCCGCAAACATCGCAAGCGTAACGGTAATACTTAACTTTTTCATATCTTTAAATTCATCTCTAAAAAGCGCGCGGCAGGCAGATACTGACCGCGCACGAGTTTCAAACTACGCACCGAATGCAGTTTCGGCGCTGCGCCACCAGGTGTAGTACTTATCCTCCAACTCTTCGCGCGAGGGCATTGGGTAGAAAATCATCTGCCCGTCGCCGCCGACGTAGAAGCCGCGCTTTACCGTGCGGTATAGAAGCTCGCCAACCATATTGCGCAACACAACCTTGTTGTTCTTGCCGCTCTTTAGGCTTATTGAGCGCAAGCAGTCGCGCAAGTGCTCTATGTTGCGGTAGGGCAAATTGTGGGCGTTGCCGTTTTCGGGATCCTTTTCAAGCTCGCCCAAAGAGAGGTCGCAAAATGCGATTTTTTTCATATTTACCAAGCGCTCCGGACTTGTCAGGCGCAAGGCGTATTCCTTGGGGTTTAAGACGCTTGCAACCCTCGGGCGCGCCGGAGCCAAGTCTTGATACAGAAACAAGTGCTCGTTTTCGTCGGGCTTAAATTCGCCCTTTTTAAGCTCTAGGGTTCTGCCGTCAGATGTTACCAAGTACAAATTCTTAAATGCGGACATTGGAACGTGCTCCAAAACGCGGTAAACCGAGAGATATACCGACTTGTGCGCGGAGCCGTCCGGATGCGGAACGCAAAGCTCCTTTATTTTGTCGAGCGGGAAGTAGTCGCTCTTAAAATTTTTATCCAATTCAAAGAAAATCGCCTGGTCGAAACTGCGATTGTAATCACCGGTAGCGTAGTATGTTCCAAACGCTTCGGGGGAGAGATTGGAGGCAATCAGAGCCTCGGGCGCTAAAGACAAGTATAGATACGTTTCCATATAGAGATACAAACTAGCAGGCTAAGTTTTTTGCTCAAGACATTTTTTTGCATTTTTTAAAACCTTCAAAAACTTACACAAATGTCGCCCCTTGCGCAAAATTAAAAAAGTTGAGAATTTTGTGTTGAAAAAAATCAAACTTGCTCAAGTATCAAGCCACTATGCTCAGGAGATTATTTTTAAGCACCCTTTTTTGCGCTTTTGCAGGTCTGCTTTGCGCCCAGACAAATATTGTAGTCAAGGGAAATGTCGATACTCAGGCCCCGGTTTACAGGATAAAAATTACCGGCGCGCAAGAGGCGGCCAACCTCGCTAAGTGGGCCTTTTCGACCCACGGGAGCTTCAAGGTTGTAGATGCAAATCCGCAGTATGAAATCTCGCTTGCGGAATCGGGCGACAATATGATAGGGCTCACCATAAACGGGGCGCGCCCATTTACGCAGGTAGTTCAGGGCAACTCCTACGCAAACGCGGTAGCAAGAGCCTGCGATTTGGCAGTGCTTAAAATTCTTGCAAGCCCGGGCTACTTTGCAGGCGAGCTAACTTTTGCATCCGATAGAACCGGCAAGACCGAAATATACATATCTGATTTTCTCTTTACAAACATACGCCAACTTACGAACGACAAGTCGGACTCAATGCTTCCGCACTGGTCGCCCGACGGATCTAAGATAATCTACACGGGCTACTACCGCACAAAGCTTATGGACTTGTATGAAATCACCTTAAATCCGCGCTCTCGCCGCACTTTTGCATCTTACCGCGGCACAAATACGGGCGGCGAATTTAGCCCCGACGGAAGAAAGGTTGCGATGATTTTGACGACTACCGGCAACGCCGAAGTCTGGACTTGCGACGCCTCAGGCAGAAACGCAAAGCGCCTAACTAAGAACGACTCCGTAGAAGCCAGCGCCTCGTGGTCGCCCGACGGCTCGCAAATAGTTTACACAAGCGATGCCTTGGGAAGGCCTCAGCTCTACATAATGTCCGCCGACGGCAAGGGCTCAAAGCGCATAAAGACAAACATAAGCGGCTACTGCTCAGAGCCGGACTGGAACCCGCTTTACCCGAATTTAATCGCCTACACCTGCGCGCGCGGCAAGGGCTTTCAGATAGCGGTTCACGATTTAAATACCGGCAAGAGCGAAGTTATAACGCAATCGGGCTCCTCATCGCTTCCGCGCTGGACAAACGACGGCAGGCACATTGTATTTACAAAAAATTTCGGCAAGAGCAGGAAGCTCTACATAGTTGACTACAAGAATAAGAAAGAGACTCTCCTGCATTCCGCAAAGCTGGGCAACTGCGGCGAGGCCGACTTCATATACAAGCACTAACACCACGAAACAATGCTACTTTTTGCACTCGATCTTGAAGGCGTATTTATCCCGGAAATCTGGATTGCGGTTTCCGAGAGAATGGGAGTGAAAGAACTCGCGCGCACGACGCGCGACGAGCCCGACTACGATAAGCTTATGCGCTATCGCCTCGACATACTCGAGCGCGAGAAAATCTCGCTTTTTGACATACAGAAAGTGATTTCGCAAATGCGCCCATTAGACGGGGCTAAGGAATTTTTGGATTGGCTTAAGAGCGTTGGCAGGGTTGTGATACTCTCGGATACCTTTGAGCAATTCGCAAAGCCCCTCATGGCGCAGCTCGATTACCCCACACTATTTTGCCACTCGCTCGAAGTTGATTCAAAGGGCAAAATCACGGGCTACAAGCTAAGGCTAAACGACCAAAAGAGAAAGGCGGTTGAGGCTTTCAGAGGCTTGAACTTTGAAGTGATTGCATCGGGCGACTCCTACAACGACCTCTCAATGCTAAGATCTGCCAATGCAGCCGTCTTATACAAGCCCACTGCAAAATTTGCCGCCGAAAATTCAGACTTGCCCGTCGCGCAAAACTACGCGGAACTAAAAACTCAATTTGAAAAATTTATAAAGTAACTTTAATATGGCAAAGAAATCCGACTCTTTAAAAAGTACAGACCGCTACGCCTCGCGCGGCGTTTCCTCATCAAAGCAAGACGTCCACGCGGCGGTTGACAAGTTGGACAGGGGGCTGTTTCCCAAGGCCTTCTGCAAAATAACTAAGGACTTTCTAACTTCCGACAGGAAGAAGTGCAACGTAATTCATTCAGACGGCAGCGGCACAAAGTCGATAATCGCCTACCTCTACTACAAGGAAACCGGCGACGCCTCGGTATTCCGCGGCATCTCGCAAGATTCCATCGTAATGAACATAGACGACTTGCTCTGCATAGGTGCTTTTAACGGAGTTGTGATTTCAAATACCGTAAATAGAAACGCCGCAAACTTCCCCGCAAAGGCATTGGCGGAACTTATAAACGGAGCGGAGGATTTTACAAAGAAGATGTGCTCGCTGGGGGTTAAAACCTACTCGGGCGGCGGCGAAACAGCCGATGTGGGCGACCTCACCGGAGCTGTTGTAGTCGATTCCTGCGCGGTTGCGGTAATGAATAGAAAAGACGTTCTCATGCCCAATGGCATAGACGCCGGGCTTGTGATAGTTGGCCTTGCCTCCGACGGAAAGGCGACTTACGAGGACTTTGAAAATAGCGGCATAGGTTCAAACGGCCTCACGAGCGCCCGCCACGACATTCTCTCAAAGTACTACGCCAAAAAATACCCGGAAACTTACGACTCAAACATAGATAAAAAACTGGTTTACTGCGGCCCATACAAGTTTGAGGACAAGCTGCCGGATTCAAATTTAACCATTGCTCAAGCGCTTCTATCGCCCACGCGCACTTACGCGCCCGTAATTGCAAAGATTGTAAAGAAGTATCCGAAGCTCATAAAGGGCATAATACACTGCTCAGGCGGCGGGCAGACAAAGTGCATGCGCTTTGGAAATTCCGTCCACTTTATAAAGGACAATCTCTTTGAACCTCCGGCAATATTTAAGGCTATTCAAAAAGCCAGCAAAACATCTGTAAAGGAGATGTACAAGGTCTATAATATGGGCCACCGCATGGAAATTTACTGCAAGGAATCCGACGCGGCAAAGGTCATTGCAGTTGCAAAGAGCTTTGGCATAGCTGCAAAAATTGTGGGCAAAACCGAAGAGAGTAAACTAAAAGGCGGTAAAAATCACCTCACACTCTCTGCTCTCGGCGAAGTAAACGAATACGCTCAAGACTGATGGCAGGGCAAAGATCAGTCCGCATTCTATCCGCAATTGCAGCCTCGTGCGCGCTTATTGCAATGACTGCTTGCGTCGGATACGAAAGTTCCGAAAGCTCGTCATCGGGCAGCCAAGAGGAGGCCTGGTACGAGGGCGCCGGTTTCTTTTATCTAGATAAGCTCATGTTCGATAAGGAAGGCCAAGACTCCGTTTTCTCAACGAAGCGAAAGAATAATCAAAAAAGCGAGATAAATATTTTCCGACAGACAAAAAATAATTCAAACTTTGTGCGATAACGCGTGTCTGTCCTACGAAACGCAAATTTTAGTTGCGGCTTGCGCTTTGAAGTTGGCGGTAAAATAGTTCTTGAGCTCTGCGCAATTTTGCCGATTCCAGCTAAAGATGCGCGAAATAATTAAGGTGAAATATAAATTTGACTAAATAGAACAAATCTTAGACAATCTCAACAAATACGCATAACGCATTATTTATGAAATCGAATATAATAAAGACACTGGCGGGCGCAGCCCTATTTGGCGCGTTTGCCTCCCCTATACTAAACGCAATGACAAACAAAGAAAAAGAATATCTGAACCTTTACGGTATGGTAGTCTGTGAACAGTCCGGAGCAAAGCAGCTCCGCTTTAACGACGAGGAGATGGCAGCCTTCATAGAAGGTTTGAAGGCCTATCAAAGCGGCAAGACATTCCCGGAAAACGCCGCTGAAATTGGGCCAAAGATGCAGGCCTTCCTAGAGCAGAGAGCCGCAAAAATCATGGACGAGGAACTTGCCAAGACCAATAAGGAAAACGACGAGTTCTGGGCAAAGCTTGCCGAAAATAAGAACGTAAAAATCGAGCCCTCCGGCTTGGGGTTTGAGATTATAGAACAAGGCGAAGGTTTGCCGAATGAGGGCTCTATTGTTGAAGTTGACTATGTTGGCACCCTCATAAACGGGACGGAATTTGACTCTTCCAAGAAGGCCGGCAAGCCCGCAAAGTTCCCCTTGGCTCAAGTAATTCCCGGTTTCCGCGAAGGCTTGCAGAAGGTTGGCAAGGGCGGTAAGATTCGCCTCTACATTCCTGCAAAGCTAGGCTATGGCAATCAGGCGGTTGGCACTATACCTGCGGGCTCAACCCTCATATTTGAGGTCGATATGATAGGCTTTGAGGACGCTCCCGCAGCCGCACCGGCAGCCACGGTAGAACCGATAAATCTAGACGACGTAAAGCCCGCCGAAAAATAAACGGCTAGTTGAAATCAAATTTTAATTGCAAAGCGCGCTGAAAATTTCGGCGCGCTTTTTTATTAAAAGTTTTATTACTTAATTTACTTTTAAAAGCATCTAGTGAGTTTTGCAAAGTCAGAGGTTTATTGTTTTGTCTCGGGGATAACTTACTTTGCGTACAAAATTTTTAAAGCCACTCAATAAATAAAGTGCCCCAGAATAAAATTAAAAATAGCCCCGAAACGCACACTCAAGAAGCTAGACTCAACTAACATAAAAATGGAAAGCAACAATGGGCTTCTCCTCTGAACGAGGAGCTAGTCGCTAGAAAATATTCAAATCTCCAAAGATAGCCTATTTGTATTTGCGGCGATTTTCAGAGAAATCTTCAAAGAAAAGAAGCCCGCCAAAGCGGGCTAATCTTAAAAATAAATTTACTTACGCAGAAGCTAAGGCACTACTCTACCGTCACGCTCTTTGCGAGGTTGCGCGGCTTATCGACATCGCACTTGCGCTCCACTGCGATGTAGTAGGCCAAAAGCTGAATCGGAATAGTTGCCAAAACCGCCCTAACCGACTGGTGGGCCTTGGGAATTACTATCATATCGTCCGCAAGCCCCTCTTCGACGGCCTCGGGCGAGTCTGTAATCATAATCACAGGCCCCTTGCGCGCGCCGATTTCCTTTGCGTTTGAAATTACCTTGTTAAAAATTTCGCCGGCAAGCGCAAAAATTACAGTCGGGCACTCCGGGCAAACCAGAGCTATGGGCCCGTGCTTCATTTCAGCCGCTGGATAACCCTCGGCGTGTATGTAGGAAATCTCCTTGAGCTTCAAGGCTCCCTCGAGAGCTATTGGATATTCCTCGAGCCTGCCCAGAAAGAGAAAGTCCGGAAACTTCGCGTATTTTTTTGCAATCTGCTTAATTTTCGGAGCCTGTTTCAATGTCTCGTCAACGAGCTCCGGAAGCCCCTTTATGGCACTTACTATCTCGCGCCCCTCCGAGAACGACAGATCTCGCATTCTGCCAAAGTAAAGCGCAACCAAGAGGCTTATCACAATTTGCGTTGTGAAGGCCTTTGTGCTTGCCACCCCCACTTCGCGCCCGGAATACTGGTACAGCCCCCCGTCGCTTTCGCGCGCGATTGTAGAACCTACGACATTTGTTATGGCAAGCGTCTTAAAGCCCTTGCGCTTAGACTCGCGCAGAGCTTCGAGAGTATCGATAGTCTCGCCGCTTTGACTTATCACAAAGACAAGCGTGTTCTTATCAAGCGGAGGATTTCTGTATCGAAATTCGCTCGCGTACTCGACCTCAACAGGTATGCGCGCGTACTTTTCAATGAGATACTCCGCCACTAAACATGCGTGCCATGCGGTGCCGCAGGCGCAAAATAAAATTCTATCAATCTGCCTTAGCTCGTTTGGCGTCATGTTGAGCCCGCTTAAAACCGCCGTTGACATATCGTCGGAAAATCTGCCGCGTATGGCGTTTTCTATAGCCTTGCGCTGCTCAAAAATTTCCTTTTCCATGAAGTGCTTGTAGTGCCCGCGCTCGGCGACTTCATTTTCCATGTCGATTTCGTTTATGACGCACTCAATCTGCTGGCGCCCGGTGGTCATAATATCGCAGCTATCTGCAGTAACGCTCGCAACCTGACCGTCCTCAAGGTAGATTACGTTGTGCGCCCTGCCCGCAAAGCCGATTACGTCGCTTGCAACCAAGCGCTCGTTTTTGCCTATGCCTATTATCAGCGGAGAGCCCTTGCGCGCAACTATCATCTCGTCCTTAAAAAGCGGGCTTACAACCGCAATTCCGTAGGTGCCTTCAACGTGCAAGAGAGCCTTTCTTACGGCCTCCAAAAACCTGTCGTCGGTATATTCCTTAGTGCGGTTGTCGTAGTGGTAAGATATCAAATTTACAAGCGCCTCCGAATCGGTCTCCGACGAAAATTTGTAGCCCTTTGAGATTAGGAAGGAGCGCATATTTTCGTAGTTTTCTATGATTCCGTTATGCACCATTATAAAGCGCCCGCAGCTCGATACGTGCGGGTGTGCGTTTGCGTCGGTACCCCCGCCGTGAGTCGCCCAGCGGGTGTGGCCTATGCCT
>URYY01000035.1 GCA_900552245.1 uncultured Opitutales bacterium | reverse complement strand
GGCCACCTGCAGACGGGCGCACCGACAAAATCCTAGCGCGCGAATTTGCCGCAAGCTGAGAGTCAACTCTGGCGTTTAGCAAATATTTGTTGGCGGCAAGCGATGTCGGATTTTGTATGTACGCTTGAAGCGGAAAATTTTCGGAGGCTGAAGCCGCCGAGGAATTCTTCTTAAAGTAAATAGACGCAAGCGCAAAAGCCACCGCAATCAAGGGTATGGCCACTGCTATGAGAACGGGCGTGTATTTTCGTTTCATATTTGTTTTCGTATTAACGCAAAAGTAATTAAATTGTTTCGAGCCCCACCGCGCGAAGTTTCGCCACCGGCAAAGCTCCCGCTTAAATTAACTCCACTTCTTTTGATAGCAACCTTTCATCACAAATGCAACACCAATCGCACCCTGAAGCGCAAGCGCAAGTACCGCGACATCGGGAGAGGCAATCCACTCAAAGTTTGACGAAGTCTGCACAAAGGCGTCGTAAAGACGGGTGTCTTTCATGGAAGTCATGTAGCCCGCCCAGCCCCAATAGGCGTTTATGAGCGGACGGCAAACCCACTTTAGAGCATCGGGCAAGGCAAGGACAATACCGGAGAGCGGAAGCTGAAAGCCCACAAGGTAAATTGCAACAATATTTGCCTTGTCCGGAGACGAAAATAGCGCGCTAAATGCAAGGCAAACCAAATTCATAGAAATGCAAACTCCGGCAAGCACTGCGCTTTGCACAAAGAAATCTCCTGGAAAATCGCATATAATTTTTACAAATGCGCACATCCACACACCTTGAAAAAGCGCGAGCGCCGATGTAAAGATAATCTTGCTTAGCGCATATGCCCATGGGCGCAAGCCCAATAGCCTCTCCTTCTCGTACAGGGCGCGCTCTGCGGCAATTTCGCGCGCGGAATTGTTTGAACCTATGAGCGTTAGTAAAACTACTTGAAACAATATAAGCCCCGTTACCAAGGTTGAAACTTTTGCAGCTTCCAAGCTAAATCGGAGAGTCTCGCGCATCTCCTCTACGCCTCCGAGTGAGCGCTCAAGCGCAAGCCCCTGTATCTGCGGCAAGCCCTTTAACGCAAAAATCACCACAACTATCGGGAAGCCAAAAGTTATGGCCAAAGTTAAAATCAAGTAGCTTGTGTCTCTAAAGAAAAGTTTGGTGCGCCTTGCAAGCAAAGTGAGAACTTGGCTAAGCCCCGAGGGGCGCTGCGCGGGCTTTATTGAGGCTCTTGATGTTTTAGAATCTAGAGGCTGAAGTTGCTCAGGGCTTGATTTCGCTCTCTCAAGCCAATAGGAAAGCCCCTTTTCATTTAAGACATCGTAGAGCTTTAGGGCGGAATCTATACCAAAGTGGGCGTTTAAGTCTTTGGGGCTACCTTGGTAAACCACCCTGCCCTCGTAAACTACGGTAACCGTATCAAAGTAATCGAGTTTCGCAAGGTTGTGAATTATGCATATCACGGTCTTGCCGTCGTTTTTACAGAGCAAGGAGAGCAAATCTAAAATGGAATTTTCAGACAGCGGATCAAGACCGCTTGTAACCTCATCGCAAAACAAGGCCGGAGGGTTCGTGGCAAGCTCTATACCCAAGCCTATGCGCCTCAACTGGCCGCCGGAGAGGCTTTCTATATGCTTTTGAGCATGCGCTTCAAGGCCAATAATTCGCAGTATCTCGCCGGTGCGCCGCTTTATTAGAGACTTGTCGCGCACGCTGATTTTCAAGGCGGATTCTATCGCCTCTGTGAGCGTTAGCTTGGGGTGGGCGCAGGTAAATTGCGGAGCGTAGCCAAGTTTGCCCGCAAGCTCCTCGGAGCTCTTAATTTCAACGGAGTCAAAAAAGGACTGCCCCTCGCGCGGAATGAGGCGCATCATTGCCTTTAAAAGCGTAGTCTTGCCGCAGCCCGAAGGCCCTATCACGGCGTTCATAGCCCCAGCCTTAAAAGATACAGAGGCTTTTGATAAGATGGGCTCGGACATATCCCCCACCCGCACTGTCAAATTTTTGCAGCTTAACATTAATACTTGCGAAATTTAATAAAATGTACGATAATCCCAAATCATCTCAAATTTATATGGGAATTGCAACAATGAAAGCAAAGTTTATCATAGCAGTTTTTATCAGCGCCTTAGCCGCATTTAAAGCTCTTGCGGCAGAGAGAACTCAGGATGCGCTAAAACAAAAGAGCATATTCGGCATAAGCTTTGAAAACGGCGCTTCAGTGTATGTAAATTCCGCGACTGTAACTTCAATTTCAAAGCAGGAGTATATTTTGGGAACTTTGTTTGTGTCTGAAATTGTGATAGATACAACGGGCAACTCCCAAATAAGAATCTATAATTCCTCTCCGCTAGACCCGACAAAAATAAAGGAGAAAATGCGCAAAGTTTTGCCGACCCAAGCTCAAGCGGCAGCTGAAGTTGCAAGCTATGCGGAAATGGCAAAGGGACATATTGAAGATACTTCGCAGATGAATTTGTCGGGGGTTACAAGCGTTTACAAGGAATACCCTGTCACGACCCACTCAAAGACTCTTGAGTTTGCGGTGTCGACCCCTGAAGAATTGGATTCGCTCTACGAACTTTTAATAGCCGACTTCACGGGAACTTCGGCCTCAAAAGACTCCGACCAGAAGGATAAGTCCGACGATTCAAAACCCGCTAAGCTCGGAGGCTCACTTTACAAGATAAAAGAATAGAAAATGAAAGCTTTAAAATACCTCTTTTCAATTTTTGCTGCGGCCTGCACTCTGGGCGCACAAACTGCAAAATCTCCGGAACTCGCCCTGGGCGACATCGTTAAATTCGGAGACAAAAGCTACATGGTAGTTTTCAATTTTGACAACTACCCCAAGTACGAGGAGTTTCAGAGAAACACTCTGATTATGAAAAACACAAACGCAGCGATTCTTGATTTGATAGATAAAATCGGCAAGGAGAGCGACCCCGTGGCCAAGACAAATCTCGAGCGCCAACTGAAGCAGTTCCAAGACGAATTTGACATTAACGATAAAACTATGCAGCGCGGCTACAACTTTTCAAGCAAGCGCAATTACATGCTTATGTTTTTGAAAACTAACATATGCATACCAATTTCAAAAGAGGAATTTTCGCAATTCCAGTTTAAAAGCGGCGAGAAAATAAATCCTCTAGACATTGTTAGCAAGGACGGCGCCCACTACATGCGCAAAACCTCCATAGACGGCTTTAGCGAGAATACGCAATTTCAAAAAGTACTGAGAGACTCTCTGACGTACAGAAGCGAGCTTGCCCAACTTAGAAAGCGCCTAGACAACAATTCAAATTTAAAGGAAGTCTCGGAAATATCGGAAAAGATTGCCGAACTTGAAAAAGCGCTTAAGCAGAGCGAGCAGGAGCTCTTTACAAAATACGGGCTAAAGGGGGGAACCTCGTATTTGATAGAGATAGAAAAGTCAAAGCTGCTGATGTTGCTCACGCCGGAAGATATGGCAAAAATGGAAGCCCAGAAAAAAATACAAAAACAAAGCGAAAAATAAGGCGATATAATAGAATATGGATACCCCCGCAGATAATGTAAGCGAATTAAAAAACGTAATTGAAAACGAAAAGTTCGTGGCTTTCTTCGACTTCTGCTACACAGGCGGCGGAAGCGAAAGCATGATAGACGGGCTTTGCAAAATTGCAGTTGCAGGAGACTCAAGCCCCTTTAAGTACATATCTATAACGCTTATATTTGACACGCCAAGCGATGCAAAGACAGACCTTGCAAAAAAACTTTCGCAGAAGCTTACAAAGTCCGCCTTCATCGACTCATTTCCGGAGATGAAAGCGCTTGTGAATATTCCTAGTACGGTTCTTCCGCAGGCGGACCACTATTTGCACCAGGCGGATATAATTTTTAATGACTCTGGAGATGTTCCTATGAGAGATGCCGTAAATTCGGTCGCATACGTCTTGCGCCGAAACATAGGCCTTGACACGGAAGATCCGCAACTCTGGGAGGACGAGCAGAAGCCACAGCGCAGCGAGCAGGAAGTTAGAAACATTGCAGAGCGCATAAGGAGCTTCTTGGGCTTGCAGTAGGGAAATTTATTGCTATTGCGACAAGCTAAGGTGTTGACCTAATCGGGTTTTTGTGAAACATAGCGGGTTTTGTATCGTAAAAAATGGATACGGACTCTTTAGATTACAATTTGCCGAAATCTCAGATTGCGCAATTTCCGTGCGAAAGGCGCGACCAATCTAGATTGCTTGTCTTTAATAGGAAAGACGCCAGCATAGCACACTGCAAATTCTCCGATTTGGCGGACATTTTGCCGGAAAAATTCCACATAATAAGGAATAACGCCGCAGTGCTAAAAGCTAGGATTTTTGCAAAGAAAGAATCGGGAGCTGAAGTTGAATGCCTATTGCTGACGCCCGTCGACGGAGCTAAATGGCGGGTTATGCTGCGCCCGGGCAAAAGGCTGCCGCTTGGAGCTACTTTCTTAAAGGAGGGATTTTTTAAGGCAAAGGTCTTAGAAAAGTTTGACGATGGGCAAGCTATTGTCGAATTTGTTGAAAATAAGTTTGATAGCGTAATTGCACTAAGCGAAAGCATAGGTGCAGTTCCGCTGCCGCCCTACATACAAAGAGACCAAAAGAGCCCGGATTACGATAGGCAGCGTGATAATCTCAGTTACGAGACTGTGTACGCAAACCCGTCCAAGAGGGTGGCCGCTGCGGCCCCTACGGCGGGGCTTCACTTCACAAAAGAGCTTGATTCAAAACTTGCTAAAAAGGGCCACATATTCCACGAATTGACACTGCATGTTGGCCTTGGGACCTTTCAACCAATAAAGACAGACCTTGTTGAAGAGCACAAGATGCATAGCGAGCTCTACGAAATCCCGGCCCAGACTATAGAGGCGCTGAGAAATCCGAATGATAAAATCCTCTGCGTGGGCACGACTTCCCTCAGAGCCTCGGAAGATTTTATGCGAAAAAATCCGCATTTAAATGAGTCGGAAAGCTATGTGGGCAGCGCGTCCCTATTTATATATCCGCCGCAAAAGATAATTTCGGCGGACGCTCTGATAACAAATTTCCACTTGCCTCGCTCAACATTGATGTGCCTAGTCGGAGCTTTTTTGGCACCTGGGCGGGAAAATGGTGTCGAAATTCTAGAGCAAATTTACTCGGAGGCTATAAGACAAAATTATCGCTTCTTCTCTTATGGGGATGCGATGCTAATACTGTAAAATTTCGGAAAGCTAAACTATGATTTTTGCGATATTGGAAAGTTTCTCGGATTTTCTGGTGACGTCCGAAAATGTATTGATGGTGGCGTCGATACTGCTGTTTTTGAGCATATTGGCGGGCAAGGCGGGATACAAGATAGGTCTGCCGGTCTTGCTGCTTTTTATGGGAGTTGGAATGCTCATGGGCAGCGACGGGCTTGGCATAAAATTCTCAAACCCTCAGACGGCGCAGTTTATAGGCGTTATAGCGCTGAGTATAATCTTGTTCTCCGGCGGTATGGACACAAAGTATTCCTCCATACGGCCCGTGCTCGGGCAAGGAATAGTGCTATCGACGCTGGGAGTCTTATTTACGGCGCTACTTACGGGAAGCTTTATATGGTTTCTTACAAGTGTCATACTCGGAGGGCACAGGGCATTCACTTTTCCGGAATCTATGCTACTTGCGTCCGTAATGGCCTCAACAGATTCTGCCACGGTGTTCTCCCTGCTGCGTTCGAGGGGGCTACACATAGACAAGCGCCTGCGCTCCACGCTGGAATTGGAAAGCGGTTCAAACGACCCCATGGCCTACGTGCTTACAATAATCTGCATTTCTATAATACAACAGAGCAGCAGCGACTTTTCCTCGGCCTTTTCTCAATTCTGCGTGCAGATGGTCTTGGGCGGAGCGCTTGGTTTTGCTTTTGGAAAAATAGCAGTGTTTATCATAAATAAAATAAATATAGAAAACACGTCATTTTACTCAATCCTGCTGCTCTCGCTAGTGACATTCTGCTTTTCTGTGACCGACAAACTAAACGGCAACGGCTACTTGGCAGTTTACGTGGCGGGCTTGATTGTAGGAAACGCAAAAATAGTCCACAAGCACTCGATAACAACTTTCTTCGACGGCTTCACATGGCTTTGGCAGATTGTGATGTTCCTTACGTTGGGCCTTTTGGTTGAGCCGCACCAGCTCTTGGATATAATGTGGATAGCGGTTGCAATAGCGGCGTTTTTGATGTTGCTTGGCAGGCCCTTGAGCGTATTGCTCTGCCTGCTTCCCTTTAAAATGCGCTTTAAGGAAAAGCTATATATCTGCTGGGTGGGGCTAAAGGGTGCAGTTCCAGTTATATTTGCAACTTACCCGCTAATTGACGGAATAGAGAAGTCGCACATAATTTTTAATATAGTCTTCTTTATAACTATCCTATCTTTTATATTCCAGGGTAGCACTGTTGCCTATGCGGCAAAGAAGCTGGGGCTAATACAAGACTCCGGCTTGGACGGAACCGAATTTGGAGTAGAGCTGTCGGAAGACATAAAATCAACCATGTCTGAAATTGTCGTTGTTCCTGAAATGCTTGAAAACGGCTCAATGCTAATGGAAATGAAGCTGCCCGAGAACACATTGGTTGTAATGGTAAAAAGAGGCGGCAACTTCTTTGTCCCGCAAGGCAATACCAGCCTGCAAGCCGGAGACAAGCTCCTGCTTATTTCCGACAATGCAGACGCTCTGGAAAAAATCTATAAAAAGTACAATATAGAAAGCTACACGGTAGAAAAAAGTTAGAAATTGGCGGTGTAAAAGAAATGGAGGCAATAAATCGCCCCCATTTTTTTTGCCTAAATATATATAAAAGGAAAGCCCTCGGCCGCCTCTGCAAGTTCGTGTTTGCCTATGTAATCAGAAAAATCGGCAAGCTTAAAATCGGAATTTAGCATTTCCGAAAGGCCAAGCGATAGTTTAGCCTCCACTTCCTGCTTTTTGTCGGATATTGCAGAGGGCAGTTTTATGCTGCCCTGAACCAAAAGCCCATCTCGAGTTCTGCGCTGGGCTGCCCCCGCTAATTTTTGGATACCCCCGCCAAGCATCAAATCATTCGCGCTCGGATACTTGAAGCACTGCGCTGGCTCTGTTTTTGCGCGCGGAGAATCCGACACATTCAAAGAGCAGTGGCAGTCAAAATCCGCAAGGCAAAGAGCTATAGTTTTGTGCAAAAGCGCATAGCTTAGCAACGGGCGCGTCAGAAAAAATTCGTGATTTGCGGGAACTGACAGTGCGTAAGTTATATCGCAAAGCTCGTGTATTACAAGGCCGCCGCCAACGGGCCTTCTCACGAGTTTATCCAGGCCACACAGGCTTTCGCGCGAAAAATCGCCAACGCTTTGCGAATATCCGCAAGTTGCCGAGCGCTCAGCCCAATCGTAGATGCGCAAAAAGGGCTCCGAAAAACGGCAGCTTAGCTTTAGCATCAGAAAATCTGCCGCCATATTTTTGTCGGCCAAAAAACAGCTTCTGGAAAGTAAAAACATTGACGAATAAGCCAAGTGAATATAGATAGTTGTGTGCTTAAGAATTTAAGTTTTACTATATTTTTCTCATATCTTTAAAATGAAGGACATAATTCTGTCAATATTGCAAATTGCCATTTGGGTTGTACCCGCAAGTTTCGGCATAGCTTTCTTAATAAGAAGTAGCGATTCCTACGAAGACTCCTACTCGCGCTCGTCTTGGAATATGTGGGGCGTATCTCTTAGAAAGTACAAGATGTTCTTCAGGATTTTCGGACTTGTCTTGATGATTCTGGCAGCGGTTCTATTCTACTTTATACACATATATAAGCCCGCTAATGGCATGGACGAGTACAACGATTTTTGGAACAAAGTTGATGAGACTAAGGGGCAAAACCTGATTTTTAAAACGGCAATGCTACTGACGGCGATAGCAATCCCTGCGAGAATGTCCTCGACGCGCTTTCCCGGAAAGCCCCTCGCAATGCTGGGTGGCAAGCGCGTTTTGGAGAGAGTTTACGAAAAGTGCGCATCGTCAAAAAAAGCCCAAAAGGCCTTCATATTGACAGACTCAAAAGAAATTGAAGACTTTGCAACATCAATAGGCGCAAACTGCATACTCACAAGCCCCACCTGCCAAAACGGCACGGAGCGCATAGTTGAGGCTATGCCTAAAATTGACGCAAAGTTTATAGTAAACGTCCAGGGCGACGAACCCTTCATTCCGCCGACTCTAATAGACTCCATATTTGAATTGCACGAAAAGACGGGCTGCCAAGTAGCCACAGCCGCAACGCCCATTTGCGATACGGAGGAACTCTTTAACCCAAACAACGTAAAAGTTCTAACTAATTCAAGCGGTGAAGTAATCTACTTTAGCCGCTCCCCCCTGCCCTATGTGCGCGGTGCAAAGAGCGAGGCCGAATGGCTTGAGAAAACTAAGTATCTAAAGCACATAGGCATTTACGGCTATACCCAGCAAGCTCTAGAGCAATATTCAAAACTTACTAGAAGCCGGCTCGAACTCTGCGAGAGCCTTGAACAGCTAAGATTTGTCGACGCCGGAATAAAAATTGCACTTGTTGAGAGCGACTACAAGGTTGTTGGCATAGACACCCCCGAAGACCTTGCGCACGCCGAGGAACTTTTAAAGAAGCACTAAGATGGATAAGAGCAAACAGTACATGCAAGCCGCAAGGCACCTGATGCTATGCGAAGCCGAAGCTTTAAATTCGGCAGTGCAAAGACTCGATAAAAATTTTGAAGACGCGGTTGAAATAATACTAAAGCACAAGGGCAAGCTCATGATTTGTGGAGTGGGAAAATCCGGCCTTGTGGGGCAAAAGCTCGCGGCTACATTTTCAAGCACCGGAACTCCCGCCGTATTTATGCACGCGGCCGAAGCCGTGCACGGAGACCTCGGAATATACGAGCCGGGCGATCCGACCATACTGATTTCAAAAAGCGGAGCCACATTGGAGTGCATGCGCGTAATGCCTGTTTTAAAGAAATTTAATTCAAAGCTCATAGTTATAGTTGGCAATGTGGACTCACCCATGGCTAGACTTGCGGACGTAGTTATAGACGCTAGCGTAGCCTGCGAGGGCGATCCCTTGGGGCTTGTCCCGACAAGCTCCTCTACGCTCGCACTTGCCATGGGAGATGCAATAGCCTGCGCCCTAATGAGCGCGCGCGGCTTTAAGAAGGAGGATTTTGCCATACGCCACCCTGCGGGGCAACTGGGCAAGAACCTAAGACGTAATGCATAAGGAGAGCGAGTGCGCCTTTATTCCGCCTACATCCACCCTGCGCGAAAGCGTGATTGCAATGACCCAAAAGCCCTTGGGCGCAGCCTGCATAATTGATGAGAATAAGAAACTTTTGGGAATAATAACAGACGGCGACATACGAAGGCTCTTGCAGCAGCACATAGAGTTAGATACCGTTACGGCCGCTGAAATTATGACAAAAAACCCCATAAAAGTATCGCCCGAAGCTAGCCTTGCAGAAGCGGTAAAACTCATGGAGGAGAGAAAGTCAAAGCTATCGGTCCTGCCCATAGTAGACGCCGACAACCGCGCGCTTGGAATTATAAGATTGCACGATATATACCAACCAAACACCTAAGGATATGAAAAGAAGCAGCATAGGCGACATTCTAAAATTTACGGGCAAGTTCTTTTCAAAGCCCCGCTTTACCGGTTCAATTTTGCCAAGTTCGTCGTTCTTAGGGCGCGCAATGGCGCAATTTGTGCAATTTAGGCAAAACTCAATAGTTGTGGAGCTAGGACCGGGAACTGGTCCTGTGACGGCTCAGCTTCTAAAGGCGGGAATACCGGCAAAAAACCTATACTGCATAGAGTTTGACAAGGGGCTTTGCGAAGTCTTGGAAAGAAGGTTTCCGGATGTCGCAATCTTAAACGATAGTGCCGAAAACTTAAGAAAGCTCATTAGCGCAGACGAGCGAGAGATTTGCGCCATAGTATCTAGCCTGCCCTTTCTCAGCCTGCCAAAGGAAGTTGGAGAAAAAATCATATCTGAATCGGAATCCGCACTGCCAAAGGGGGGGAGATTCATACAATTTACCTACAATTTAAACCGCAGCCCCAGCGAAGTCGGCTTTAAGAATATGGGGCATGTGGCCTGCAAGAAAGTTTATTTAAACGTTCCTCCGGCCAGAGTTGACGCCTTTGAAAAACTTTAGAAACTGAAGCGGATTTGCCTTGTATGAAGAATTTTTTTATCAGGGGAAATTTAAATACAAGCGCCTCTATAAATCCCTTTCAAATTCTAAAAAACTTAAAGAGTTGCTCAAAGGAAGACGCCATAAACGACTTGAAGGCGGGTTTGAGCGTTGCAATGCTTTCGTTTTCAAT
The DNA here is from genome assembly GCA_900552245.1 of uncultured Opitutales bacterium. Taxonomy (GTDB): domain Bacteria; phylum Verrucomicrobiota; class Verrucomicrobiia; order Opitutales; family Intestinicryptomonadaceae; genus Intestinicryptomonas. The sequence goes on along the minus strand of URYY01000035.1, from coordinate 5,546 downwards.
GGGCATAGCCTACGCTATGATAGCGGGCTTGCCCGTAAAATATGGGCTTTTTGGCGGAATAATAGCGGCCTTTGTATCTTTTGTATTTTCATCGTCGCGCTTTATAATGTTTGGCCCAAGCAACGCCTCGGCAGTGATGTTAATGAGCGCGTTTGCGTCAATGGGGCTTGAGACGGAGGCTCAGAGAGTCGCGGCGGCATCTGCTGTGGTATTCTTTGTCGGGTTATTTTTAATAGTTGCAAGCTTCTTAAAGATAACAAATTTTGTCCGCTACGTTTCAAGGACGGTAATAACAGGCTACATAACTGCCGGCGGGCTTTTAATTATCGCAAACCAACTAAACAGCGCACTGGGCATACAAGAAATAGAGAAAAGCTCGCCAAACCTCTTTGGAGAACTGTCGCAAACGCTATCGGCAATAGGAGATTGCAATGTGCAGGCAATATCGGTTTGCGCTCTAACCTTGGCTATACTATTTGCCTGCAAGATCTTCTTTAAAAAATTGCCTGCGCAAGCCATAGCCCTGATTTTAGCGGCGGCTATTTGCGCAATATTTGGCAAATTCCACGATTTAGACTTAAGCTACATAGCAAGCGTAAGCGTTTCGGATTGGTCATTTACGCCCCCCGACTTTAAGCAGGTGCCGCTCAGACAGCTTGCGATTTCATCGCTTGCAGTCGCGCTGTTTTGCGTTATTGAATCGACTTCAATAGGAAAAAGCATGGCGGCAAAAAATGCCGAGAGGCTAAATACAAACCAAGAGATGTTTTCGCTTGGGATTGCAAATATGCTGGCCTCGCTATTTTCATCAACAGTTGAATCGGGCTCGCTAACCCGCTCCGCCGCGGCAAATGACGCCGGAGCAAGAACGGTCTTTATAAATCTATTTAGCGGAATTTTTATGTTGCTTGGAGTATTCGTGTTCGGCTCTTACATAGGATATATTCCGAGCGCATCGCTATCGGCGGTAGTGATAGTAATAGCATTTTCGCTATTTAGCAGAAAGGCTCTCAGGCTTGCGCTTAGAAGCACCTGGGAAGACGCCCTCGTATTTTGGCTTACGTTTATCACGGGCGTTGTATCGTCATTAGACGACGCCGTTTACGTGGGTGTGTGCGCATCGATAATTCTATTTTTAAAGAAGGCAAGCGCACCCGAAGTTATGGAAGTTGCCATAGGCGACGACGGCGAGGAGCGCAAGCTCGAAGACCCCGCGCAAAAACGAGATCCCGAGATTTCAATAGTGCATGTGGGAGGCAATCTATTTTTTGGGGCAAGCGACGTATTTCAAGACCAAGTGCGCAGGATTTGCCAATCGCCCAGCATAAAGGTTCTCATATTAAAATTAAGAAGCGCCATAAATTTCGACGCAAGTTCCGCAGCCGACATAGACGAGCTTGCAAGCCAAATGCGCGAGAGGGGCGGAGTGCTCTATTTGTGCGAAGTATCGCCTGAAATTATGAAAGTTTTAAAATCCTCAAAAGTGGCAAAGTCTGTTGGCGAGGGAAATATATTCGCCTACACCGACGAAAACCCGACACTCTCAACGGCGTACGCGCTAAAAGCCGCAAAAAAATTTCTAAAAGGCGGAAGAGCCGAAGTCGAAATCTACGTTTAAGCTTTTTGCAAACTATGAAGTTCTTGAAATTTATAGATAAAAAATTTGAGCTTTCAAAGAGAAACTCAAGCCTTGGCACTGAGTTTATCGGGGGGCTTACCACATTTGCAGCCATGAGCTACATACTGGCGGTAAATCCGGTGATACTTGCGAATGCGGGAATGGACAAGGCTGCGGTGCTCACGGTCACGGCGCTTGCTGCAACATTCGGCTGCTGGATGATGGCGCTTCTTGCCAACCTGCCCATAGCCCTAGCGCCTGCTATGGGAACAAACTCATACTTTGCGATTATAATTTGCCTGGGAATGGGCCTGAGCTGGCAGCAGGCCTTGGCACTGACCTTTTACAACGGAATTTTCTTTCTTTTAATATCCGTTACGGGCATACGCCAAAAGCTAATATACGGAGTTCCGAAGCCGCTGCAAATAGGGCTTCAGTGCGGGATAGGCGTATTTATCGCATTTCTGGGATTTCAGAGCGCGCACATAGTTGTAAAAGACGACATAACGCTTGTAACGGTCGGGCAATTGGCCTCGAGCGAGTGCATGCTGGCGCTTCTGGGCGTGGCTTTAATGGCGGTTTTGATGGCAAGAAAAGTAAAGGGAGCGATAATCCTTACCATACTCTTTATAACGCTGCTTTCATTTCTAATTAAGGATTCTTCGGGAAATACAATAGCGAAAGTCCCCGATGCAGTATTCTCGCTTCCGCACGGAATATCCGAGACCTTTTTAAAGTTGGATTTCATGTATCCAATAAGGAATTTCAACGAGGCAATACGGGTGATATTTGTCCTTCTTATGCTCGATATGCTGGATACGATTGCAACTGTAATTGCAATGGGGAGGCGCTCTGGGCTAATGGATAAAAACGGCAGAATGCCGAATATGGGCAAGGCTCTCGTTGCCGACGCAAGCGCAACTATTTTTGGGGCGCTTTTGGGAACGTCCACGACGGGCTCTTACGTGGAATCGTCGGCGGGTATTGAGGCGGGGGCAAAGACGGGGCTTTCAAGCATATTCGTCGGCGTATTTTTCATATTATCGCTATTTTTGACACCCCTTATACAATCGGTTCCGGCCGTTGCGACGGCGCCTGCGCTAATAATAGTTGGCGTTATGATGATGCAGGGGCTTAGGGAGATAAACGTGGACGATTTTGCGGAGCTTGTGCCCGCCGTATTTTGCATGCTTATGATAGCCTTCTCTTTTAAAATATCAGAGGGCTTTGCCTTTGGAATGATAGCCTATGTGCTGCTTTTGCTATCCACAAAGCGGGCCCGAGAGATAAGCCCGACTGCCTGGGTTTTGTTTGCCCTTATGTGCGCATTTATGGCAAGCGTATAAGATGAGGCTTCCATTCAACTTTCTGAAAATAAAGCGAATAGGCGCACTTTAAATTTTTGGGCTTGCCAGATACTTTGCCGCAAAGAAGGGAAAGAACAAGGCTGCGGCAATTGCGCCGAGGGTGTCGCAAAGCATGTCTTTTTGCGCGTCCCAAATATCGCCCTGAGAGCCCAAAAATGCGGCACCGACCTCTCCGCCGTCAAGTTCCGCATAGCTCCACTCTATTAGCTCCCAAGCATTTGCCAGCGCCATTATGAATATTACCCCAAAAAAGGCCGCAACGCGCGCACTCTTAACAAGCCCCTTTCTGAGGACAAACTCCGCAACTCCAAAAGAATTTAAGCCTATTATGAAGTGGGCGAATCTATCGTAGTGGTTTCTCGAAAAGCCGAAGAGCTCTGTAATAAAATCAAATGGAACGCGCTCAAAGCTGTAGTGGGCGCCTATTGCGTGAAGCGCAAGCCACATAGAGACAATCGCATAGCTTAAGTTTGTGAAGGCAAACCTTTTGTATGTTAAAACAAGAGCAAAGAAAACGAGCAGCACGCTCGATATTTCGACATACCAAATCCCCCTGCTAAAGGGCTCTATTCCGGACCAAATAAAAAGCAGAACAAGAAAGGCTAATAGTATCTGCAAGAATAGGTTCTGAGAAAAATCTTTGTTCATAGAGGCATGCTATTAAAAATCCGCCCTTAAAACAACAAAAATTTGAACAAAAGCTGTCGCGAAAAAACAGGAAAATTTTTCCAAATTTTGGCGCAAAAAAATTAAAAAAATCGCGGCAAAGAAATCGCGGGCAAAAAAATCCGAGAAAATTTTTAAAACTAAAAGCAAAATTTCTAAGTTACAAAAATAACTAATCTATAACTTGCGGAAAAATCAAAATGTTACAAAAGCGGCGTTTCCGCATCTAAAAATTCTAAAAAATTTTTAAAAAGCGAAAAAAAAGGCCTTTTTTTGCAAAAATGGGTTGACAGTGGGGAAAAATGGGCGATTATGGTTGTAAATGGGTAAAATATAAGGAAAGTGGCAATGGCACAGACAAATCAGCAAAAAGCGGTGTATATGGGCGAATACTCTCGTCCAATAGACGAAAAGCGCCGACTTACTGTGCCCTCAAAGTGGAGGTTCTCCGGCGACGATGCCGACCAAGCCTACCTTGCCCTGCCCAATCCGAACGGCTCAATAACGCTCTATCCGCCCGAAATGACTTCAAAGCTCTACCAGAAGGTCTCGGAGATTGGTATGGCAAACCAGCAGAAGCAGAAGGTCATTCTAAATCTCTTCAGAAAGGGCGAGAGTTTGGGCTGCGACAAGCAGGGGCGCATAATGCTGTCCGAAAAATTGATGGCCTACGCGAATATCGCAAAAGAGGCGCTGCTTGTCGGCGGACTTGCAACTTTCCAGATATGGAACCCGCAAAACTTTGAAAAATGGGTTGATGAAGACGTCAACGAAGAAAGTATCGCCGACGTCATGTCAGACTTGGGTATTTAACGCAAAGGAGTTAATTATGGCAAATCTATCAAAACTTCTTATATCTACCGGAGCATTGAGCTCCACCAGAGAGGATCCCCGCAAGAGCTGGGAGTACTTCTCTATGCCCAAGACCAGAGAAAGCCACGCAACCGGCCAAACTTTAAAAGATTTCTTCAGGATTATACTAAATGCCCTCCGTATGCCCTGACAGTGAAATTAAAGCGACAAGCGGCCACGAACCGGTCTTAAAGCGCGAGGCCATAGAACTGCTCGCGCCCAGAGACGGCCAAGTGTATCTAGACTGCACATTCGGAGGCGGCGGGCACTCCCGCGCAATTCTAGAAAGCGCAAACTGCAAACTCGTCGCGATAGACCGAGACGCCGATGCAAAGCTAAGGGCAAGAACTCTAGAAGAGGAATTCCCCGGCAGATTTGAATTTGCAAGCTTAAACTTTTCAAAACTAAACGAACTAAAAACAAGGGGATACGCCGGAATCCTCATGGACTTGGGCGTATCCTCCTTTCAGCTCGACGAGGCAGACAGGGGCTTTTCCTTCAGAAGCGATGGACCTCTGGATATGCGCATGAACGCAGAAAGCGGAATCACCGCCCTTGAGTTAATACGCAAAACTCCCTTAAACGAGCTTGAGGAAATTCTAAAAAACTACGGCGAGGAACCGCGTTATAAGAAAGTTGCAAGTGCAATGAAGCAGGCTGTGGAGGAAGGGCAAATCCATGGAACTGCAGACTTGGCGAATTTAATAGAGCGCACACTGGGCCGCGACCCTCGCTCTAAGATTCACCCGGCAACACTCAGTTTTCAGGCGCTTAGAATAGCTGTCAATAACGAACTTGGCGAGATAGAAGAGGCGCTGCCAAAGGCCTTTGATGCGCTTGCAAGCGGCGGAGTTTTGGCAGTGATAAGCTTCCACTCGCTGGAAGATAGGATAGTAAAGAGATTTTTTAAGAAAATGGCCGGAAGGCCCGAAGACAGGCACGACAAAAGCTTTGTCCAAGACCGCGTAAAACTTGCCCAAATTCTGACGCGGCATCCCATTGTGGCCGGCGAAGATGAAATAGCCCGAAACCCCAGAAGCCGC
>URYY01000034.1 GCA_900552245.1 uncultured Opitutales bacterium | reverse complement strand
ATTATGGTAAAGTAATCGAACCTGAAGATAACTCTCGCTATAAAGCAGGTTGCAAATACGGGCACTATCGTCATGATTGCCCCGTAGAGCACCCACATATAGCCGCCGTCTTTTACTAGCGTATCGACAAAGCCCTCGCCTGCGCCCAAGCCGACACCCGCAAGGAAAAGCGCAATGCCAAGCTCTCTTAGCATTAGGTTTGCGCTCACCGTCGTGTAAGATGCAATCTTAAACTTGTACCCGAAGCGCGATATAAGTATGGCGACAATCAAAGGCCCACCTGCAAGCCCCAACTTCATGGATTGCGAAAGCCCCGGCAAGGCAAAGGGTATAGAACCTACCAAAACGCCCAAAAATATACCCAAAAATATGGGTATTATGTTCGGATGGCGCAAGTTAGTCATTGAGTTGCCCAGAAGTTTTTCAATGTTATTTATGGCGGATTCGCTGCCTACAATCGTAACGCGGTCGCCTATCTGCAAGACTAAGTGCGGATCTGCAACCAAGTCAATACCAGCTCTGTTTACCCTCGTTACATTAAAGCCCAAGCCGTCGTACAAGCCGAGCCGTCCCAACTTTTTGCCGACTACGGACGGATTTGTAACCATTATGCGCCTCGCAGCCATATAGGCTTTGAGCCTGTCCCAAGACATGTCTATTTTGTCTCCTATAAAGGCCGTAACGGCGTCTATGTCTTTAGATGCAGTTATCACCAAAATTTTATCGCCCAATTTGAGCTTAAAATCCGGGGCCGGAACTATAATATTGCCGTCCTCGCCGCAGATTCGGGAAATTACAAAGTTTTTGCCTATTAGGCGCCTCAAGACCGTTATTGGCTTATCAACTATGGAAGGATTTTTAACGACAAGCGATACGCGCTTTGCATCTACAGAATCTCTATCGTCCTTCTTGGCAACGCTAGCCGCCTCCTTTTCAACATTGATTTTAAATATGTACTTTATGGCAATTAGAGTTCCTATAGTTCCGAGTACGCCCAATGGGTAGGCAACGGCATAACCGAGAGAAATCGACGGCTCCTGAATATCGGTTGCGTCAATGTAGGCCTGTGTGGCTGCACCCAAACCCGGGGTATTTGTAACTGCGCCCGACAAAATACCGACCATTGTAGGCATGGGAACTTTTGTTACAAAATGCAGCAATACGCATATAAGCACACCCGCAAGGACGAGAAATACTGAGAGCATATTCATTTTAAGCCCGTCCTTTTTAAAGGAGGAAAAGAAACTGGGGCCCACCTGTAAACCTATTGCGTAAACAAACAATATAAGCCCGAATTCCTTCACAAAATGCAAGACTCCGGGCTCTATCCTCATATTGAAATGGCTTGCAACAATACCGACAAACAGAGCCATCGTAACTCCCAGGGAAACACCGCCTATTTTAATTTTGCCAAGCGCTACACCCACAAATATAACCAGTGCAAAAGTTGCCACGCTATGCGCAATTCCAGTGCCAAAAAACAAGTTGCTCAGCCAATTCATAAAATCCGTTCAGAAAAAAAATATTATAAAGGCAGGATTTTGAAGTGCGGGCAAGACATTTTTTTATTTTATTTTTAGACGGAGTTCATCTTGCTTTTTCACACCAAGTTAAGAAATTTTTAAAATATCAAAAATCTAAGATTTTACTCGAAAAACTTTCGGACTTAAGTAGCATGGAAAATAGAGGAATTTTATATGCCCTACTTTAAGAAAACCCCTATTGGAATAGTATCGCTTGAGTGCGACGGAGAATGCGTGACAAAATTGACCTTAAACCAAAGTTGCTCCGAGGCAGATCTTGAACTTCCCATGCCAAGCGTCGCCGAGGAAGCCTTCAGAGAGCTTGACGAATACTTTGCCGGCAAGCGGAAAAAGTTCGACATAGCCTTAAAGCCCGATGGAACCGCATTTATGAAGAGAGTGTGGAGAAATGTTCTAAAAGTTGAGTATGGCAGGACTTCAAGCTACAAAGAGATTGCAATACTAAGCGGCAATTCCCGAGCTACGCGAGCCGTTGGAATGGCAAACAACAGAAATCCTATACCAATATTCATACCATGCCATAGAATAATAGGTTCAAACGGCAAGTTGGTGGGATACGGAGGAGGGCTTGAAATAAAAAAAACACTGCTAGATTTAGAGAGGAGAAATTCATAACTTAACGGCTTTGTCGCGATTTTTAAAGCGGGTTAAATTTAAAATTTGCAAGTTTGCAGCGGCGAAAGAATAAAATATATATAGTTTCTTAATTTTTTTTGAACATTTCTAAGAAAGGCTAGTCAAAGCTCTTATAAAACGGCGATTGGCGTCCGCAACTTAGGCTTTGCCAGATGCGCTGTCTGGGGTGTCGCGAGAGTGCGCGCTCCTAGCATTTTCTATTAATAGCTCAAAATTTATTCCTACAAAAAGTTATGAATAGCGTAAAAAACAAGTCAATGAAACGTCCACGCAGGGGCAGACCTAGCCTCAAGAGAGCCGACAAAAATAGGGTTCCCTTGCCGGGTGATATAATTATAACGCGCTTTATCGCCCCGCGCAATATAACGCAAAAAGAGGTTGCCGAAGGCTTGGGGATTCCCCTAGTTTGCTTTAGCGCAATGCTCGGCGGCAGAATTAGAATAAGTGCCGAGTACGCCTTGCGCCTGTCGCGCTATTTTGGGCTTCCAATTAGCTTCTGGTTGGGGCTTCAGAACAAATACGATGAGGATACCCTGCCAAAGGAGCTCGTTGAGGAAATTAACGCTACGGTAAAGCCAAACTACGAGGAGCGCTAAGATTTTCGTTCAAATTAAAAAGGGCACCTTGCGGTGCCCCTTTTTTTGGCTATTTAAGTACGCTTTTTCCTAAAATTTTTAGATTCTTATCAAAGTCATAAACAATGGGAACTCCCGTAGGAATTTCCAGATTTGATATTTCGGAATCGCCTATGTTCTCCAGATATTTTACCAGCCCCCTCAAGCTATTTCCGTGGGCGGCCACTATGCAGCTTTTGCCGTTTATGAGATTTGGGGCTATCATATCGTACCAATAAGGCATAGTGCGCGCTATGCAATCCTTGAGAGACTCTCCGAGCGGCAAACAAGATGCATCTAGATTACCGTACATAGGGTCAAACTTTGGATTTCTCTTATCGGAATCGCTCAAAAGCGGGGGTCTCACATCGTAGCTTCTGCGCCAGATGTGCACTTGTTCCTCTCCGTGTTTAGCCGCAACTTCAGCCTTATTTAGGCCTTGCAAAGCCCCGTAGTGGCGCTCGTTTAACCTCCAAGTTTTATGAAGCTCGACCCAGTCAAGATCGCAGGTTTGCGCAACTAAATTGAATGTGTGCACAGCCCTTTTAAGAAGGGACGTAAAGGCAACATCGAAGCTAATATTTGCATTTTTTAGCGCCTGCCCCGCCCTCTTGGCCTCATCTACTCCATTTTCCGAAAGTTCTACGTTGGTCCAGCCCGTGAATACATTTTTTAAATTCCACACGCTCTGCCCGTGCCTAATTAAAATAAGTTTAGCCATTTTACACTCCAAATTCTTACGATTGTTAAATTACCGACCCATTGTAGCAATGCCTCGGTAAAAAAGCCAATAAAATTGAGCGATAAATTTTAAATAAAAAAATCTGAAAAATTTTCTTGCCAAGAAGGGCTGCATCGGTATTGTGGAGGGCTTTAAAAACAAACGCTCAGGTGGTGAAATTGGTAGACACGTACGTTTGAGGGGCGTATGCCTATGGCTTACGGGTTCAAGTCCCGTCCTGAGCACCAATTTAGGAGTCGGTTTGCAAATGCAAACCGGCTCATTTTTTTTGCAAAATAAAGAGTTTATGATTTGCGATATGTTGCAGAGGCCTAAAAATTAAGAAGAAATCGGGTCAAATGCACTTCTTGTGAAATAGCGAGATTTTTTGGGTCAACACCAAAGGTTGTGGAATAGCGTTTTTTTGACAAATGGTCTTTCATAGTTTCACACCGCTTCCCACGAGCGTTCCAAATCTGTAATTTTCAAAGTTTGGCCAATAGCTCATTTAATGAGAGATGCGCATTGCAAAATTACCTTTAGCCCCTTTCCGTCACTCCACATTCTTTGGCTAGAGCTCAAAAAATTAAAGAGATTCAAAGCATATAAAACGCCGCATTCTACAAGTGACTATCCCCGATTTATGCTCTTAAAAACTTGAAACTAAAGAAAGCTCTGTGTACTTTTATGCAATGTAAAATAGTTAGGGATTGGATCCTACCATGTCGCAACTTCTGCCGTAGCAATTCAAGCGCGGCGTGCTTAATAGCCCAGATAAAGTGCTGCCCCTGTATTTTGTGGGTATTGTTATATAGTGATTTGCGGCAGTATTGAAAACCTCTACTTCGAGCATATTTTTACCTTCCTTAACAAGGTCGCTTATGTCAAATATCCAAGGGGGATAGAAGCTCACAGAGGCATCTTTCCCGTTTAAGCGCACGCGTGCCAGTCCGCCAACTTTGCCGAGATCAAGCTCAATGCGTTTGCCAACCCAATTTCGGCTGAGTTCAAACTGCTTGGAATAAACAGCTCCGCCCGAGTAAGTGCGCATTCCCTCAAACTTATCCCAAGACGATAATTCGATTTCACCCACTGCGCAAGTTTGCCTTATGTAGCCCCTCAAAGCTGCCGCAGCACCGAATCCCGGCATTGGTTTATTTACGGAAATTTCCACATTAGATGTTCCCTTCGACACATTCCCCACCCTCGCCTTGTATGTTTTTGCCGAGTCATCGCCGACAGAAAGTAGATACAATTCAGCAGCTTTTCCATTGACAAGAACCTTCACTTCATCGCCCATTATTGTAAACTGAAACTCCTTCAAGGCCGGAGCGCTTTCAAAACTTAAGATTATTGGGCTTGAAAAATCTGTGATCGCATCAAAGGGCAAAATATTTTTCTTGCCATTCCAAGACATGGAAAGAGGCGCCTGCTTGATTGCAAATTCAAATTGAGTATCCGGCGCATCAGTATCGCAAAATAAAAAGTGAGTTGCTCCATGAGAATCGTAGCGCAATATCAATTCATTTGCCCCGCGGCGCAGGAGAGCCGAGCTTGATGATATATCAATCAATTCTCCGTTTAAGAATATTTCTCCCGGCCTCATATCGCCCGTTAGAATTTTGAAATAGCCGTCGCGCGGGGCGTAAACTTTCGTGTATAAATAGTAGTAGTTGCCGGCATTTTCTGCCGTTCTAATCATAGATGTGTCGCCGACAACAATTTTTCCGAGCCTTATAAAGTAGTCGCTTATTTCAGCCTTTAGCCCGTGGTATCCCTGGTGGGCGCTATCACCCAAAACGCCGAAGCGCATTGAAATTTTTAATTCCGCTGAGTTTTCCGCAAAGCACTCTAAAATATCGTCTGCATTAGAAGTTAAAATAGGCTTTTCAAGCGGTCCCAAAATTAGGAATTTTGAGGAAAAGCCGATTTGCTCTAGTTCGGATTTTTCATTACCTGCATCTAAATTTTGTCGGCTTCTTACAAAGCGTATTTGCGGTCCGATTAATTCATTGCTAGGCGGCCACTCAAAGTCTCCCCAGCTATTGTCTAATACGGGCTTAAAATAGAAATTCCACTTGCCGGAAAGCTCTTGTGAGCTCAAAAATTTCTCACTATTTAATGTTGATTTTGCGAAAGTCGCTTTCTTGTGCCTATTAAATCTAAGAATTTGAAAATCCGTGCTATTTAACGGAGTGCTGATGGTACTTACTCCATTTTGCTGGCAAATTACATTTATGTCTCGCTCTTTACCGCTAAATGGATCGAGCAAGGTAACTTTGCCTTCCGCCCTAAATTCGCAGACACTGCCTGCAGGAATATTGTAAAGGCAATAGTAATCATCTCCGTTTATATTCCTATGCAAAACTCGCGGGTTTGAAACTTTGCCAGACAAAATCTTAAAATCCGCCTGAAATGATTTAGCCATAGATTCAATGAGTTCATCAGAATTGTTAAACACTCTCACTGATTCAAGTTTAAGCATGCTCTTTACAATATCTTCCGCAGAAGATCTCTCAAGTTCGGAAATTTGATTGCCCCCCGGAAAGTTTTCTAGCCAGTCCGAGACTTTTGGAGTAGTCTTTAGAAACCAGATTCGCGCTCCTGCCCTTGCTAGGCTTGCCAGACTTTCGAGCGTCGATTGGCGCATTGCCTCCATAGCGGGTATAATCAGAACTTCAAATTCCTCGCCCGACACTTTTATCTTTCCATCGCCATACTCTGCCCGCTCTATGGATTCAGCATCCATAAAATCGAAGTCGCGCCCGGAATTATACAGTCTATCCGCCAAGCCGAATGCTAGATCTACAGACATTGTTCCGAACCCCGCCACCTTAGGCTCAAGCGGATACATTATCGCTATATCCGCCCTGTGAGTTCCCTGCGAAAGCAGAAAACTCAGGCGCTGCACACATTTTAAAAGTGTGGGCATCTCCTTCCAATAGGGCTGCCTAAAGTGATTGCAAGGCGGGGCCCATTCCCACCAGCCACCCATTGTGGAGTAATACAAACCATGCAGGCTAAGCAAATTCTGCCCCATCGCAAAATTGGAAAATATTGCGTTTGACAGATGCTGCGGAGTCTGCCCCCAATTCGAGGCGTAAAAGCCCTCCAACCAGACGCGCGGTCGCTTGTACATGTGAGAAATCGAAGAGGCAACCTTGTTTTTTATTAGATCCGATTCCCCGTGCGCTGGTCGCAACCCGGCCCCTGATTCCACCTAATAATCCTAAAATGGTCGCCAAATTCATCTACTTTTTTCCCCCTCGAGCCGTGATCGCAACCATATATCATTCCTCTTGACTCGTGCCAATCATACACCGGTTTAAAAAAATTCTTTTCAGACAAGCTCACAAATACGTCGTTATAATCGAGTTTTATTTTCGCAGACAAATCGGGGTAATCTACAAAAAGCAAATCCGCGCAATTGCCAATATCGTAGCCCTTAGCTTTTTTAAATTCGGACTGCAAGTATTCGCTCCAAACAAAGCGCCCCTCGATTCTAAAATCCAATTCATCGCTAAAGAAAAAATTGAGTCCGTTGCACCCACCCAGCCTCCTTTCAAATTCCTCAAAGAAATGCTTTATATACAACTTTCCTGAATCCGGATTTGTGGGATCATACGAAACCTCAATAAGCTGAGGATAGACGCATACAAGAATATGCCTGCCTCTGCGCTCTAATTTTAAAAAACCATCTGCATCGACAAGCTTGCTCACATTTTCACGCGTATTTGGCAAGAGTTTGCCGTCGGAGGCAATTGAATAAATTGCCGCACAAAGCGGCTTTTTGCAGGGCAATTTTACATTTAATTTGTCTTTAAATTCCGCCTTAAACTCATTTAAGACCTGCGCCCTCAAGGCGGGATCTTCTGCCAGCGCTCTATCTAGAAACTGGCCCTGCCCCAGCCCGAGGGTGTAGTCGCTGAGGCTTACGCTCATACCTCGCTTGTTTGCTTCACTCTTAAACCAAGCAAACAAATCCCACCACTCATCGCTCATAAGAGGAGGATCCGAGCGGTATGTAAGCCCCCAAAAATATCCCCCCTTATCGCTGTGGGCGTAATTTACCTGCAGACTTTGAATACCCTTGCCTTTTAACTCTTCTAAATGCGCGAGAATATGCTTGCGCTCGAGCTTGTCGCCCATCCACCAGTAGAAGGGAACCTCGCCGTAACCATTAGGCGGATTTTTAAACATTTCAGGAAGATCAAAAGTGCCTTCCCTAAGTGGTCGTCCCTCTCCCGATGCAAGCAAAACAGACGACAATAAAACTGACAATAGGTTTATAAATAAAAAAATCCGCTTTCCCATACTCCATCATACACAACAAGATGGAGCTTTATAATAAAACAGTTAATTGTCAATTTTTATATTTATACCCCAGTAGCTTTAGCATAGTCTCGGCATATCGCTTGCCGAGTATTCTATAACCTTGAGCTGCAAAGTGCAATTTGTCGTCATTTGCAGGGCACCCTTTGGAGGAAATGACATGGGCTGTCGGAATAACTTGCGGCAAGGTGTCGATAATTTCATTCATTCCTGCGCATGCTCCATTTTGGTCGGCATTCACAAGTTCTCCAGCAAGTAGCGGAACGTCCTTTGCCCTCAGATTTAAATCTTTTAACAAATTTTCGTAAACAATTTTAACCTTTTCCGGCCACTGTTTATCGCCGCCGTTTGATTCTCCCTGATGAAGCAATATACCTTTTATAACACCCTGCTTTTTTGCTTGCTTCGCGAGCGCCACTAACCTTTCGTAAGGATTGCCGCCATAGTCCTTTACAATGTTTTTCATCCAGTCCGGTTGAGTCTTTATGTACTCCTCAAACTTGTCTTTGTCAAATAGCTCAATGCAACATCCGGCTACTGAAACATTTATTACGCCCACTTTTATTTTTTGCGGCAGGTTTGCTACCATTGTGCGCCCAAAGTAATCCGCCGGAGTTAACCCCGTATAGCCGCGCGCCAATGGCGGAACCGCCTTGTACCACTTCCCCTGCTTTCTCTTTAAATCTGGAAAATCAACGGCAGCCATCATTTTAAAGCGCTCGTCAATCCCATCAAAATCCTCTGCTTCGGGCTTTGCATTGCCCTCCATATTTGATTGCCCAAGGCACAGATATATGTGGAAGTTTTTATCTTGCGCATATGTGGCCACACAGGCTAACAGCATCAGTAATAGAGCATTTAATTTCTTCATATTTTAGATCTTATTTAATTCAAATTGATTCTAGATTAGAGCAGCCCGAGACAAAAGCAGCATTGGTAAATAATCAAAAAACGCTTCTTCCTATTTGCGAAAATTTCTGCTTACAAATGGCAGGCACTCATACAGCGCAGAGTGCCAATATTCCCAGTCGTGGCCTCCGTCGCGCACTCTAAATTGGCAGGGGATTCCGGCCTTTCGCATTGCGCGGTAAAATTCTATATTGCGATCTAAAAGGAAGTCGTCATCGCCACAATCGACATACCAAGCAATTGTGCGCAAGGCCTCTTTTCTTTTTTCGTCGGCGCTTGTCACATATTTTACGCAACTATTTTCTATTACCGAGCGAGTCAAAATCCCCAACTTTCCCTGCGGATTGCTAGCTCCGGCATCCGGAATATCCATTAGTGCACTCATCGTATAGGCTGCGCAAAACATATCGGGGTGACGCTGGGCGTATGAAGTAGCTCCGCCGCCGCCCATAGAAAGCCCCGCTATTGCCCTCTTGCTCTTTTGCCCATAAACTCTGTACTTCTTTTCTATATGCGGCAAAAATTCTTCGTAAAAGAAGCTCTCGTACTTCCAGTTAGGCATATCAAAGTAGCCGTTTTGAAATACATTAGGATCTCCCCCGCCGGCATCTGGAGTAACTATAATCATTTCACATGCTTCGCCGCTTGCAAGGAGCCTATCCATAACGTCCTTTACCCGTCCCTGATTTGCCCAATCTAAATTGTTCCCCCACATTCCGTGAAGGAGATATAAAACCGGGTATTTTCTATCTTTTTGAACATCGAAACTCGCGGGCAAAAATACCGTGTAGGCGCGGTCCGCATTTAATATCTCGCTGTAAATACTAGCGCTTTCTATGCGGCTTTGTGGCATGTGCTGAGCTACGACAAGCGCAAAGCTTGAAATTAATAAGGCTATGCCAAGTAGAATTTTTTTCATAACTTTTAATCCTTAAAGAATTTTTGCAACGTTTCAGCGAGGTACAATCTTGCGTTCATTCATGTGTACCCGCCCTCTGTTATTACACTCTTGCATCTGATTTTCATTTTGTCAAAATATTCCATATTATCTATGACATGTTGACATGAAAGACCGCCTTTCCCTACGCGAAGCCCGAGAAGTTTTAGATCTTTCTCAAGAACTTTTTTCTGCAAAGATAATATAACATCCTAAAATAAGCGCATATATAAAAGTGACTTTTTGAAACTCATAGCAGAGCTCCGAACGAGCTCTATCCAAGCTCCTGAGACGATTCCTAGCTTGTACTCTCGCGAAATTATCTTCAAGAAATTTTACAAAAAAAGCTGCATTACAGTAACATAAATCGAGGTTCAAAAAAATGTCTCAAGGCGTACGCGGCTTAAAAATATAAAATAATTTCCACGAAGATATAGAATTTCAGCTTAAAATTATCTGACAATTAAGTGCTTTTACCTATAGAAATTAAATAGTTAAGGATTTCAACTTGTTTTACTGGTATAAAAATGGATTAAATAATACAATTAAGCCCTTTTATAAATAACAGATAAAATTGAATATCTTTCAATAACTCACAGAACAAACAACATTTATCCGGGAATAGGAATTATAATCAGATTTTTTACAATTTACGCTTGCAGGCAATCTTTGAGACTTTTAATGTAAATATATTGAGATTGGGATTTAATTTTTCAATAAAATTAAACGCTTATCGCTTAAGCACCTGTCAAGCTTTCAGACAGATTTTACGCAAAATTGCATTTTTGCCCTCATGCGCTCTAAATTAAAGTTGCAAAAGGTTAAAATTGGAAATGGAAGTACCCGGAAGGCGGAGGAAAGCCGGGAAGATGTTGGCCAGCCCTCCGGTTCTGTGCCTACCGGGTACCATATATCCCTTACTATAGGATTAAAATTAATTGGAGATTGCTATCGGAACTTATCGTAAAAACATAATAGCAAATTTCTGAAAATTTCAAAGAGTGACGGATTTTAAAGCTATACCTTGCATAAACTTTAACCCCAAATAGGCGCAATAACATTCCAAAGCAATTTTGAATGCAAATTTTACCTACTATATCTTGAGACAATTTCACAAATAAAAAATTTCAAAAATTTACTTTTTTAAGTTTTCTGCCCAAAAATTTAACACATGCTTGCTTTTTTATATAAAAGTAAAACTCTGAAATGTCCACTATTGGTTTTTAAATGCAAGTAATGTAAATTTTACATTATATGCTTCTTATAAATATCTAAAGCAAATATGCATTAAATAGAAGTTAAGAACAAATTTTTAAGTTGCGTTTATTAAGCACAATAAATTTGTAACAATATTATTTGGAATAAGATCAACTATTTGAAAGTTTCATTGCATATTGCAATTTACCTTCAAGAAACTGAAAAAATTGCTAAAAAAGCGCCGAACAGAGATGCTAAGCAACGAGACTTTAGCCAGATTGGAAATCTTTAATAACTTTAAACTTTATTTTTTAGTTTTTTAATAGCTTAATAATAAAAAATCTAAAATGCACGTTTTCTGAAATAACGTCATGAGTCCAAACTCATAAGCTTAAAAAGCTTTCTTATGGTCCAATTTGCTCTTAGTTTTGTTTTAGCAAACCGCAAGCTAAGTATCACTAAACCGATATTGAATTAGCATATACATTAAAGGAACTATAAACGGCAAAAAAAAATCACTGGCGAGAGTATAATAAGTATGCCGCATAACATAAGCATTGGCTCTTTACAGTCCGCAAAATAGTATTAGCTTGCAAGGTCTAAATAACAGAAAAAGCGCAAACATAATTATGATAAATATAATTTTAGCTATTAATCCACCTGCAAAAAGACGAATCGCAAAACCCAATAATATTAGAGGGCTTACAAACACAACTTCATTTGTTGAAAACTCACTGGGATGCGAGAATTTTAAAGGCAAGCAAACAAAAAGTAAATTTCCCGCAAATAGAGAGAGTAAGTAGGCTTGAAATATTAAAATAACTTTTGTAAATTAAAATTCTCTAACTCTAAGTTACCCTAGAGTAACAAATTCAAAAATTGCTCGAAATTTGGAACGCTTCTATTTTTGTAAAAAATGTAACAAAGTTTAAGTATTTTTACACTTCTTTAAATTATTAAAATTAAACTCAATTTAGGCCGATAAAGCGAAAGGCGAATATAAAAAATAAATATTTAAAATTTTAACAGAAATCCTAAATCTAGTATTCAATACTGAGTAATCCGGCAAGGCCTTCGGACTAATTTGAGAATTGGTAGTTTTTTAACTAGAAAATAAAAAGAAGTTAAAAAATGCCGCAAATATGTAAACATAGCTTTGTGCTTCAAAAAATATGTGCAATTTAAATATTACTTTTTATATGATAAAATAAAATAGTGTTGACGAGCGCCTAGCGTTAAAAGATAAATGGGCGCATTATGTTAACTTTGATTCTCGCGGTTTCCATTGCTATGGGTGTTAGTTTTTTGTGTTCTATTATGGAGGCTGCGATTCTCAGCCTAAACCCAGGCAAGCTTGCCATTTTGCAACAAAAAAATCCAAAGGCAGGCACTGTCTGCGCAGATTTAAAAAAGGATATAGAAAAACCCATTGCCGTTATACTAATTCTAAATACTACCGCGCACACGTTCGGAGCTTCCATTGCAGGAGCTGAATTTGACAAGCTCTTTGGCAGCTCCTACATATGGCTATTTTCGCTAATATTTACTATTTTAATGGTTCAATACACTGAAATATTGCCAAAGACTCTGGGCGTTAGATTTAACCTTCAAGTAATGTCACTTACATCGCGCTTTTTGAAAGTGGCAATAAAGCTTATAAGCCCCCTGATATGGCTAATCCATTTTGTGAACAGACCCTTTGAGGCAAAGCCTACGGAAAGAAAGAGCGACTCTCTAGAAGAGCTCGACGCCCTAGCTACGGCCGCCCTTCAAGAGCGCAGCATAACAAAACTTCAAGAGCACGCGCTTCATGAGATTCCGGATCTGCAAGAGGATCAAGTTACGCAAATTATGATACCTATAAAAAACACAATATGCGTGCGCACGGATATGTCCAAAGCAGAAGTGCTAAATATTATGAAGACCTACAAGCACTCGCGCTATCCGGTTGCTTCACACGAAACCCCGGGAGAATTTATCGGCGTTATTGAGCTTAGGAGAATGATGTTTTGCGACGATGAAAATTGGCAGAAGCACATTGCCATGGCTCCAATTGTCGATGGCAATCAAAAGCTCCTGCACATAGCTGAAAACATATCTAAGTTCGACTCAAAGATTCTATTTGTAAGAAGCCCCGATGGCGCTATTGCGGGTATACTTACTACAAATAATCTGTTTACCCACCTCTTTCCAAAGCAATAGCTGTTGCGTTTATTTTAAACAGGTCCAAAACTCTTTTGCTTGCCTTTGAAAATCCTCTAGGCAGAATCGCCGATTCAAATGAATGAAAAGTACTACAAGGTAATAGCTGCAAACGGCTTGTCTCCGACAAAATCTTTCAACTACTCCGATTATCTGCCCAAAGACGGCAAACCGGGCAAGTGGCTGCCTGAAATAAAGGAAGCTGAAATCAGAAAGTCGGGATATTACGCCTCAAAATACTGGAATATGTGGTACGTTGAGGGCGCGCGAATCTATGAAGTTGAAGCGGAGAATGTATTTAAATCGGAAACTCCGGGGGTGGAAAAGCAAATCTGTTGCGCAAAAATGCGCCTACTTAGGGACGTTACGGAAGAACTTTTAGCCACCCTGCCCGAACAGGAAATACAGTGCGACAGCTCCGGAAAGGCTTCATACAATACGGGCATTTTCAATACGGGCATAGGCAATACCGGTTCGTACAACCCGGGCAATTTCAACACCGGAAATAGGAACACGGGCAATTTAAACCGCGGCGATTTCAACACCGGAGACTCAAATAGCGGAATAGATAACGTCGGCGACAACAACGATGGAAGTGGGAACGTCGGTTGCAACAACACGGGGCATTCAAATACCGGCTCCTTCAATATCGGCTCTTTCAATACCGGCGACTTCAACTGCGGATACGCCAACTGCGGCAGCTTTAACAAGGGCAACCGAAATGTCGGCAACTGGAATATAGGCAGCTATAACGCCGGTTTTTTTAATACCACAGACGCTTGCGTTCGAATGTTTAATAAGCCCACTAACCTGAAAATAAGCCAAGTAAAAATTCCCAAGTGGCTAAATTACAAGGACCCCAAAAAGGCCTTTCTAAAGGCGGGAAAAAGCGATGTAATCCTAGCGCTTAAGCTTCCGAATTTCGACTTCGAGATTTTTGAAAAACTCACGGGCATATCAAAACTCGACTTTCAAGAAAAGCTAGGCAGCGACTTTCCGCAAGCTTTTTAAAATATAGAATTTCTTCACCTATTAAAAAAAAGAGCGCCTCAAAAAGAGACGCTCAAAACAAAAATATATTGTCTTACAAGCTTCTCTCGCCCGACTGCTCCGCAAAGCTCAGTATCATAGTTACTGCCTTTGAGCTTGAATATGGGCTTTCAGCTATAGCCTCGAAAGCGTGCTTGCGGGATAGTCCGCGCCTGTATATAGTCTTAAACGCAAAGTAGGCCGCGTTAATTTCATCTTCTGAAAAATTGTTGCGCTGCATATTCAATTTATTTATTGCGCAAACCGCCGCCGGAGAACCGTCCGCCATCATAAACGGCGGTATGTCCTTTACCGACTTTGAAGCTGCACTTAGCATAGCGTAGTCGCCTACTCTGCAGAATTGATGCACTCCGCTGCCCCAACCTATCACTGCGTGGTTTTTCACTTGCACATGCCCGCCCAAGGCCGCGTGTGCGCTTAAAATTACATTATTTTCGACAATGCAATCGTGCGCAATATGTCCGTAAGCCAAAAAGAAATTGTTGTCGCCTATTTTTGTGAACGTAGCGTCGGCCGTAGCCATGTGCACGGTAACATACTCGCGGAAGACATTACCACTTCCTATCAGCAAACCCGGCTTGCCGCCTTTAAATTTTAAATCGTGAGTCTTGCCTCCGACAAAGGCGTAGGGAAAAACCCTATTGTTTGCGCCCATCTTTGTGAATCCGTCGACAGTCGCGTGATGCTCGATTACACAATTTTCGCCGATTTCAACTTCGCCTCCAATGTAGCAATACGCGCCTATCTCAACTCCGTCTGCGAGTTTTGCGCCGCTTTCAACTATTGCCGTGGGATGAATTTTTGTAGCCATAATCTAAAATCCTAAGGAGCTTCGTCGGCGTCAACTATGGCAAACATCAAAGTGGAAGAGCTTGCGACCTTTCCGTTAACCTTGCATTCGGCCTCCGCCGACGCAAACTTAAGCCCGCGAGTCTGCGTAATTTTAACGTCAATCTGCAACTGGTCTCCGGGTTTTACAGCCCTGCGGAACTTGACCTTGTCAGCGCTCATAAAGTACGCCAGCTTATCCTTACCGCTTACCCTGCGCAACATTAGTATGCCGGCAGCCTGCGCCATGGCCTCAAGCTGCAACACACCCGGCATAACAGGATTTCCCGGGAAATGCCCTTGGAAAAAGGGCTCGTTTATCGTTACATTCTTAATTGCCGTAAGTTCGTCTTGCCCCCTGACTTCTATTACCCTATCGACAAGTATAAAGGGGTACCGGTGCGGCAAAAGCTCTATAATTCTCCTTATATCAAGCGTGGGTTCCGTAAATATTTTTACATCTTTTACCTGCGTCTTTTCCTCGGGCTTTTTTGCCCCCTGCATCTGCTTAAATATCTTCGCTGTGAGCTTTGCATTCAGCGCATGCCCGGTCCTTACCGCAACTATGTGCGCCTTCAGATGCTTGCCAAGCAGAGCAATGTCGCCTATTATATCGAGAATCTTGTGGCGGACAAATTCGTCTTGATAGCGCAAGGGCTCTTTTGAGAGTATTTTGTCTCCCTTTATAACTATTGCAGAATCAAGGCTACCGCCCTGTATCTTGCCCATCTTTAAGAGGGGCTCTATGTCTTCATAAATTGTGAATGTTCGCGCCGGAGCTATGTCACTTTGGTAAACCTCCGGGCTTATATCCAAAGATAAGTGCTGTGTGTGAAAGCCCCTGTCGTCCGCCGATGTGCAGGTAATTTTTAATCCGTTGTACGGCAGCGCAATCACAGATCTGTTGCCGTCTGTTACAGACACGGGCTCCTTGAGCTCAAAGTATTCGCGCTCCGCATCTTGCTCTACAGGCTCGGCCTTTTGTATTAAATTTGTGAAGAACTTTGCCGAGCCGTCCATTATTGGAGGT
>URYY01000033.1 GCA_900552245.1 uncultured Opitutales bacterium | reverse complement strand
CTGCGATAGTCGCCCTGCCCTGCTCGAGAGCCGGGTCGGACTCCATACTAAACATCGGCGGCTTTGCGATAGCCACATAGCCATCGCCCCGAGCCAAGACATCGAGCCTCATGGGCCTTTCGTCCAAAAGCCCCTCCGGGAAACCGATTTTTAAGTTTGAATCCATAAACAAAAAAACGCCACCGCCCTAGGCAGATGGCGCAATGGAATGGGCCCGAACTACTTTGCGGCAGCGTTTGCAGCTCTATCAATCCTGCTCTTAACGCGGGCAGCCTTGTTTGCGTGAACTACACCCTTTTTAACAGCCTTATCGACAGCGGAAGCCAACAATGCGCCACTTGCCTTAATAGAGTCCGCACCTTCCGCTTTTGCGGCCGCCTTTGCCAAAGTCTTGATACGCGCACGAACAGCACGGTTCGCAGCGGTACGTGTTGCGGTTTTACGAATATCTTTCTTTGATGATTTTGTGTTAGCCATCTTATTTGCAATCTTTTAAAAGTTTGGTAATCTTTTAGCTATATAGGAACTTGTCAACGCAATTCTTTGCAATTTTGCAAAAAAATACTTTTGACTTGCATGAAAGCCGGGCTTGAATTTCCCAAAATGAAGAAAATTAAGTGCCTTGTGAGCGCGGGGGCAACGCGCGAATACTTCGATCCGGTCCGCTTTGTGAGCAACCCTTCAACGGGCAAGATGGGCCTTGCAATAGCGAAGGCGGCGGCGGATATGGGTTGGCAGACAACCCTACTTCTAGCTCCAAGCCAACTAAAAAAGCCAGACGGAGTTGAAGTTATAGATGTAGTCAGCGCCGATGATATGCTGCGCGAGGCTCGCAAGCGCTTTGACGACTGCGACATTCTAATTATGACGGCCGCCGTCTGCGATATGCGCCCAAAGTTTAGGTGCGATAAAAAAGTAAAAAAAGAGGCTCTCAACATGAATGTCGAATTTGAGCAAACGCCAGACATTCTAAAGACGCTATCAAGGGAAAAGAAAAATCAAATCTTAATCGGCTTTGCCGCCGAAACCGACAACCTAATAGAATACGCCAAGGGCAAGCTAAAGGCAAAAAAGCTCGACGCCATAGCCGCAAACAATGTGGCGGCCCCCGATAGCGGCTTTGCGTCCGACAACAACGAAATAACGCTAATTTTTAAAGATCTAAGCCAAATTCACCTGCCCCGCGCGAGCAAAGAGGAACTTGCAGGAAAACTAGTTGAGATACTAAATGACAAGTTTTTTGAGTAGCCGCAGCTACACAGCGCCTCACGCATCTCAGACCTAAATTGCGAAAGGCTTGATTCTGAGCTTATCTTTACACTCAAATAAACTTCAATGTTATATCAAAGCAAAATGTGTAAGTTTGGCTTAAACAGAACTATAAGTTAGAAAAGCCATGCTCTTTTTAAGTAAATGCAAAAAATTTGAAAAATTTTCTTGAATAAGAGGGCAAAAAGAGCATTATAGCCTCTTCATATTAGATTTGACTGCGCTATCTTTAATTTTCAAAGTCCGCGCATTTTAAATCTTTTAGATGCGCCCGTAGCTCAATTGGATAGAGCATCTGACTACGGATCAGAAGGTTACAGGTTCGACTCCTGTTGGGCGCGCCACTTCTGGGTGGGCTTTTTTAGGAGCTTTTAAAGTTGGATATAGCTTTTTATTTAGATAAAGCCCGCGTTCTATTAACGGTAGTGTCTCTACTGTGTAAAATCGCAAAAATGTTTATGGGTCGGTGCCAAATTTTATCTTTTGTTTTATCGAGGCTGCCGACGTTTAGCGAGTTTGAAGTATTCTGCGAAATCAAGTACAACAAATTGCAGAAAATCTTGTCGGAATTTTGATATGGCGCGCTACCCACTCACATCGCTCGGAATACTCTGCGCTCTCGGAGTTGGCAAGGAGCAAGTTTTAAAAAATGCGCTCAGCGGCTCCACTGCCGGTCTTGAAAAGCTCGGCGGGATAATCGCGGGCAGAGAGGTATTTTTGGGTAAAGTAGATGCAAAGCTTCCGGAAATTCCGGATAAAATTTACGACACGCGCTGCAACCGAATGCTCTTAAAGGCGCTCTTGGAAATAGAAAAACCGGTGCGCGATTCTATTGAAAAATTTGGCAAAAACCGCGTAGGAATTGTCATAGGCTCAAGCAATACCGCAATAGAGGAGTTTTGCTTAGAATACGCCAAGGCAGACAGCGAAGAAAAAGTAAAGGCTCTAATTTCAGAACACACAGAATTGGGAAATCCCGCGGGTTTTCTCAAAAACTATCTCGGTCTGGATTCGCCCTGCTACACGGTTTCAACCGCCTGCTCATCGTCGGCAAAGGCCTTTTCGGCGGCCAAGCGCCTGCTGGAAAGCGATATTTGCGACGCCGTAATAGTGGGTGGTGCCGACAGTTTGTGCAGATTCGTAGTAAACGGCTTTAACGCGCTAAACTCAGTGAGCTTTTCAAGGGCAAATCCCTTTAGCGAAAATAGAGACGGCATAAATTTGGGAGAGGCTGCAGCTTTGTTTTTAATGCAAAAGCCCGAATGCGCCAAAAGCGGCGACATCTGCTTTTTTGGCTCCGGCGAAACTTCAGACGCCTACCACGCCACAAGCCCCGACCCGAGCGGCGAGGGGGCTGCAAGCGCGATGAGACTCGCCCTTGCAGATGCTAACTTAAAGCCGCGCGATATCGATTATATAAATCTTCACGGCACTGCGACGCGCTACAATGACGCAATGGAAGCGAGGGCTATCTGCGAAGTTTTTGGAAGCGACACCCCCTGCTCTTCAACAAAGCCCATGACGGGCCATACGCTGGGTGCTGCGGGGGCGCTTGAGTGCGGGCTCTGCTACTTAATGATGTCGGATTTAAACGAGAGGAATTTGCTTTTGCCGCATATATTCGACGGAGCTTACGATTCAAGCCTTCCGCAAATAAGGCTTGCGAAGTTGGGAGACTCAAAGAAGGTGCGCCATGCGCTTAGCAATTCATTCGCATTTGGAGGCAGCAATGCCGCCGTAATATTGGGGAGGATTTAAAAAGTGGAAAGCCCTGCCGAATATCTGCCGCACGAAGCGCCAATGGTTCTCTTGGATTCCGTTGACTACTTTGATGAAGACGAATCCAAAATTGCGACAAGTGTAAGGATTTGCGAGGGCAATCTGTTTTTCGACCGCTCTATAGGCGGGGTGTCGAACCTGCTTGCGCTCGAATACATGGCGCAAGCCATAGGTTGCTTTGCGGGGCTTTCGGGCAGAGCCAAAGACCCAAACTTTAAGCAGGAGTTGGGCTTTGTCTTGGGCACGCGCAAGATGAGACTTTTGGTTGACAAGTTCGAGAACAATAAGACTTATAAAGTGAAGGCCGAAAAATTATTTTTCGACGAAGAGATGGCCTCCTTTGACTGCTCAATATTCGACGAGGCAGATGCACTCTGCGCGAATGCGATACTCACGGTGTACCGCCCAAAAAACATAGAGAAACTGGAATTTTTGAAAGATGGATAGACGCGTATTGGTAACAGGCTCAAGCCGCGGAATAGGAAGGGCCATAGCTCTAAAACTTGCAAGCGACGGATTTTCGCTTGCCCTGCACTACAACAAGAGCAAAGCCGCCGCCGAAGAGCTCGCGGGGGAAGTTGCAGCAACTGGAGTTTCGGCAAATCTGCTTTGCTTTGACATCTCCGACAGGCAGTCTGTAAAAGAGGCAATAGAGGCGGACATAGCTCAAAACGGAGTTTACTACGGAGTTGTCTGCAATGCTGGAATAACGGCCGACGCGCCCTTCCCGCTAATGGAACCCGATATGTGGAATAGCGTAATAAAGACGAATCTCGACGGCTTTTACAATGTTCTTAAGCCAATCGTAATGCCCATGGTAAGCGCGAGAATTAAGGGCAGAATAGTTGCCCTAAGCTCGGTGTCGGGAATAGCCGGCAACAGGGGGCAGACAAATTACAGCGCCTCAAAGGCCGGGATTATAGCCGCCGCAAAGAGCCTTGCGCTTGAGCTTGCAAAGCGCGGCATAACCGTAAACTGCGTGGCGCCCGGAGTGATTGAAAGCGATATGACAAGCGAATTGCCGTTTGAAGAAATTAAGAAAATGATACCTCTTCGCCGAATCGGAAAGCCCGAGGAGGTAGCGGCGGCGGTTTCATTTTTGATGTCGGACGGCGCCGCGTACATAACGCGCCAAGTGATATCCGTAAATGGAGGCCTGATATAATGAGAAGAGTTGTAGTTACAGGAATGGGTGTAATAAGCTCTTTGGGCTGCTCGCTCAAAGATACGTGGGATAGGCTTCAGATATGTAAAAATGCCGTCGAGAGGCTGCCGGAGCTTGAAGAATACGAGGGCCTGCACTCGCACTTGGCCTCTACTATAAAAGACTTCAAGGTGCCCGAAAGGTACAATAGAAAAGTTCTGCGCACTATGGGTCCCGTATCGATAATGGCGCTTGCAGCCTCGGAAGAGGCGCTTGCGCAAGCCGGTATAGACGCGCAAGACAAGCTTGTAAAGGGCGGCAGACTAGGAGTTGCATACGGCTCTTCATCGGGCTCTATAGAGCCGCTTTTGGACTTTCACTCCATGCTACACACAAAGGTGGTGCGCAATATAAATTCGTCCACCTACGTAAAGATGATGCCGCAAACGGCCGCCGTAAACATTTCGCTTTACTTAAAAACTACGGGAAGAATCATACCCACAGGCACTGCCTGCACCTCCGGAAGCCTAGCCGTTGGCTACGCCTATGAGGCTATAAAATTCGGGCTTCAGGATATTATGATTGCGGGAGGCGCGGAGGAGTTTAGCGCAACGCAAGTTGCAGTGTTTGACACCCTATTTGCAACTAGCGTAAAAAATCAGACGCCGGAACTTACACCCTCGCCCTACGACAAAGATAGAGACGGCCTTGTAATCGGAGAGGGCGCAGGCTCGCTAATTTTGGAGGAGTACGAGCACGCAAAGGCGCGCGGAGCAAAGATACTGGCCGAGATTGTCGGCTTTGAATCAAATACCGACGGCACGCACATCACACAGCCAAACCACGCCACAATTCAAATTGCCATAGAGCGCGCAATAAAGTCTGCTGGAATTTCGCCCGATGAAATCGGCTACGTAAACGGCCACGGCACGGCGACTGCCCAGGGCGACATAGCGGAAACTATCGCGACTGCCGACGCATTTAAAAGGGCCGTTCCCATAAGCTCAATTAAAAGCTACGTGGGGCACACGCTCGGAGCCTGCGGCGCAATAGAATCGGCACTAAGCATTCTAATGATGAACAATAAGCGCTTTGCCCCGACGCTAAATCTTAAAAATATAGACCCCTCTTGCGGCGAGCTAGACTACATCGCGGGCGGATTTAGAGATATAGACACCGAATACGTCATGAACAATAATTTCGCCTTCGGCGGCATAAATACATCTCTTATTTTTAAGCGCATCTAAGTAGCTTTTACTGCTTGAGAATTTTTGTTTTTTAAGAGCTTAAAGTTGCTCCGAAAACAGAGCTTGCGCGGCAGTTTTGGAAGTTTTTGCCTTGCAAGGCAAGCGGCGCAATCGAAAACTTTTGAAAGGGCGCTTGAGAGGCTCTTTAAAGCGCGAGTTACTTTTTTGCAAAAAAGTTAAAGAAGTTAAACCACTGATATGGCGCCTTTAATAGGCACTCTTCGAGGAAGGCCGCATATTCGTCTAAAGTGTTGCGTTTAGTTTTTGCTAAACTTTGCTTGAGATAAACTTTGTGAACCTCGCCGCAACTTACGCAATTTGCAAAGAATACGGGGCAATTAAAACTTGTAGCGAGCATAAAAGCCCCCTTGGGGAAGGCGCACTTTCGCCCCAAAAAATCGGCCAAAATAAATTTATCCGGAGCCTCGCGAGAGAGCCTGTCGCCGGCAATTATAAACACAGCTCCTCTGCTCAACAAATTTTCCACTTTTGAAAAAGTCGCGATATTTATGCTGTCAACCGGAATATAGTGAAGGTTTTTCATCTTCTGCTGGGCGATAAAAAACCTCCTGTAAACAGACTTTGTCCAGGAGTCCACAAATATGTAAACCTCGGGAGCTGAGCCGCCTATTCTAGAGTTGTCGCAAGAGCCCAAGGCCTCTATATTGCCGAGGTGCGAAGATATTATCACAAAGCCCTCCTTGCGCTGCCTTAAATTGAGAAAAGCTTTGAAGTTTTCGTCCTCAAAGAAAGTTACATTTTCGCGCTTTATCCTTCCGGAAATAGAGGCTATTTTATCGAGAAGCGAAGTTGCGTAGTTATACACAAGCTTAAATGGCTTTGGCTTGGTGCATACTAGACCTCGCGAGCGCTCAAAGGAGTTTAAGACTTCAAAATAAATTTTAATACTTGCCTTGGCATCGCGCAAAAAAGGATACATGCAAAGGCAGACAGGCAAGACCAAGAACTTTGCGATTCTCGGCCCCAAAATTAGATAGATTGCCCAGAGAAATTTAATTCTGAAATTTCCCGCGCCCTTTTCCTTTATTTCAAACCACTCAGGCATCGCAAGGCTTAATAAAAAGCGAGATTAAATAAGTTCCGGCAAGCCCAACTGCAAGGACAAACCCCATAGAGCTCACCGCGCTAAAGGGAGTGAATATCAAAGCGGCAAAACCTATGAAACTCGTAAGGAAGGATAAAAACACAGCAGAGCGCGTCTCTAAAGAAGAGCTTGATAGGTGGAATATCGCGTAATCTATTCCAATACCTGCCAATATGTAAAAGGCCAAGACGTGGAATAAATTTATAGACGAGCCCAAAGACCATAGAAAGAATAAAACCAAGCCCGCCGACAATGCGATAGGCGCAATCAATCTGAAAACGCTACTTCTAAAAATAAAGGCAAAGAAGATGCAGACAACGCAAAAGCAGAGCGCCAAGACGCGCAAGGCTGAATCTAGATAAGAATCGAAAGCCCTGTTTACGAAGTCGCGCGCGCCCAATTTTTCGGCGCCATTTGGAAGTTTAGAGTTTAAGTTTGAAGTCCCGCCAAGCGGAACTATGGCGGTGTAGCCGGAGCTCGTTTTTACGAGCATGGAGTTTAAAAGTTCGCCAGCCAAAGTTCCATCGTAATCGCTAAGTGAAATCGGCTTAGAATTTGTATTCAATTTGAATTTGCGCTTTGTGCCTATGCTAGCGGATAATTTATCTGCGTAATCTAAATAGAGTTTTTCCAAGGCTTGCCTGTTTTTTAGCTGCCTATCTTTAGGCGGTAAAAGAAGAGAAATTTTGCTTATGCCGGAGTCGCTTTCAAGGCGCGAAACCTCGTCCAAAGTTTTGCCCTTTAAAATTAGAAACGCAGAATCTGTATCTCCAAAAATTTTGGAAAGCTCGATATCGCTTTTAAGCAATTTTTCGTCCGGCGAATACAAGTCGGCAAGATCCGTTCCGAACTTTGAGGTAAAAATTCCGACAAGCGCAAGAACTGCGCAAAGAGATAGGCAAAACCTCCTTCCCCAAGCGGGAAGCGCCGGGATATTCAAGGTCTTAAATTGCAGTTTAGGTTTTAGCGCGGCGCAAATTACAGGATAAAATAGCGTCACAAAAAAATACATTGAAATTAGCCCCACTGAGGTAAAGAGAGAGATTTGCCTAAGAAGAGCCAAGTCCGAAAAGCCCAATAGGATAAAACAAATTAAAGTCGTCAAAAATGAATTGAGAAGCGGGCTTTTTATCTTTTTCAAAGCTCCGTCAAAACCTGCGCTTTTGCTTGCCGCAAAGAAGTGGTAGGAATAGTCTATCGAAAGACCTATCAGGCTTGTAGCAAAAACAAATACGGCAGCGTGGGGTTTTCCAAAAACTAAAAATGCAGCAGCCGAAGCGAGCAAAAGCGAGGAAAATAGCGCAAGCAAAACCGGAATAAAAATCTTAAGGCTTCTGAAGGCCCAAAAGCCCAAGCCCAAGACTAAAACTAGAGAGATAGACGAGAGTATGTTTATGTCGCGCTTGGCCTCCAAAGATGAGTAGTAGCTGTGGACTCGCGCACCGCTAAAGAGAACTTGCACTCCGCTTTTTTGCGCCGCGCTTTTTAATTTATAAAGCTCGCCCAAGATTTTTCCAAAGCGGCTATCCGAGATATTTTCGCAGTCGGCTATTATTGCGATTTGCAAAGTTGAGTCGCTTTCAAGGCGCCGCAAAAAGCCGCCCTGTGCTTTCCAGCCGCCGCCCGATTGCGCCAAAAGCTCCTCCGAAAAATTTGTGAGCGTAAAGAAGGGATCTTCCGAAACTTTAAAAATTCCCAGCGCGTAGGGCGATAGAATGCGCATTTTTGCGCGCTCAAAAAGCTCCTTGCCGCCATTTTCCAACAAGGCGGAATCGGAGTTTGAAAGCAAGTAGGCAGCGTGCGCCAAAAATACGGATTTTAACTTTTTAAGCGCCTGCCTATCCAAAGAAAAATTTTGGATATTTTCACTTCCCAAAATTTTTGCGGCTCTATCGGCAAACTTCTCAACTTCTTCTGCTGATTTTCCGGAAACGACAAGCCTCAGTTTTGAGGAGTTTTTTTTGAGAATCTTTGAAAGCGCCCTGTCGGAATCGCCGACATCGGCCATTTCAAAAATTCCCGATTCGAGTTTAACAGGGCGCGTCAAAAGAACTATCGCCGAGCAAATCAGCGCGGCAATGTAGGCTATTTTTAAAACTGCCTCAAGAGACTTCATAGTTTACTTTTCGGAAAATTCTATCGCGATAATGTCTCCATTTTCCATTGAAATTACGGAGCGGGCAAGCTTATCGCCGACGAACTTAACCTCTATAAAAGTTATGAAGTTTTTTATGTCGGAAACTCTTGGCTCAAGTTTTAAGACAATCTCTCCGGCCTCAAATTTTGTGGTGCTTATTGCAAACTTGTCCTGCAAGTCGGAGAAGTCGCCCTCAAAGAGTTTCTCTACTGCTCCCGCTATATCGTAGTCGCCAATTTTATTTTTAACTTTTTTTCCGCCGCTTTCAAAGCTGTAGTAATCCGCATTTGCAAAGAATGTAAACTTTTCGGGAAGCTCGTTTTTCCACAGTAGCCCCTCTCCCTTTTTAATTGAAAAAGAGCCGGAGGATTTCACCTTTATGCCCAAGTCGGAAATTTCCTTTGAGAGCGAAAATGTGCCGCTTGCCGAGTCTTTTTTTAGCGCAATTTCGCGCAGCCGCGCAAGTGCGTCTGAAGATGCAAAAAGCGGCTGCAGGGCAAGCATTGCAAGAGCAATAAAACTCAAGATGCGCATGAGAGCCTCTCTTTCACATCGCGCGGCAATTCGAAAAAGCTTTGCTTTGTGCTTGCGCTTACGCACATTTGCTTAGTCTCGCCAACACAGATTTTTGCGCCGCTTTTTAAATCGCGCACAATGTACTTTATTTGCAGGTAGCAGTCGCTTTCAACAATGGCTGCGCAAACTTCCAAGTCCTGATTAAACTCGGCGGGGCTTATGAACTTTACGCTCATCTTTACAACGGGAAATACATAGCCCATATCGCGCATATCTTCGTAGCTTAACTTAAGATTTTTAAGCAGCGCACACCTCGCAATTTCAAAGTACTTCACGTAATTCCCGTGCCAGACCACGCACATTGGGTCCAAGTCAAAAAAGGGAACTTTTACAACTACAGACGCTTCCATAAATCATCTCCATAATTTAAATATTTTCAGCGGCAATCTTAAAATGGCGATTGTGCAGAGATACGTGTGCAAAAGCGATATAAAAAAATTATCGCGAATTGGCCTAAAGTTGGATTTCCCGTCTTTCGGATAAGTCGTGGCAACTTCAAGCGATATTATATCAAGCCCCGACCAAGACGCCCTCACGATTATCTCCGTATCAAAGCCCATTCGCATAAATTTAAAATGCCTTTGCAAGGGCAAGGTCTCGGCTATGGGATAAATTCTAAAGCCGCACATTGCATCTTTTATGTTTGGATTGAAGGTTTCAATCAAAACCCACATGTTTGTGAATTTTCTGCCGTAGTAGCGTGATGGCGGAACAGAGGAGTCGTATCGCGGAACGGAATTTATAAGGGCCTTTGGATTTTCCCTTGAAGCCTCCAAAAATTTATTGAAGGCCTCCAAGCCGTGCTGGCCGTCGGCGTCTATCTGGAAAGCGTGGGTAAAACCAAGCTCCGCCGCGCGCTTTAAGCCCGCAAAGAACGCCGCACCCTTCCCCGAATTTTTTTCAAGCCGCAAATAATTTAGCGAAAAATCTCTTGCTATGTTTTTAATATCTTCAGCCTCGCGGCTTCCGTCGTCCACCAAAATTATTGGCGTTTCCAACTTCAATAGTTCGGGCAGGAACTTCTTAAACTGCTCGGCGTGGTTAAAGATTGGAACAACTATCGCAAGCTTGTACATTTTAAAATTCTATAGAGCCCGAAGAGCATATTCCGGAGCCTTTTGAATACTCGAAAGAAAAAGATAAATCCCCTGTTTTTCTCACCTTTAAACTGAGAATATCTAGCGGTCTAATTACACTTGAAAATTTCAATTTCTTGACTGTTTTTGCGCAAGCTCTAAGCTCAAAATTTTCCTTTATGAAAAACTCTGCAAAGTAAAGCTGCACAACCCCCGGCAAAATCGCAATCCTCGGGAAATGCCCCTTGAAATAGGAGCTGGTTTTTAAGAAGGAAAGCTTGCAATCAAAGCCCTGCTCCGTTTTATCGAACTCCAAAAGAAGGGGTTCGTCGATTTTATTTAAGAGCAAATTTTTTACGCTGGAAAGCAGGAGCTTGCCTTGCGGATTTAGCGGAAAGCGATTTACTATCCTGAATTTTTTAGGCAAAAGTTTGCGCTCAAATTCGGCGCTGGCAAAGGAATTGAGCTTCTTTACAAAGTTTAGCTTGCCGCCCTTTATTAGCGCATATTCGCCTTCTAAACTTGGAACTACAAGCGCGCGCAAAACTCCGTCAAGCATCTCAACTCTAATGCATTCTACGTATGAATGCCTGCAGTAAACGTTCTCCAAATCCGGCAAGAAAATCTGCGTTTCTCCGACTTTTGCAAGCCTATCTATCCTGCCTTTTAGCAGGAATTTTCGGCCGTCTTGCAGAAGTTCAACCATATCGTTTAGCTGAAAAAATCCGCCGCAGGCGTAGGGCGACTTGGCATTTATGCACCCTCGCTCGTCAACACCGGCTACAACCTTCTCAAAAACCTCCCACTCCTGCGATTTCGACTGATTGCGAACGGCAATTCCGCCGCTTTCGGTACTTCCGAAAATCTCGATTGGAGTGCAGCCCCACATCGCTCGTGCGCTTTCGCTAAACTCCTTTTTTAATAGACCCCCGCTCGTCGTAACACCCACGCAATTTTTCGGAAATTCAAACATATCGCGGTACTTTGCGAGAGCCTCTATAAAAGACGGGGTAGTTTCAATGACCACACTTTCGCAAGAGCTCTGGCGCGCTATTAGCTCCTCCGGAGTCTTAATCGTCTTACTGTCGATTTCAAGGCCTAGCGCAAGCGGGCAAAGTATGCGCCAAAGCATTCCGTAGAGGTGGCAGGGCTCGCAAGTTGCAAGCACGCGAGTGTGCTTTTGATGCGGAAGAATCTTTGCGCTATTTAGAGTTTCGTCGCTGAGAGAGCCGAAAAGTTTTAAAATGGTCTTTGGAGCGGATGTAGAGCCCGAAGTAAAAAAGTACACGCGCCCATTTCGCATATTTTTAAACTCAAAGTCGGACTCCGGCAAATCTTGCGGCAAATTGAGATTTCCAATGCCCGAATTTGAAATTAGGGGAATGGCTCCCCTTCTTTTTACCGATAATGCGATTTCCTCGGAAGGTATCAAATAAACGGCCTTACCGGCCTGCAAAAGCGCAAAGAAAAGCCTTGAGAACAAGTGGGCATCTTGCGAGATATGCAAGGCAAACTCAGCTTCATCAATGTCTTCAAAGTATTTTGCAAAGCTAGCCACTTCCGCCTTAAAAGCGGAAAATTTAAGCTCGCCGCAATCGCCGCAAAAGGCGGTAAAGTCGCTATTGCAAAAAAATAAATCTTCAAGCTTTACCTGCATTTAGAACCCTTCTTCTTACGATGTATTCCGCCGCAAACATTACGGCGATTAAGATGTACGATAGCATTCCGTTAAATATTGCCCAGACTTCAAG
The DNA here is from genome assembly GCA_900552245.1 of uncultured Opitutales bacterium. Classification (GTDB taxonomy): domain Bacteria; phylum Verrucomicrobiota; class Verrucomicrobiia; order Opitutales; family Intestinicryptomonadaceae; genus Intestinicryptomonas. The sequence continues at coordinate 3,974 of URYY01000033.1, read as the reverse complement.
AGGAGCAAACAGAGTCGCAAAAGATATCGCCGTAAGGCAGCTTAAAAACACGCACCAAGCTATTGTAACTTTGCGCGCGTAAATAATTCCCTCAGGCGGAAGGCTTCCATTTAATCTCTCTGCAATACTCTGAACGAGCGGCTTTTTTAATAGCGAAGCCCCAAAGAGCAAAGCGAATGCAAAATTCATAAAAACAGGATATAATTTAAAGCACTCAAAGCTCCTCGAAACCGCAATTAAAAGCAGCAAAAAAAGTCCAAAAACTAAAATAACGAGCCTCTTATACAAGATAAAATTTACAATCAAAACTAATAGCAAGACAAGCGACATCACAAGTAGCGAAAAGCCCTGCCTTATCGCAAAAAACACGATAAAGGGATAAATCGCCGCAAAAATTGAAAGCGCCGCTTTTATCGCGCTACTTGCCCTCATTTAAAAGTTTTTCGACAACGTCAACAACTTCACCGAAAGTCCTGATTTTTTTGAAGTCCTCGGGATTTACGCGCTTATTTGTCTTTTGCTGGAGGCGCACCACCAAGTCAACCGCATCTATGCTGTCGAGATCCAGCTGTGTAAACAGATTAACATCGTCTTTGAGCTCGCTGCGCTCGCAATCGAACTCCTCCACGAGTATGTCCTTTATGCTCTCGGATATTTCTTCTCTTGTAGCCATATTAAAAATTCTCTCAGTTTTTATCGGGCAGATTTTTTGCGATATAGTCGGATATAGCTTCGACGGAGGCAAATATCTTTGTGTTGTCCTCGCCCTCGTTGAAGTCCACGCCGAACTTCTTTTTTATAGCCATGCCAAGTTCTAGCGCATCTATAGAATCTAGCCCCAAGCCCTCCTTAAAGAGCGGCTGCGAGGTCTCTATGTCGTCGGGCGTCATATCCTCCAAATCCAGAGCCGAAATTATCAATTCCTTAACTTGCCTTTGCAATTCTTGTTTATTCATACAAATCTATCAATTCTTACCCTTTAAATTTAATACGCCTGAAATTTCAGATGTCAAACTTCTGGACAGCCTAAAATCGTTTAAGCCTGAAATTCTTTTAAATTTTATTGCCGGAAGCTGCTCAAGGGTAAGCTCTACAATTCTATCCGCACACCAATACCACTTCTGAGTCTTTCCCAAAATGAGAGGATTACAGGAAATTTTGACGGGCAGAACCTCGCAATCGGCCTTAAGGGCTATGCGCGCAGCACCGGTGTGAATCTTAAGATTGGGGCTATCGCTGCGCGTGCCTTCCGGAAATATTATTACGTTGTAGCCCTGTTTAATTGCCTCGACAGATTCGTCGATAACTTCCTTTCCGCCCGAATCCAAATTTATAAACATCTGGCTTATTATGGGTCTTAAAAAGAAGTTCCGCGCAAGCTTGCCCTTAACGACGCACACTGAATTTTTATATGATGCTATTAGAAGTACTATATCTATCAAAGTTGGGTGATTTGCGACAATTACACGCCCGCGCTGGTCGGGATTTACACCGATGCGCCTCACCCGTATAAGCCCGAGAGACTTCATCACAAATTCAAAGAAAATCCAAGATATCCTAAGCAAGCGCACTTTGGCGGCCTTACCGCCAAAAACCGCCGCTATAGGAAAGAGCGCAACACCTATAAAAAAGCCCCCGATACCGAAACCCAAGAAGCACAGGACTGTCAAAACTGAGCGCGCAAAAACTATCATTTAAAATCTATTTTCACATATTTGCCGCAAATGCCGGTTCTATTTTTCAATGCCGCATCCAAAGCCCGCGCGGACAGCGGATTGTTGGAAAATTTGCCGCAGGTTAAAGTAGCGGCAATGGAATCTTTTGAAATTGGCTCTGCAAAGAAGGCAAAACCTTCGCTTACTTCCGGAGAATTTCTCTCAAATGGGGGCGGAAAAGCGCTGTCGACAAATACAAAGAAGACTCTCTCTGATATTGTAAAGGCCTCGATTAGTCCCATTTCAAGGGTGTCTTCCATAGCGGAAATCGCGGTGTAGTTGCCCTTATTTTTTAAGAGAACCGACTGCGCACCTATAGCGGAATTGTGAACTGAAGATGAAAAGCCGCTGGGCGAAACCTCCGCCTGCTCGTTAAAGACTTTCAGAAGCTTTGCGATCCTATTAAATTCACCGAACCTCGAGGCAAATACCGAAACAAAATCGCCCTTATTTTTACAGAGCAAATTTGTAAGATGCGCCACAGTGCGCTCCATGCCGCTTAGTTTGCGGCGTTGAAGCGGAGGCAGGAAGGACACGTCGGCCTCGGCGGAATTTTCGGCCGCCTGCCAGTATTTAAAATTTTCTATTTGTAAGGTCTGCATCTTTTAATTTACGGACTGCAATTCGCCCGACTTCCACTTAAATTAACTGAAGAAAATAAAAAATTGCCGAGCCCCTTGTAAAGCATTTAAAATAGCCCAAGCATCCAACAGTAGACGCAGCCAAAGATTCTATTTTTGGCTTCTATAGAAAACAGGGAAACTAAAGTGTGAAAGAATGATTCACTGCTGCACTCTGAACTTCCTTCCAAACTGAAAACCTTTTATCGACAAAAAATCCGCCCGACCCAAATGCCCAAGCGGATTAAAAAATGCTTAAGATGGGACTTGAACCCATACGCCTTGCGGCATACGAACCTGAATCGTACGTGTCTACCAATTTCACCACTTAAGCAAAATTAAAGATTCAACAAAATTTCATTATCGGAAATTTGTCAAGTTTCTTATTGCCCAAATTCTCTACTGCCTGACTAAAGCCGACTCTATCGACGCCACAAAAACCCTGTGGAAATCCTTTTGCGGATACCACTTGGCTATTTGCGTCCTGTCTATAAAGCCGGTTTCCGAAAGCTCACCCTCATACAACTTTTTGCAAATTAAGGAGATGCGAGCCTCCGCAAAATAGGTTGTCCCACACTCCGCCACAACCGGCGTAAGCTTTGCAAGCGCAATTTTATCGCAATTTCTGCCGCTTTTTGAGCCGCAAATTTTTAGAGCCTCTCGGTGCGCCTCGTCGAGGAACGAAATGCTGAAGGTGTCGCTCTTTGAAATAAATTCGTAGGTGTAGCGCTGCGGCCTTATAAATACAAACGCGCAGGGCTTGCCCCACATGACGCCCAAGCCGCCCCAGCTTGCGGTCATAGCATTCACCTTGCCGCCGCTCTCAGCGCCTATTAACATCCAATCGTCGCCTATGAGCTTTATTGCGCTTTCGCTTATTTCTTTAGGATCTATAGATTTAAACATACCCGCACTTTATCGACCCATTTTTGCGACTTTTCAACCAAAAATTTCGCGATAAAAATCGCCTAACGCCTCCGCTAAATGAAAAACTCAAGGATTAGAAGGCGCTAAGAAAGCAAAACAAGCTGCCTGAATCAAACCCTTCCCGCCAAAAATGTCGGAATAAACAGGTACGCTATCAGAATTAAAAATATGACCCCCGCAAGCAGGAAGGGTTTTATGCCGACCTGCCTTACCTTGCCCATATTTGTCTCAACGCCCAAAGCTGCCATCGCCATTGTAAGCAGAAAATTGTCGAAGATATTTATCCAATTTAAAGCCGCCTGAGGAATTATGTGAAGCGAATTTACGCCGCTTGCCACGACAAAGAAAATCGCAAACCACGGAAAGACCTTCATTATCGACGAATCTTTGTCGCCGGAATTTCTCCCAAAAATAAAACCCAAGACGATTAGAACCGGTATTAGAAGCATCACGCGGGCAAGCTTTACGATTACCGCTATGTCGGTAACCTCCTCAGATATCGCACTTCCCGCCGCGACAACCTGCGCGACCTCGTGGACAGTCGAGCCCAACGCAATCCCCTGCCAATTAACGGGGTAGCCCAGAGCCGAAACTATGGGCGCAAACAAAAACATCGCAATCGTGCCAAAAATTACGACCGTCGCAACCGCTATCGAAGTTTCGTGAGGCCTAGCCTTGACTACGGGCTCCGCACCCAAGACCGCCGCCGCCC
>URYY01000032.1 GCA_900552245.1 uncultured Opitutales bacterium | reverse complement strand
CTCCTATCGCATTTGCTATCTCCGATTGCGTTTTTTTAGCTTTACACATGTTCTCAATTACTCTCCTATCGCCATGCGTTATGACGGCGGTATTTTGCTTTTGTCATAGTGCTTTTCTTGCTAGAAAAACATCTACTCTACATTCCCTTAGCCGCTAACTCCTTTAGCTCTTATGCACTGGAGATTTTAATTCGCGTTTCTTCGCGTAGCGGCAAAGTTATTAAAGGAATTTTTAAATAATTATTTCTCCTTCAAATCGCGCTTGATCTTTCTTGCAATTTCCATCGCGATTTTTTTATGGCGCAAACTTTCTTTTAGGCGGCCTATACTCGAGTAGGCGTCGCGCAAATCCTCGATTAACTTATCGCTTTCAATTTTATCAAGCGGCGAATTTGCTTCCGTTTTTTTTGCGTTATTCTTCATTTGAACTATCCTTTCGCGGAGTCTTCCGAAACAATTTTTCTTAGCTTTTGCATGATTCTATACACGGCGTTGTTTGCGGAGTTTCTATCTATTCCAAGTTCTCGCACAACTTCGTCAACCGGCCTACCCTCCAGCTTTATGAGTTCGAAGGCAAGGCATGTGCGCGGGCTAAAACTTAAGCGCACGGTTTCGTAGGCGTCCAAAAGCATCGCGCGTTTAAATGCGAGTTCCTGCTGTTCGTCCAGTTTCAGGACATCGTCCGAAAGGCTTTCAAAGTCCACTCCCCTCTCTATCTCAAGCTCTATAGATTTAGCCCTTAGATACTTGTAGTTTCGCCGCATGTAATCCATAGCGCGGCACATTGCCATTTTTTTTAAGAGGTATCTAAATTTTCCTTTTGAAGCGTCGTACTTGCCGCTTTCAAAATATTTATTAAGCGCTATCACAACGTCGGAGACTACTTCGTCTACTATGTGTGGAGGAACTTCGTACCAGCCGCGCAAATTAAATTCGCTTGCAATCATAAGCGCAATGGGAGCGTGGTATATATCGAAAAATCTTCGCCACGCGCCGTTGTAGACTTGCGACTTTTCGGCGTTTGCAAGTTGCGAAATTATTGTTCGAGGCGTGTTTGGTATTTCCATTTTACTTCTATTCGCCCTTCGAGCGGAAAAATCATTTTTAATATTTATATTTGTGCGGATTTAACTCCATATCGATATGGGTTAGATATTTCTCAAAGGAAATCGGGGTGTCGTATTCATAAAAATATTCGTCGAGCCTTATATTGAATTCCAATTTTTTTATCTCGCTTGCGAGCGCATTTTCGGCGCGAAGTTTGTCGAGGCGCGCGAGTTTTTCAAAGTATTTTTTTTGTTGGCTTAGGTAGTCTTTGCGCCACTTTTCGTAGGGCATTATTTGGACTTTTTTTCGCATGGTTCCGATTTTGTCATAGTCCAATGTTTCATAGTTTTCAATCGTAAGCCCCTCCTTGTAGGCCTTGGCAAGAATCGGATTTATCCGCTCCAGCCGCTCGATGTGTCCGCGGACTTCCGCCGCCGATTTTAGGTATCCATTTACTAAATAGGCTGAGGGAATTAAAAGCGCAACTAGCGCTGCGCAGAGCGTCGCAATCTTAAGCGGACTTCGCCTTTTTAAATTTTTTGCGCGAATCTTTCCGGACTTATTGACGGAAGATTCAAAATCGTCGGATAAAATTGCGCCGAGAAAATCTTTGATAGTCAGGTATCTATCCTGCGGATTTTCGGCGAGCGCTCGCAATATGCAGCGCTGCCAGTGCTCCCAGCGATCTTTCGAAAAATCAGCGCTCGTCTTTTGTGGAAACTTGTATGCGGCACGTCCGATGAGCTCCGGAGAGTTGCCGCTTATAAGCGTAAAGAAAGTTGCTCCAAGCCCCCATACGTCCGGGTTGCCACCGCTATTTAAATACCACAGGGGGGCGCTGAAATACGGAGTGCCGGCCTTTGTGATATTTTTTTCGTCGCGTTTCAGCAGGCTGAAATCGCTCAGAAAAATTTGGCCACCGACAAAAATTATATTGTCGGGCTTTATGTCGCGGTGGAGAAGCCCCGCTGAGCCTATCGCAATAGCCGCCTCAAATACGGCGCTTGCAACGGCTAAAATCTCCCCGCAGTCAAACCACTTTTCATCGGTGCTCTCAAGCTTATGCATTATGTATGCGGACAAAGTTTTGGGTTCGTAGCGAGGGTCGCTTGGCGAAATTTCACCATTGAGCGAATCGGCAAGCGGCATGGTGTAGTAGAAGATGTCGCTTTTGCTTCCGGCGTCTAAAATCGGCATGAGGTGCTTTGTCCCGGATATGTTCGAGTATTTCTTGAAGGCCTCCGATTCCACTTGAGCTGGTGAACCGCTTAAAATTTTTAGAGCGCAAAAATCTTTGGAATTTTTTGCCTGCGCAAGGTAGACTGTGCCGAAGCCCCCGCGTCCTATTTCGCGAATAATGCGGTATTGAGCAAGCTCCTCTGGAATGTTTTCGGACATATTGGAATGCCTTAGTAAATTTTTTTCGGACTGCAAATATATAAATTTAAAAATTTTTTTAAATATAGAAATGATTTTTTCTTTATTACAGCGAATAGAGAGAAAAATTTTATGCAAAAATTACGTTTTAGTCTTTTATTTTTGTGCGCGCTTTTGCAGGGCTGTATTGTCTTTGAGGCGGATGCGCTTAAAAAGGAAAACGGCCGATTAAAAAACGAGCTCGAATTCAATAGGGAAAAAATAGCCGCCTTGCGTGCGAACAGCAAAAATCAGGAGGAGTCCCTTAGGAGCGAAAATATGGTTTTGCGGAAAAACTTAAAGGAACTAGGCGATGAAAACCGGAGTTTATGCTCCTTGCGGAAAACCTTAAAAGAACTAAGAGATGAAAACCGCAGGTTATGTTCTTCCTTGTGCGAGTTTATTGATAGCGGCGAACTCGACTTTGTTAAGGCTCTAAAGTTGTACTGTAATGCGAGTGACTTAATGTCGCTACAAGAAGCGCACTCTGCTTTTGAATATTTTGAAGCCAAATTTCCCAATTCAAAATTAAGAATGAACTCCATGGAGTTTAGGAAGAAATTGGCGGCGGAAATCGAGCTTTTGTCGCCAACTGACGGAACACCCAAACCCGAGAAAATTTCAGTGAATCAACTTGCGGCTCTGTATGCGGAAAAAGGCGAAGCCGCCTTCTTTACAAAGAACGGCAAAGGCGAAATTATCCCGAAACGCTTTGAGATTGAAAGCTATGTTACCCCAATGGGCCCCGACGTATTAAACTCATTTTTTCGAATGGGCGATTATATTTTTGGCGAGAACATAGTGGTTAATTACAAGTACACCGATTCCATCACCAAAGGCTACTTTACAAACAATTTTCATGGTAGAAGTCGCGTCAAAGTAATAGGATTTGTCGAGTCTGTAGGTCCCTACCTTGTCTTGCGGGCGGAAAAGATTTTTACTGGATATAGCAATTACTAAATATGAGAAGATATAAAAATATATTAATTGCAACTCTTGCGTTTCATAGCGCTTTTTTGAGTGCAAGTTTTGGCGACGATTATTTGTTAAAGGCTCAAAATAACGATGCCGAGGCGCAGTTTATCTTGTCGTGCCGTTACAGCGCAGGGTTTAATGCGGGAAGCGAAAGGCTTGCGCGCGATGAGAGAAAATCTATGTTTTGGCTGGAACAATCCGCGTTGAATGGATTTCAAAACGCGCAACTACTCATGGCGTTGCGTTATGCGAAGGGTGATTTTGTACAAAAAAATGAACTTGTGGCGCTTGCGTGGTGCATGACCGCTACAAGCGACTGGGAGGCTTTGGAATTCGCGCAGGCCTTAAAATCTAAAATGTCAGACCACGAGCTGGAACTTGCAAGGGAATATTCAAAGCGCTTTCAAGAAAAAATAGAAAAAAACAAAAAGCTCGACGGAAAAAGTCCAATGATTAAAGGGGCTTCAGACATGGATATGCCTTCCGTCAAAGATAGTCCTCACGAAGCCCCGGTAGATTTTAACTGGTTTATGACACATGTTATCTTGGGCGATATAAATTTTGATAAATACAAAGGCAGGCTTTTTAAATACAGCCGCTACCCACACATGTTTGATACCGAGGCTCGCTTGCTCAAAAATAGCCCCATGGATCTTGAAGATGCAAAAGTTCAAAGGGTGGAAAGCGGATCCGCCATAGTTGTCAGGACATACGATTTTATGGGAGCGGTGCTTTGCGCTGTTGTGGATTCGGGTTTGGGACGCGAAGCGTATTTCTTTTTAAATTCAAAAAGAAAATACCAAACTTACGATTTTGTTCAAAATGGCATCTTTAAGTTGAGCGAGCACACTTTGCCCATTGATGAAGTAAGGGAAGCCTATATTTTCGTTGAAGAGTAATTGAGATTAAAATCATAGTTTCTAAATGTAAATATTTAGTAAAAGAAAAAATAATTTTTATGAGTGAAAATAATGAAAAAATAAAGATAATCGCTTTGCGTCTAAATTTTGAGCATTGGTTGCTTCTAAAAAACTTTGCAAGAAGTCAAGGGCGCAGTGTAAGAACTCAGGCGGAGTTTATTATGAGAGAATTTTTAAAAAATTTTGAAAGGCAGGATTCGATAGAAATTCCGCCTCAAGAACTGAAAGCAAAAGTTCTTAGCGAACAGGCACCCTGAGGATTTTGTCTCAAATTTTCGCTTTAAAACCAAATTAAACCGCAATTATATCCGTATTTTCGGCAATCCAAAAATTCATTTTCTTTAGCAGTTTAGCGCATTCATCCGCATCAATATTCAGTTCTTTTGCAGGCGTTAGCAATACGGATTTAAAAAGTTCGCGCTCTTTTAAATCCAAATTTGCAAAGAAGTCTTCCCGTATTGCGTAGCCTTCGTTTCTGGCAAATACGTACATAAATTTTATTTCGCAGGCGATGTAGTCGGCGCCCTCTGCAAGCGCTCTTAACGCTGCCTCAAAGGTATGGTAAAGAGCTTCAAAATTTTCGAGATAGGAGCCGTTTTTTACGCAGCATAGGGCTAGTCTTGAAGCGCATTCATAGGAACTGTAATTCTTGGCAAGCTCTGTTCGGCGCGCAAGAATCTCGCAGTCCGAACCAAAGAGCATTGAGCCTTCCCTCCCCTGCTTAACAGCAAAGCAAACTTCGTCAAAGTAATCCGGAAGAAACGACACCTTCTTCTGTGAAATTCTTTTGTAAACAGCTACAATACCTTCGCTTTTTGAAAATATTTTAAATACGATTCCGCTCTCTCCGCGCGGCAACTTCTGAAGGACAATACCTGTAATATTTTCCAGCAAGTCTCTATTTGCCTTCCAGTTTCTCTTTAGCTTGTTGAGCACTGTGGGCGGGAACTACAGCCCCAAATGAAACTATGAATTTCATTGCGTCGCTCACACTCATATCTAGCGTTACAACCTGCTCCTTCTTTAGCAACATTAAAAAGCCACTCGTCGGATTTGGCGTGGTTGGAACAAAAACATTTAAGAGCTCCTCGCCTGCTTTTTCAGAGAGCTCTCCCCTTCCCTCTCCGGTAAGAAAACCTACCGAATATACTCCCTGCCGCGGAAATTCAATCAGAACCGCCGCCTGAAAAACAGCCTTCTTTTGCTTTGAAAACGTATCCACTATCTGCTTTACGGTTTTATATATCGTATTTGCAAAGGGAATTTTGCCTATGATTGCCTCCGATAAATTTATTGCAAGCCGCCCCAAAAAGAATGTCGATAAATAACCTATTAGCGTTATAAATACCACTACTATCAAGGCGGAAATGGTGTTCATAACACCCTTGCCAAAGGCCGTGTCGAGAAAGTCTGAATTTAGGTTGTTGAATATGGGGATAAATATAAGGTCGGTCACGGGGGCTCCGAGCGTCTTTACAAGCCACATCAAAAGAAGGACGGTAACCGTTATCGGCAGCGCCACAAAAATTCCGGCTAAAAGCGAATTTCTAAAGGATTTAAGCATCTTTATAACCTTTGAATTTAAATATCGGCTTGCGAAAGGCACTGGAAATTATCTTGGCTGCAATAGCTTCGGCCTCCCTCATCTGCTTGGCATCCTGCGGCTCAATGTCGTCTATCCCCGCAAGGTGAAGCATTCCGTGGGCTATGTAAAGGCAAAGTTCCGCGTCTGCCGTGTTTGAGTACTTAGACGCAACGTCTCTTGCCATTTCCGCACTGGCGCAAATTTCACCCGCAAATTTCCCGTCGCCATCGCCCTCAAATGTTATGACATCAGTCGGCTTTGGATCTCCCAAAAAATCTTTGTGAACTTGGGCAATTTTTGCGTTATCCATAATCGCAATTGAAAGCGCGCCCTTTGGAGCCCTCATATTTTTAGGCAGCCTTTCGTCTAAAACTCTGACAAGGCGCACTACCCTGTTGTTATCAAATTCAAGCACCTTGCTTAAATTGCAGACTTGCACTTCGCGGCTCATGCAAACATATCCTCCAATCTCTTTCGCGAGTCAATCGCATCTTGCACCTCAACCCTAGAGCTGAGTTCAAGCGTAAATACGTGCTTTTGCACATCAAAGTATTTTTTTACAAAGTTAAAATCTATAAAGCCGCTTCCAATTGCCTTGTGGTCTTTCCCCTCCAGTGTGCAATCGTGCAAATGCCAGCCGCAAATGTATGGAGCGGCTTCGTCCACAAATTTTTCAAAGTCTATTACCCTCCTTACAAATTTTACAGCAACGTGCCCTATGTCTATCCAGGCGCGGACGTTTGAAAGGGTGCACTCGCGCTTTGCAAATTCCGCAAATTTTGTGTCGAATGGCAATTCGCAGTAGCCGTCGCGGTTTTCAAGGCCAAGCAGAAGGTTCTTCTGCTTTAAAAGTTCATTTATAAGTTCCAGATTCTTGAATATTCTATCGTGAGCCTTGCGCGATTTGCGCTCCGCCTTTTCTACGAATTTTTTTACATTTTTTTCGTATATGCTTAAAAGGCGCTCATATTTTTGCTCTTCCTCAGGATGTTCTGCCATATTTGACTTTATTTCCTGAAGCTGCGCAAATTCGGCGCTCAAGGCAAATTTCGGCGAACCCCAAAAGTAGGATAGCTCACCGGCGTGCGTCACAACTCTCGAAGCTCCAAGTGTGCTTGCAAATTCCAAGGTCGTTTGCGTGTGTCTCTGCCACTGCTGGGACTCTCGCTTTGAAGCAGTTGCCGGGGAATAAAAATTTGGCGCAGGCGGCGTAGCAAAAGGCGGAATGGGGCAAAAATTGTGCAGCGACGAAACCTTTATCACCCCGTCTTTCACCGCCCTTTCTATTCCGTCTACCATATTCACCGTTGTAGTGTGCCCCAACTCCACATACTTAAAACCCATTTCCGCCGCCTTCTGTAACATTTCATAGGGGTCGGAAATCTTGCGGTGGAAGTAGCTTGTCGAAAGGGCTATTATTGGTAAACTTTGCATAACTTAAAAATCGCTAAGTTTTTTAAAAAATCAACATATTTTAAAACTGTCGTTAGCTTTAAATTTAATAACTTGTTTATTTGCAACAAGTTAATGCTTGCATACGCTTATGCAAATAACGTTTATGTCGGCAGGCGACACGCCGGATATTCTCGATGCCTGCCCTACTGTGCAAGGCTTAAATTTTGCCAATTTTTGGGCGGCTTCTATCCTTAGCCCCCTCACCTTTGAGTAATCTACACCTTCGGGGATTTTCAAATTTTCAAGCTTATCCATGCGCGAAATCTGCTTTAATTCCCTATCCAAATAGCCTTTGTAAATGACCCTGTACAAAATTTCCGCCCTTGTTTCGGCCGAGAGCTCCTGAAATTCCTGCGGCAAATGCTCCGCAAACGAGGCTCCATTTCTCTTAAGTTCGGCTCCGTCTTTTGAATTTTCAAGTCTTTCGGACCAGTATTTTACATTCTCTATTTTTCTTGAAATAGCGGCAAGCCTGTCGCTAGCAACAAGTCCATACTTCTTAGCGTAGTCATACAGCCTTATTTCGGCACTTGTGTGATTCAATAGGAGTCTGTACTCGGCCCTGCTAGTAAACATTCTGTAAGGCTCTTGGGTCCCCTTTGTCACAAGGTCGTCTATTAGCACTCCTATGTAGCTTTCGTGGCGCTTTAAGACGAGCGGTTCGAGGCCCAAAACCTTTGCAGAAGCATTTATTCCGGCAACTAAACCCTGCCCTGCCGCCTCTTCGTAGCCGCTTGTCCCATTTATTTGCCCAGCGCAAAAGAGCCCTTCCACAATGCGCGATTCAAGAGTGGGATAGAGCTGGGTTGGGGGCGCGTAATCGTACTCAACCGCATATGCGGGGCGCATTACTTGGGCATTTTCTAGCCCGGGTATGGTTTTTAGGATTTGAAGTTGCACGTCGAGCGGCATTGAAGTCGATAGGCCGTTTATGTACCATTCGTCGGTAAAGCGCCCTTCCGGCTCGAGAAAGAGCCTATGTCCTTCCTTGTCGGCAAATCTCACAATCTTATCCTCTATGCTCGGGCAATATCTTGGGCCTATTCCCTCTATCTTGCCGCCGTACATGGCAGATTTGTGGAGGTTGTCTCTTATTACCTTTGCAGTTTCGAGGTTTGTGAAAGTTTCAAAACAAGAGAGTTGATTTTTTGCAAAAGCTTCAAAGTTTCCCCAATTTGAATGTTCCACGTGGAACATATCTTCACCTCTGGTATCGTAAAAGGCAAAAAGAGTTGGGTTCTCGTCGCCCTTTTGCTCCTGACACTTCGAAAAATCTATGCTTTTTCCTAAAATTCTGGCCGGAGTTCCCGTTTTTAGCCTTCCAAGCTCTATTCCATTCTTTAGGAGACTGGCCGACAAGTGGCGCGCGGAAAAATCTCCCATTCTGCCGCCTTCGCAGGTGTTGTGGCCGACATGTAAAAGCCCTTTTAAAAATGTTCCGGTTGTGAGGATTAGGGCTTTGCAGTAAAAGTTTATGCCCAGAGTTGTCGATACTCCTTCAATTTTTCCGTTTTTAACTAATATTTCGCTTACTTCCGCTTGGAAAAGGCTCAGGTTTTGCTGCTTTTCCAGGGTGTTTTTCATTCTGAACTGGTAGGCTTTTTTGTCGCATTGTGCGCGCGGAGCTTGAACTGCAGGGCCTTTGGAGGAGTTTAGAACTCTAAAGTGTATCCCGCTTGAATCCGCATTTATTGCCATTTCTCCGCCAAGGGCGTCGATTTCTCGCACAATGTGGCCTTTTGCAAGGCCTCCAATTGAAGGGTTGCAGCTCATTTGGGCGATTGTGTCCAAATTCCCCGTAAGAAGCAGTGTGTCTATCCCCATGCGCGCAGCAGCGAGGGCAGCTTCGACTCCCGCATGTCCGGCACCGCAAACTATCACTCCGTAAGGTTCTTTTTCGCTTATCTTTAGCATTGTTTTAATGTTTGCGCTCTTTTGAGTGTCTGCAAGCAAATTTTTCTTTCGGTGGTGTTGGAGGGGAATTTGCAAATTTCACACCTAATTTCAAACGTTTGAGATTTTGTGTTTATTGTATTGCTAATATTATTTGTCGTAAAAATGTAAAAACGCTTTAAAAGTGCTTTGATTTGCTTCTTGCGCGTTTTTGTACTTTTTTTCTCTGTGTGTTCTTTTTTTTGTGGTCTCATTGTTCCACGTGGAACTTTTTTATCGTAAATCTCGGCGCTTCTTTCAACCTCCTTGCTTGATAGGTTAAAATTTTCTTTTTTGAAAAATTGGGGGATTCCCCGATTAGGTTTTTTGTTTAATCCCTCGACGCTTTTCTTTGTTGTTTGCTTTTATCTGTTAGCTTTTTTAAGACTATTTGAAGGGTGGGGCGATGGCATAGCCTTTATTTGGCAAGGTCTTCTTCGCTTTTTGTGCGCTTCTTTTTTTTGTGTGTGTAAATAGCTGCTCTTCAGGCTCAACTTTATTTTTTATAGGTGCTTGTTTTTGTTGTCATTGTCTCTGATTGGCCCCCCTCCTCTCTAGTGTTTTTTTACTTTTGCGGAAATTCTTTGCAGGGGGATTTTGTATAAAATATGTTTAAGTTTCTATTCCTTGCCTAAGTTGCGCGCTGTTTTTTTAGTGTTCAGTTGTGACTCCTTAAATCTTCGCTTTTTGTGCAATTTTTCTTAAATGCTATTATCTCTTTTGTCTGGTTTTAGTTTGTTCTTTTCAAGCCTTATGCGGGTGTTTTTTAGTTGTTATGTGCATTTTGCAGTTCTTTTTTATTCGTATAAAGCTTATCGATTTCTCTCCTTGCGAATTTGTTTATGCGTTACACGCTCTTTTTTTCTTAGCTTTTTTGGCTTTTGCTTTTAATCTAAAAAACGCGCAAATGCGGACAGCGTCTAATGTTTAGGAATAAATGAAAAGCTAAAAACTAAAAAATTTATAAAAATGAAGTCTCTCTTTCAGCAATAAAACAAAAGGATAATCATAATGCTGCTGAATTTTAGTGCTTGGGACTATTAAGGTGTTTACATATTGTGAATGTAAAATCTCGCGACATTAATGCTGCTATCATTAAATCCTGCGTTTGAGGGAAGGGGAGATTTAATGATAAGCTATCCAAAAGCTTTTTATATGTTTACTTGCAATGCTTACAAGAAGATTAGCACGCGACAAGCGGTACGTCGTTCAGCCTAAATTGAAGGCAAGTTGTGCGATATTAAAGCCGGAAAGCTCATAGAGTAACGAGCCCGGAAAAGGTAAATGTTAAAACACTCGCAAGGGCGTAAAATTCAAAACAACTTAGGGCTTTTAGGTGGGTAAGTTCCGTAATTAAATGCCATGTCGCGCGAAGGTAAAATAGCTTAGATTGGGCTATTTTTTTGTGGGAGTGCAATTAACAATTTGGGCTACATATACTTGATTGCGCTTAACAATAAGTGAGCGCTCGATGTTTCTTTATCGCCTAACAGAGTTAATATTTTATCAAAATAATGGTGTCCGAGCTATTTAGATAGCTAGAAAGAGCTACTAATTTTTAATTCTGCGAACGCATAGATATTGAGGCGTACTTATAGACTGATAGTGTAGGGCGGTATCAAACGCGCATCTTTGCAGGTAGAGCCACTTATTGAATGCTAAATAGTTTAGAAAATCCGAATGTAGAATTTGAATATTCCCTAAGTAAAATAGATTTAAATGCCGCTCGCGTAGGGCAGTAATTTTTAGTTTTTTGAGTGCAGGCAGGCTCTGGTCCCGCGTGAAGTTGCATTTTATTTAGGGGTTATAATCTTGGGCTTAAAATGTAAATAAAGAGTCTAAGCGAGAGCTCGATTATGTCGGCAAACAAAATCCTAGAAAACTACCTATAGCCTTAGATTAAACAATGTCTTATATTTATATTCTGATATGTAGAAAGAATGATGTGGGGTAGGGCAATAGTTGTAGAGGGGGCCTGTGTTGTGTTTTAATGAAATGCTTTTTTTTAATATCTAATAAGTTTTCAGTGCGCTAGCCTGAACAAGTAGAATGTGGATAGAGTTGCTGCCAGCTTTTATTAAATGCCACAATAAGGTGGATTGCTGTGCTCATTAAAAAAGACGGCACCGAAAGAATATCGATACCATCTCATGTCTTCAGTAAACAATATAGAAATTGTTTTTTTATCTGAATTTAGGCGGATAGTTCAAAAGTGCGCGCCCTTCGTTGTCTTGAATAATGCCTCTTAATTCATTTTCACAGCGTAGCCATCTACCTCTAAGGCCTTTATAAATTTACCGCTTATAGAGCCTGTTTTGGGTTTTCCGTTTACAATCCAACCTTCCTTATATTTCTTTGCAAATTGTTTCGCTCTCAGATCTCTGACATAAACAATAATTCCGCCTCCTCTGGAGCCGTCGCCGGCAGGCGATGTTGTAAACGCAAAAAATGCGGTATAATTCTCCGGAGCCGGAAGTTTGGGCATTTCTTTTGCCTCTATTATATAAAGAGTGACGCTCTTATCGAGGTATCTGTCCGGTGCCTCTAGGTAATACTCTGCGGTACCCCTCAGCGGCCGTGTCTGAGAAAAAATCGGAGAAATTCCGACTATTGTGAGTAGCAATGCAAGTAAAATCCGTTTCATGATAGCGCTAGGCTAATGTTTATTTTTTTATATGTCAATATGTTTTTATACAAATGTTTCGCTTGTATTTTTGCAGTCTTTTTTACTATGTCACATATTGACATAACTAAAAACCCATCTAATTTTATTTGTTATCTACTCTAATCTTTATTGTATGAAAGCAATTTGAGAGTTTCCTGTTTTTGCCGTGCATTTTTTATGCAATTGTTATTGCCATATTATTTATACATCGTTATCGGCTGATTTATTTCTGTATTTATATATTTTACTCTTTCTTTTGCAAACTAAAGGCTTTTTTAGATTTTCATCTTCCTTGTGTGAATTTAATTCCGAATGCAGCTTTACGCGTATTTAGTTTCTTTATTCCTCTTAACTTTAATTCTATACCTTTTTATCCACATCTCAAATTGTCTCTTAACTTTCTAGATCCGGAAATTTTCGTAGCGACTACCCGTAATTTATATTAGGGTGCTATTCGAGTAGTCTCATTTGCGCCGCCTCATCTTTCGGTAATTCTGCAATATTGCATTGTCTATCCATTCATAAATCTATGCATTTTCGCAATCATTTCTGATAGTATATTTTCCTTAATTTTACTCAAACGTTTGACTTCAAAATTTGTAACATTTTTTTAATTACTATCTTGACGGTGTACAGTTCTATACTCTACACAGTCGGTATCGTATTTTATTTATAAACCAATATTTTAAAAATGAAACAAAACCTTCATTTACACTTGCTTTCAGTCCTTGCCGCAATGTCGATTCCCGCGCTTTCTATGGCTGCAGATTTTAGAGCCGTTCAGTCTGGCGATTGGTCGGATCCCGCAACATGGGGCTTGGAGACCGGCGCGGCTCTTCCGGGGGCTGAAGATACGGTATTTTTTAATGACGGAGTATCGGTAACGCTCACGGATGAAGTAACAATTTCAACGATAGGTTATACCAATAACAACACTGCGTCCGCCTATCTCAACATATCGGGCCCTTCTGCAGTCTTAAATGTCACAAGCGGGCAGTCTCAATTTTGGTACAATAACAGGTTAAATATTAGACTGACGGACGGCGCTACAATGACTGCCGGCTCAATCTCTTGGGGCGATGGCGGCTACAGCAACATTTACATCGAAAATTCCTCTTACACGGGGGTCTTTGACCAGTTTAGAGGCTCTCTCGTGGACGATGGCTCTTTCTTGTCGCTTAAGAGCACAAATGGGGCTGCAAGCCAGTTTGTCGCAAGCGGCGATTTGCGCTTAAATCCAACAAGTGATGGCTACAGGATGAACGTTACGGCTTCCGGCAAGGGTGCCAACTTCAATATGAATGGCAAGACCTTTGCGCTAAATGCTCAGAAGGGCACAGCGAACCTAGTCGTTTCTGACGGCGCTTTATTTACCGGGCAAAATGTCGAAATTGAAAATAATGAAGGTGCGACAAATTCCATTAGCGTATTTGGCTCCGGTACGAACTTAGATGCATTTATCGTTAGAGTTGGCTCTGGCAGCAAGGCAGCTGCGGCGGCGGGTAGCTCTTCAACTCTAAATCTTGGTGGCTTTGACAGCAATGGTAACTTTGTCGCAGCAGGGCCATCGGCTGTTACAAATAACTGGGAGTTCTTTGTAACGGAATCCGGAAGGGTAAACTTCTACATAGGTGCTGAGAATTTGTCTGCAACTCAGAGCTTAAACTTGGAAGATGCAATTTTAGCAGGTGAATTTGTAAAGACTTTTGAAGGGGCCTTATCTTTAGATTTCTCCTATGTCGATACCAGTAACATTGCAGATGGTTCATACTATGTGTCGTTAATATCTTCAACTGAAACTCTTTTTAATGGCAAGGACTCCGTTACCGGAGACAGATTTACTACTACGATGGACGACTGGTTGGAGGTTTTGGAGGTAAAGGACGGCGAAAATGTAAAGTTTGAAGACCTAATTCTCTCTGAAGACACTAAGATTATGTACGCCCTTGTGAATGTCACAAGTGCTGTTCCGGAGCCATCAACTTACGCGCTAATTTTCGGAGCAATCTCTCTTATATTTGTTCTTAAGCGCAGAAGAGCTCGTTAAAAGATTTTTTGCTTTATTCTCGGCCCTCCATTGTGTGTGGGGGGCTTTTATTTCCCCATTTTAACTTATCCCATTGCCTTATTAAAAATGGGGAGGGGAGCGCAAATACGCAAGAGAAAAATCTCTAGTTTGAGGATTCCTTGCTTCCTTCGGGAAGTTCTTTTTTAGTAAATTTTATTTAAATTTGATTTTTCAGTGCGCAATGCACAGAGTTTCTTTCTTGCGCTTATGAAGCTCTTGGGGCAAGCATGCGCCCAGATTTTATTTTTTTTAAGCTTTTACTCCTTAGCATAAGCGCGATAGCATGGAAGCTTTTATTTTTCGTACAATTCGACTTCTTTTTTAGTGCTATTATTGCTTTTCTTTTGCTTAATATTTGATTATTGCGTTTAATATATACAATTGCTTTTGCGAAACCCCTCTGCCTCTTTTTAGCGTGTTTTTTTGTATGATTATAGTTTGGTTATGTGCCTTGTAAACCAGATCCGCTCTAAGTTGATGTTCGTTTTATTAAAACTTCAAATTCTCACTTTGGGAGAGTAACTTAATTTAATCAATAAAATCTTGAACTTTTATAAGTGCGCTGGGGCATTAAAATGGCAATACCCTTAAAATTTGCAAAAATTTGCGCTTCCGCGCCTTGGAAGCCTCATTAAACGAGCTAAGTTTGGAAATTTAAGTCTCGGAGCATATATGGGTGAGCCTTTTTGCACGCAAACGGGAATCGCTCCGCAGTTAGTATTTAGATAAAAAGTTAACTGTATTTTTCATCTTTCCTTACACAAAAAAAGCGGGCAAAAACCCGCTTCTATAAAATTATTTATGAGATATTAGTATCTGTAGTGGTCTGCCTTGTATGGGCCTTCCACCTTTACGCCTATGTAGTCGGCCTGCTCTTGCGTGAGCGTCGTAAGGTGCGCTCCTATTCTTTCTAGGTGCAGCCTTGCAACTTCCTCGTCGAGCTTCTTTGGCAAGATGTAAACTTTGGGCTCGTACTTATCGCGGTTTGCCCACAAGTCCATCTGAGCCAGAACCTGGTTTGTGAATGAATTGCTCATCACAAACGAAGGGTGGCCTGTCGCGCAGCCGAGGTTTACAAGCCTGCCTTCAGCCAACAAATATATGGAATTTCCGGACGGGAATGTGTACTTATCAACTTGAGGCTTTATATTTGTGCGCTTAATTCCCGGGAAGCTCTCGAGCTTTGCAACCTCTATTTCGTTGTCGAAGTGCCCGATATTGCAGACGATAGCTTGGTCGCGCATCTTCTGCATATCTTCAATCTTTATTATCTTGCAGTTGCCGGTTGTTGTTACGTATATGTCGGCAATGCCGAGTGTCTCTTCTATAGTTACAACCCTGTAGCCCTCCATAGCAGCTTGCAGTGCGCATATCGGGTCTATTTCGGTAACCATAATTGTTGCTCCCAAGCCCTTTAGCGCCTGCACGCAACCTTTGCCAACATCGCCGTATCCGCAAACTACGGCAACCTTGCCGGCTATCATAACGTCCGTCGCTCTCTTTATTCCGTCAACGAGAGACTCGCGGCAGCCGTATAGATTGTCAAATTTGCTCTTTGTAACGGAGTCGTTTACGTTTATTGCGGGTATCAAGAGCTTGCCTTCCTCGACCATCCTATATAGGCGGTGAACTCCTGTTGTAGTCTCTTCCGAGACTCCCTTTAAGTCGGCTACAACCTTGTGCCAATGAGTCTTGTCTTGCTTGTAAACTCTCTTTAAAAGTGCCTTTATAACTTCCTCTTCGTGGCTTTGGCTCGGCGTATTAACCCAGTCGCAGCCATTTTCAAGTTCGTAGCCTTTGTGGACTAGCAGGGTAGCGTCTCCGCCGTCGTCAACTATTAGCTGAGGGCCTTTGCCGTCGTCCCAAGTTAGGGCTCTGTAGGTGCAGTCCCAGTAATCTTCGAGAGATTCACCCTTCCAGGCAAATACCGGAGTGCCACCCTTTGCAATTGCCGCCGCTGCGTGGTCTTGGGTTGAAAATATGTTGCAACTTGCCCAGCGGACGTCCGCGCCCAAACTCTTTAGCGTTTCGATTAAAACAGCCGTCTGAATAGTCATGTGCAAACTACCGCTGATGCGCACGCCCTTTAGCGGCTGCATAGGCGCGTACTTCTTGCGTATTGCCATAAGGCCCGGCATTTCATGTTCGGCTATGTCCAATTCCTTTCTGCCAAAATCTGCTAGAGAAATATCTGCAATTTTATAGTTCTTTGTCTCTGTCATTTTTCCCTTCCTATAAATTAAAAATTTTTTGCTTTGCCGCCCCAAAAAAACAAAAGCTGAGAAGTTCCACCTTCCCAACTTTTGCAGTTCGTAAAATTTATTACTTCAATGCGGCTTCGCGCAACTCCTTGGCTTTTGAAGTGTCTTCCCAAGGCAAGTCGCTCTTGGCAAAGTGACCGTAGTTTGTGGTCTTTTTGTATATTGGCGCGAGAAGCCCCAGCTGCTCTATTATGTCGGCAGGCTTAAATGAAAAGACCTTGTTTACGGCTTCAACGAGTTTTTCCTCGGCAACCTTGCCCGTTCCAAATGTGTCGATAGCAATGCTCAAGGGGTGCGGATAACCT
>URYY01000031.1 GCA_900552245.1 uncultured Opitutales bacterium | reverse complement strand
GCTGGGTAAGCCCCGAAGAGTTTAAAGATTGGAAGGCCTTTGCGCTTTCGATAGGCTTTGAAGAGGTAGAATCCGCCCCGCTTGTACGCTCATCTTACAGGCACTGAGTGCGGCTAAAAAATTAGCGGTTCAAAGCAGTTTTAAAAGTCGAAAAGCTCGCCCTGCTTGGGCTTTTCGGCGGGGATAAAATCCGAAAACTTTTCGCAAAAATCGTCGACTTTCTTGATGTAGTAGTCGGCATCGTAAGGCAGAGTTTTTGGATTGTAAAGCTCCACTGGGTAAGCGCGCTTCCAATCGGCACCCTTTGTAAGTTCTGCGTTTGAAATAAAGTAGGAGACTTTGTCGCCGACTTGCGGGCGCGGATTCATCTTTAATGCAGCCTCGGCAGATGCCCTCCTGCCCTTTCCGTTTAAGGCTATTAGCTTTTCGTAGTTTGCGCAGGAGCTGCTTAAAAATTCGCTCTTTGCAAGCTTTGAGATTTCCATCTTTCCGCTTTTTATTTTCTCTTTGAGCTGCTTTACAAGCTCTGAAATAGACTTGTCTGAAATTCCAAGCTCTATGTTTATAAGCTCGTTTGTAAGCTCCTTTAAAAAGCCCTCCATAGACCTGCTCTTTAGGGCGGAGCCCTTTACGATTACGCCGGAATCGCCGCAGAGCGCGTAGTTCTTTGCCTTGTAGCAAAACATAGATTTGTACGCCCCGTCAAACTCAAGCTCCACTCCCTTTGGCATATCCGCCCCAACCTTGCTCAGAAGCTCGCTGGGATTTGAAAAGTACTTGCCGCAAGAAATGTATATGCCGTCCGTATCAACTTCCAAAATTTCGCAGCCAAGCTTTGAAAAATCGGAGATTAAATTTGTTAGAATTTCCCTGCCCTTAGTAGTTATTTCGTCCGCCAATTTCGAATCGCCAAAGCGCGCTGTGGCAAGCCCCAAGTAGCCGTAGAAAGAATTTATTAAAATCTTAAAGCTGCTCTGGCGGGCGCTGTATTCGGCCTTCAAGTTCGGGTCTTTAGTTTCGCGCGCAAGGCGCTTGTATTCCAGCCTGTAAGCCCGCAAAGATTTTAGCTCCTCCAAAAAGACTTTCAAAAAATCATTTTTCGGGCACTTGCCTATCGCAAGCATCAAGCTCGGATAAAGCGAGGCAACGTCGTAGTGCAAGACGTTTTTAAACACTCCGCTTTTAAAGCTCTCTGAAAGCCCCCCTGAAACGAAATTCTGCGCCTGAGAAAGATAGGGCAACTTAGCCTTTGCGTGGTAATACTTCTCCAGAAATATGCTCTCGACCTTAACGCCCGTTCCGCGCAACATGCACTCCTGCAAGGTAAGCGGGAAATTCTGGACTT
The DNA here is from genome assembly GCA_900552245.1 of uncultured Opitutales bacterium. Taxonomy (GTDB): domain Bacteria; phylum Verrucomicrobiota; class Verrucomicrobiia; order Opitutales; family Intestinicryptomonadaceae; genus Intestinicryptomonas. The sequence goes on along the minus strand of URYY01000031.1, from coordinate 15,461 downwards.
GCGCAAAGTAGGTGGGCAAGAGCCTATCGGCAAGCTCGCGAGTTTCGCGTATGTCGTCTAAGAGGTATTTTCTGAAAGTTTCGCGATCGCTTTTAAAGAAGTCTTGAATCTTATTTCCCTGAATGTAGGTGCGCTCGTCGGGCTTTGAAAAGCCGAAGTGAAGCGCCGCATTTTTTAGCGAATAAGACGAAAGCTCGCGCGCCGAAATATCGTAGAGCTGCAACAAAAGCAGCGTGTCAACAACCGTGCGCCCCGGGATGTCGCAGCGAGTGTAGTCGAAGTAGCGCTCGGCTATTTTTATGCGGCTTTGCCTGAAGGCGCAATCTCCGCCAAAGCGCCCCCAAGACATTGGAACTTTTAGCATTTTTGAGCGCTTTCTTATGTACTCCAAGTCGAACCTAAAAATATTGTGCCCCTCTATGGTATCGGGGTTTGACTCTACTATGTAGCGGCTCAAATCCTCCAAGAGTTTGCGCTCGGCCTCGTCCGAAAAATTATCAAGCTCAAATATTTTTGTATCACCGCCAAAGCCGATGCCAACGGCTATTATTCTGTCGTTTGGCCTCTCCGGATTTGAGAATCCGTATTCTGCGGCGGTCTCTATATCTAGCTGCATGCGCCTGAGCTCGTCGAAGCGAAGCCCTGCAAACATTCGCGCCTTATTTGCGAGTAAATACTGGTTTTCCAAGCTCGACAACTTTTCTATCGCAAGATCCTTTGGGCGGCTCTTTAGAAACTGATTGTAAGCCGCGATATTTTTAAATTCGACTAAGCGCGTAAGCTCCATGGAGTCGGGCCCACTGAGATTTAATATGCCCTCCGTGAGAGACTCGTCCACATATCCCTCTCCGGCCCACAAAAATGGCTTAAAAGGCAGAGTTTCTACAGAGGAATTGCCGCCAGAATCGCAAAAGGCAAGCTGCGCCTCGGAATTTTGCGATATCCAAACGCCACGGATTGATTTTAAGGTATTTTCGCTGCCTTTTGAATTGCTCATTTGCTCAAATATAAGGTATTATTGTCGCCGTAAAAGCTCCGGGAAAGTTCTAGAAATTTAAGCTTGCCCATTTTTGCTAGATTTTCAAACTAAATCGGGTATTTAGTCAAAATTATGGAAAAACCATGCATTATTTTATTGGGCGCACCCGGTAGCGGAAAGGGAACGCGAGCTCCCATACTTAGCGAGATTCTGGGTATACCTCAGATAGCAACAGGCGATCTTTTTAGAAAGAACCTCAAAGAAATGACGCCAATAGGCAAAATTGCCAAAAGCTACATAGATAAGGGCGAGCTTGTTCCGGATTCAGTCACGGCAGACATGCTTAAGCAGCGCCTGCAAGAGCCCGATGCCCAAAACGGTTTTCTATTAGACGGCTTCCCGCGCACAATAGTGCAAGCGGAGATGCTCGATAAAATTTTAGAGCAGCAAGATAGAAAAATTAACGCTGTTATGTACATTGATATGAGCGATGAAGAGATTATTAATAGGCTCTCCGGCAGGCTCATATGCTCAAAGTGCCAAACGCCCTATCACAAGACTAGCAACCCGCCAAAGGTGGAGGGAATTTGCGACAAGTGCGGCGGCAAGCTTGTAACTCGCCCGGACGACAATCCTGAAACCGTCAGAAACAGACTTAAGGTTTACCACGAATCCACATTCCCGCTAGTTGAATTTTACCAGAAACGCGGCTTGCTTTCGGAATTGGATGGAAAGACAAAAATTGCCGATTTGCGCGACGAAATTCTTGGGCTTTGCAAGAAGCTTGGCTTTGTAAAGTAATGAATATTCTTTGCATAGGCGATATTGTGGGGAAACCCGGGCGTCAGATTCTAACGGATTACCTCGCAAAGCTAAAGCAGCAGTATGATATCTCGCTAGTCGTTGCAAATGCCGAAAATTCGGCGGGCGGAAATGGCATAACTAAAAATATGGCTGAATCCATAACGCGCGCCGGAGTGGACGTAATCACTCTGGGCGACCACATTTGGGATCAGCGCTGCTTTGAGGGCGAAATAAGCTCCATTGGTAACTTGTGCCGCCCCTCTAATCTGCCGCCAAATAATCCCGGAAACAGATATGTTTTTATCGAAAAAAACGGCGTAAAGTTCGGCGTATTTTCGCTTTTGGGGCAAACTCTTATGAAAATTAAGGCGGACTGCCCTTTCAGGACGGCTCTGACTTGCCTAGATGAACTAAGCGGCAAATGCGATGCCATCATACTCGATTTCCACGCAGAAACGACATCGGAAAAAATTTCCATGGCAAACCTAGTGGATGGGAGAGTTGCCGTAATGTTTGGGACGCACACGCACGTTCCTACTGCGGACGCGCGAATATTCCCCAATGGCCTGGCATACGTAAGCGATCTAGGTATGACGGGGCCTTGGGACAGCTGCCTTGGGCGCGACAAAAATGCAGTTTTGCAGCGCTTTATAGACGGCAGGCCGCGTGCCTTTACCGTCGCGCAAGACGACGTCCATATTTGCGGCTGCCTCGTAGACTTCGATGAAGCTGCCAAAAGAGCCAGATCGATAAAAACATTTATCTACCCGGCCTTCGGAGAATCGCTTCCACAAAAACAGCCCGATAAGGCTGAGCCCGAAAAAATAAGCTGAGCTTATCAATATAATTGCTACAGAATAACCGCAAGTCAAGCGACTTGCGGTTTTTCTATTTTTTAGGCAAATACCATTCAAAGGTCTTGCAACTTAAATTTTAAGGAAGAATTTTCCGGCTTTTTTAAACACCTTGACCTTTGCGCCGTAGGCAGTGCTTAATGTTTTAGAATTTATAATCTCGGCAATCTTTCCGCTTGCAAGCACCGCTCCGTCTTTTAGTACCAAAGCGTGGGTAAATGATGGCGGAATCTCCTCTATGTGATGTGTAGCTAAAACCATTGCGGGAACTTTTTTAGAGCGCGAAATCTCATTCATAAAACCGACAAATTCAGAGCGCGCTATCGGATCCAAGCCGTTGCAGGGCTCGTCTAAAAATATGACGTAGGGGTTTACCATCATAGCGCGCGCTATAAGCACCTTCTGGCGCTCGCCCTGCGACAATGTCCCCCATTTTGAAGCAGCCAAGTGCGCAATTTTAAATTCCTCAAGTTTTGCCACCGCTTTGTTGCAAACGCTCTTGCTGACATCGCCCCACAAATTGAGCATTGCATATTCGCCGCTTACGACGGTCTCTAAAACAAGCTCGTTTGCATTTATCTGGCGATTTAGGTGGGCGCTAACTATTGCGATTCTCTCCCTAACCTTTTGCCAGTCGTACTCCGAATACGTCTTATCTGCAACGGTCATAGTGCCGGACGAGGGAGTGTTGTATGCGCATATTGTGGATAGCAGTGAAGTTTTACCAGCTCCGTTTGCCCCCAATAGCACCCAGCGCTCGCCCTCGTTTACGCGCCAATTTATATCTTTGAGAATAATCTGCTTGTCGGCGACAAAGCAGAGGTCTTTAATGTCTAAAATTTTTTTCATTTTAAAAGGCGCGCAATTTACATACTATGCCCGATTCACTCAACAAAATAATTTTGGCCTCGGCTTCTCCAAGAAGGCGGGAATTGCTAACGCGCGAAAATTTCAACTTTTGCGTATTTCCATCAAATGCGAAAGAGGAATCTGAGTGCGATACCGACCCGCGAGACCTAGCACTTGCAAATGCCCGCTTAAAGGCTGAAGAAGTCTCCGAAAAATTCCCAAACTGCCCCGTCTTGGGGGCGGACACTATCGTCGTATTAAACGGCGAAGTTTTCGGAAAACCCAAGGACATAGCAGATGCCAAGAGAATGCTAAAAATTCTGCAAGGCAAAACGCACAGCGTTTTTACGGCGATAGCCATATTAAAGAAAGATGCCGGTATCTGCGATTTGAGCATTGATGAAAGCAAGGTCGCGTTTAAACCTATGTCGGACTCCCAAATTGGCGAATATCTAGAGAAAGTAAATGTCTTAGACAAGGCCGGCGCATATGCAGCTCAAGAATTTGGAGAGCTAATAATTGAAAATATCAAAGGCGAATTCGACAACGTAATGGGACTTCCCTGCACGCTTTTAAAAACGCGCTTAAACGCGCTATTTGGCGATTTTAAAATTTTCTTAAAGTAAGCTAATAATGCCGGAGGATAAAAATAGCAGGCTAATAGCGCAAATCCTCTCAGGACGCGCTTCAAGCTACGACAAAATTACAGTCGCAGCCGCCTTTATCCTCGCATTAATCATACACGTTTTACTTATTGAAACCCTGCCAAAAAATTTTGAGCCCCGAAATCTTGAATTGGACGATGAGGTTGACGAGCTTGAATTAGACCTAGTTGCGCCTGAAATAGAAAAGCTTCTGCCCGAATACATAGAGGCAAACCCGGAGGCAAACAATCAAAAGCCAGAAAAGGACACAAACTTGGAGTCCTTCCAAGACCAGCGGGCGGCCCAAGAGAATCCCGACACGAATTCCGAAGCCGACAAGCCAAGGACTGACGGCGAACATGAATCTCAAAAAATTGTCTCGGCAGACGCCTCTGAGCAGCCTATTGCCTCAAATCCGCAAGAAGTCTTTGAAATACTGGAGCGCCCGCTTGAAAATGCAAATCCGCAAAATTCAAGTGGCTTAGCCTCGGCTCCAGCACTGCAAGTGCCGATTCCGACAAATAAAGCCGCGCAAGACTCCAAGCAAAGCGCGTCGCCCATTTCGGTTGTAGGAAATGGTGAGGACGAAGTAATCGTCTCGGAAAATCAAAAGCCTGAGATTCAAGAAGGCGAAAATAAAGAGCAAGAAACGCCAAGCTTGGAAGAGCTTGTCCCGCAAAATCTGCCCTCGCCCAGAGCTAGACCTAGAATTTCCATGAGAACTCCGGCAGGTCCTATACGCAATAGCAATACCGACGCAAACGCCGTGGGAACCTTGGCCGTAAATTCCCGCTTTAGCGAATTTGGCGCCTACCAACAGCGAATGATAGAAGCCATATCGCGCCAGTGGTATTTGCTAGGTTCAAAATACGACCTCGCAAGCGCGATTGGCAGCAAGGTTCAAGTCGAATTTAAGCTCAACCCCAAGGGGGAAATTACTCGGATAAAGACACTTTTTAGCACGTCTACGCAAGTCGGAACAAACCTCTGCGAAATGGCAATAACCACAACCGCCCCATACGGCGAATGGACGGAGGAAATGCTCGTAACTTTCGGCTCGCAAGACCAGAATGTAAGCATTATGTTCTACTACTATTAATTTTTAAGCTATGGATTTAAATAAACTCATAGAAACTATTCCGCTTGCAAAAAAGGCCGCCGTGTTGAATTTTGACGACTGCGGCCTGATTGCCTTCGACAAGGGAAGCGGGCTTATGTCGCACCCTAATCCGAATATTCCGAATGCGGAAAACCACCCATTTGTAAGAGCGCGCTACAATTTTAAGGAAGAATATTACTCGTGGCAGCTGAGCGAAAACGAGCGCGCCAGACTATATCTCATAAACAGGCTAGATTCCCCGACTTCAGGAGTCATACTTGCAGCATTTAGCGAGGAAGTTGCGCTGGCTGCAAAGCAAAGTTTTAAGGAAAAGAAAGCTCAAAAGACGTACTTTGCAATTTGCAAGGGGAAAAACCCCGCAAAAGTTGGTGAGTGGTGCGATTTTTTGGACGTAAAGAAACTTGGCAACTTTGTGCGTGGGCAAATCGCAAAACACGGACCAATCAAGGCAGTTGCAAAATTTGAATTTGTGCGCTCAGATGCAAACAAGCTTGGACTTTCCCTAATAAAGCTCCAACCCCTAACGGGGCGCACACACCAGCTGCGCATACAGTGCGCAAAGCACAATATGCCCATAGTGGGCGACCAGACATACGGAAACTTTGCCGTAAATAGGGAAATCAGGCGCGTTACGTCTATCCCGCGAATGTTTTTGCATTGCGCTGCAACAAAAATTGAGTTCGACCTTGGCTCTCGGCACATTACCTTTGAGGCAAAATCAAAATTGCCCGACTCTTTCGGCGCAATATTAGACTACAACGGAATTTTTATTTTAAAGTCCAGAAAGGCTCAAAATGCTTAAAATGCTTAAAATGCTTTTAAAATCATTCGGCGATTCCAAAGCCTACGCAGAAGCATTAAAAACTTGGCGCTGGAAATTCACACTTTACTTTATATTTCTATCGGTACTTTCGGGTCTGCTACTGGCGATGGTGGAAACTCCCAAGTTGAAGGGCGATATAGACTCAAATAAGGAATTTATATGCTCGCAATTTCCGAATGCAAAAATAGAAGGTGCAAAATTTTCCATGTCGGAAAAAAGCCCATACTTTGCAAAATCTAAATCCGGAGAAAATTTGATAGGCTTTACTGAAGATTTCCTTGAGCCGAACCAGACGAAAGGACTATTTTTTGCGTTTGAAAAAGATAGAATAAGTTTCTACTTAAATGGAAGCGAAACTTACTTTTTTTACGATGAGTTTGTCAGGGAATACAACAAAGTTATGTATCCAGACAGTCCGGAAGGCGCCCCCCTTCTAATAAATAAGCAGAAAGCTGAGGAATTTGCAAACTACGTAAAAAGCATATTGCCACTTGCAGTGGCTCCGTTTTATCTGGTTATTTGCCTTATTGCAAACGGAATTTTGGTTGTTTCAATAGCAATACCAACTTTTTTGCTTTCACTTACCTATCTGCCCTCACTGCGGCTTACCGGCGCGCTCAAATTTGCGGTCTTGGCGGCAAGCCCTGCAATAATATTGCAGACACTACAGGCGATTTTAGGCTTTCCGAATATAAGCGAGATATTTTTTGTATTTGTGAGCTACTATATCGTATGGAGAGTTATGCGAAAGCTATCGGTTACAAACTTAAGCTTTTAGAGTGCCTTGCGCAAGACGGCGCATCTAATAAAGCCTAAACGATATTAGCGCAAAAATTTAAAAGACACTCAATCGCACTTAGACACTTGGCAAGCGGCGCAAATATAAAGGGGCGCAACTAGAGCGCCCCTTAACATCTTAAACTTCTCTATCCCCTGGGGTTTATTCGAGAGACTGAACCTCAACGTTTCTAAACCAAATCTCGCCGCCCTCGCTCTGCAGCGCTATGGAACCAATCTTATGCATGGAATCGCTGGCCTCGTTTTGAAGTTCGCCGTTTATAAAGACCTTTATGCTGCCGTCTTTGCAAACAATCTCGGCCTTGTTCCACTGCCCCAATGGTTTTTCGTTTGACGCTTTATACTTTTTTACTACCGGAAATTCGGGGCGCTTTTCGCCCTCCTTAAGCTTGTATTCGCTTATATTTGAACCTCCCAGCAAGACGAAGTCTCCGGCGTTGCCCGACTGCAGCTGGCACTCTACCGCATTGGGCCAGAGATTTGGGCCCTGCACAAATAGAAATATTCCGCTATTCGAGGCCTCCTTTGGGTACTTCCACTCCAAACTCAGTCTAAAATTGGAAAACTTGCTCTTTGTGTACATATACCCGAAGGGATTTCCGGAAATTTTTATAATTCCATCTTTTATTGAGAAAACATCGCTCGGGCTTACATTTGATTTTGGATCCACAAAAAGATTCCAAGCTCCCAAGTCGTTGCCCTTTGAAAGGCTGATTTTATTTATGTTTTGGGTGCAGGAAATGCACAGTGCGGAAACTAAAAATATAATTATGTATTGCAATTTAATCATAGTCGTAAAAAAGCCCGAGCAAAATATTAAAAAGCGGTAAAAAATTCAATAAAAATTCTGCAATGGCTCGCCAGAGCACGCACGCTCACTTGGCAGCAGCCCTTTGCAACCTATCGTTTGCAGCCTCTCCAACCCCGTAATTTGGAAAGCGCTGACAATAAATTTTTTTGTACTTGCCGTCTAAACTGCGCAAAAGAGCGAAGAGATTTCTTGCGCCTTCTGCGACATCTCCAGCCTCGCTTAACCAAAATTCATTCTCTTGGGGGTCCTGCGGACGCGCAAAATAGACAAGCGCCGCCCCATCTTCAAAGTCCGCCTGTTTTGAGTCAAATAAAATAACTTTCGCCCTCGGGCTGTAGTGGGACTTCAACATGCCCGGCGCCTCCGGCTGAGCCGGATTTTTATCTTTAGGATAGAAAACTTCTCTTCCCAAAACCTCCTCAATCTGGGCCTTTGAAATCGGCCCCGGCCTTAAAAGCATGGGCCTGTCGGGATTTGTCAGCATAATTATAGTGGATTCCACCCCGCACTTGCAAGCCCCTCCCTCAATTACAGCATCTATCTTGCCGCCCAATTGCGCTAAGACGTGAGCAGATGTGGTAGGGCTCACATAGCCAAAAGGATTTGCACTCGGAGCCGACAAGGGCCTCTTTACTATTTTTAGAAATTCCCTCATTACCTCGTGCGCCGGGATTCTCACGGCAACAGTTGGCATACCCGCGCTAACTATATCGGGAACGCATGGCCTCTTCGGCAATACATACGTTATAGGCCCCGGAGAAAAAGCTTTTGCAAGTACCCTTGCCTGCTCGTTTGCCACAGCTATATCCTCCAATTCTGCGAAACTATAAACGTGCGCAATAAGCGGATCTATAAAAGGGCGCCCCTTAGCTATAAAAATTTTCCTGACAGCATCTGGATTTAATGCGTTTGCCGCAAGCCCGTAAACAGTCTCCGTGGGCACGGCAACTATGCCGCCTCGCAAGATTATCTGCGCGGCCTTCTCCAAGTCCTCAAATTTTTTGCCGTCCAACAACATAAAAACAAAAGGCGACTATCTTTAGCCGCCTTACGCAAAATGCAATAAAAATAAAAACTACTTCATCAAAAGCATATTGCGCGCCTGCTTTATAGCCTTCTTAACATGGCGCTGCTCCTTTGATGTGAGTCCTGTAAACTTGCGGGGCAATATCTTGCCGGTCTCCGTCGTGTAGCGTTCCAAGCTTTCCCTGTCAGAGAAGTTTAATTTCAAAGCCGATTTTTTTTGTTCTTCTGCCATACCTAAAAGTTCAATGTAATTAAAAATATCTGTTCAAAGCTACCGTCATTTAGAAATTTGTCAAATATTTTTTGCGCTTTTAAGTTAAAAAAGTCTGAAAAAAATTAGAAATTTAAAATTAAAAAAAAGGCCCACGCAGACAAGGAGCTGCACGGACCTCAATAAAATTTTACAGTGACCTTTAATTGCCGCCAGTGAGAGACTGGATAATCTGAATTAGAGGCAGGAACAACGCAATAACGATAGTTCCGACTACGACCGCCATAAGCAGAATCATGACCGGCTCTATAATTGAAGTTACAGCACTTACAGCATTGTCCACTTCTTCGTCGTAGTTATCTGCAATGCGATTTAACATCTCAGATAGTTGGCCAGTCTCTTCGCCGACCTCAATCATGCTAGTGACCATGGTCGGGAATAGTTTTTGCTGGTCAAGCGGAGCCGCCAGAGACTCGCCGTCGCGCACTCTGTCGTGAACTCTGTCAAGAGCCTCATTTACAATCACATTGTTCAGCGTGCCGCTAGTTATTTTCAAAGCCTCCAAAATAGGAACGCCGGAAGCTAGCAAAGTGCCGAATGTGCGCGTAAAGCGCGAGACTGTCGATTTCATAGATAAGTCGCCAATCTTTGGAAGCTTCAAGATTGTCACGTCCCACGCGCGCTTGCCGAACTTTGTCCTAAAGAACAATTTTATTATGACAAATACGCCTATAATTATGGCGAGCGTCACGAGTATGTGAGTCTTCATAAATGTCGAAATGTCTATGACAAACTGCGTAATGGCAGGCATTGGCGCACCCTTTAACATATCGGCAAAGATCTGCTGGAATTTGGGAACTACAAAAACCATCAAAACGCTTACGATTATCACTGCCACAAACATAATTACGACAGGATAAACCATAGCGCTCTTTACCTTTCCTCTGGTCTTGATGGCCTTTTCCTGGAAGGTTGCAACTCTGTCCAAAACAACGTCCAATACGCCGCCGGCTTCACCGGCTCTAGCCATATTCACATAGAGTCTGTCAAACACCTTTGGATGCTGGCTGAGGCCGTCTGAGAACTTGTTACCGGTTCTCACATTGTCCGCAAGCTGCTCTATGGTTGACTTAAAGTATGGATTTTTCTCCTGCCTTGCAATAACCTCCAATGAGCGCAATAGGGGCAAACCCGCCTTTAGGAGTGTCGCCAACTGTCGCGAAAAGATAGTGACTTCCTCACTTGAAATGCCCGTTCCAAATAGGGCTTTTTTTGTCTTTTTCACGTTTTCGGCCTCGGTTACCTCCGCAATTTTTGCGACCTTTATCCCTTGAGCCGTCAGCTGCATGCGCGCCTTGGCTTCGCTTTGGGCGTCAATTACGTCGTTTACGTCCTTGCCGTCCCTATTCTTGCCTATATATCTGAATTTTGCCATGTTAGTTACCTTTTTTATAAAATTACGTGTATTTCAAAACTTCGTCAACCGTTGTAGTACCGTCGAATATCGCGCGCAAACCGTCGTCGCGCAATGTTCTCATACCAAGCTCTATGGCCTTTTGTTTTAAAACTAGGGTCGGAGCTCTCGCGGTTATGAGTTGCCTCAGAGCGTCGTTTACAAGGAGAAGCTCAAAGAGCCCCTGTCTGCCCTTGTATCCGGAATTTGCGCACTCCTTGCAACCCTTTCCAAAGTAGAACTGCTTATCGGCAATTTCTATTGGGTCTACGCCCAACATGTCTATCATCTCTTGACCGGGTTCGTAGGCTGTTCGGCAGTTTTTGCAAATCTTTCTAACGAGTCGCTGCCCCAATACACCTTCGAGAGAAGCCGCAATGAGGAAGGGCTCCAAACCCATATCCATAAGGCGAGTCACAGCTCCCGGAGAGTCGTTAGTGTGCAGTGTCGCCAAAACGACGTGCCCCGTCAGCGAAGCCTGAACCGCTATCTGCGCAGTTTCCAAGTCTCGAATTTCGCCGACCATTATCTTGTCCGGGTCTTGACGCAAGAATGCGCGCAGGGCTCTCGCAAAGTCCAAGCCAACATGGTGGTTTATCTGAACCTGCATAATGCCGTCGATTTCGTATTCGACAGGATCCTCGGCAGTCAGTATCTTCAAATCCACAGTATTTACCTCGCGAAGGGCGGAGTACAGAGTCGTAGTTTTACCGGAACCTGTAGGCCCTGTAACGATGAATATGCCGTTTGGCAAGCTCACCAGCTTTCGTATGCTCTGCATAACATCATCTGCCATGCTGAGCTTTTCAAGGTCGAGGTTTACGACGGACTTATCGAGAATACGCAACACCACGGACTCGCCGAATTGCGTCGGAAGCGTAGATACGCGCAAATCGACCGGCCTGCCCGATATCGACATCTTAATACGGCCGTCCTGCGGTATTCTGTTTTCCGCAATATTCAAATTTGCCAAAACCTTTACGCGCGAGATTACCGGCAAGGCCAAACTCTTGGGCGGCGGAGCCATCTCATACAAAGCACCGTCAATACGATAGCGTATTCTAAAGCAGTCTTCAAAAGGCTCAAAGTGTATATCCGAGGCCTTATCTCTAATTGCCTGCTGCAACACGAGGTTAACGAAACGTATGATGGGCGTTTCGTTTGCCATGCTGTTTATGTTGCTTTCTGACATATCGCTGTCGTCGTATTCCTTACCGGAAAATTCGGACAGAATATCGTCTATATCGGCGTCTTCATCGCCGTAAGTCTGGCGCAGGAGAATCTCAACTGCCGTAGGATCCGTGACAACTATGCTCACATCCTTATTCAGTGAGAATGTCAAGTCGTCTATTATGGCGTTGTTAAATGGGTCTTGAGCCGCCAAAGTTATAGATACGTCGTCGCACTTTATCGGAACAGCCGCGTACATTCTTGCAACCGGCGGGCGCAACTGGCGCGCGAGCTCCGGACTTATCTCGTTTGGCAAAGTGGGCATGTATTCGTAGCCCAAGCTATCGGCAATAGCCTTGAGCAACTGCCCCTTGCTTATCAAGCCCGATGATATTATGGCGTCCGCTAGCGACACGCCCGTCTTTAAATGAGTTTCATTTATTTCGTCGAGCTGCTCTTTTGAAATTAAATTGGAAGCTGCGACGATTTCCAAAATTGTGCTATTGTGATCTTCAAACATTTTTAGAACTCCTATTAGTCGGCTTCATTCATTGTTACCTTCAAGACCTCGTCGGGCGTCGTCAGACCGCTCGAAACCTTTCTGATACCGTCTTCGCGCATGGTGCGCATGCCCAATTCGCGAGCCTTCTGGCGCAACTCCACAAGAGTGCGCCCCTCGTATATCATCTGCTGAAGTTCCTCGTTTACAACGAACATTTCAAATATGCCCATTCGGCCCTTGTAACCTACCCCGTTGCACTTCGGGCAACCCTTGCCCCTCAAGAAGGTCATGCCGGCAGCCTCTATTTCATTTATGCCGAGAGCCTGCAGAACCTTCGGCTCAGGCACGTAAGATTCCTTGCAGTTCTTGCAGGATTTTCTGACCAGTCGCTGAGCCAAAACAGCCCTCAGAGATGCACTGACCAAGAAGGGCTTTACACCTATATCAACAAGGCGCGTAACGGCACTTGCGGCGTCGTTTGTGTGCAGCGTAGAGAACACCATGTGCCCGGTAAGAGAGGCATTAATTGCAATTTCGGCCGTTTCCAAGTCTCGAATTTCACCGACCATTATGATGTTTGGCGCCTGGCGCAACATTGAGCGCAGAGCCGCCGCAAAAGTCATTCCCACTTCCCTTCTCACCTGCACTTGGTTTACGCCCGTCATTTGGTATTCAACCGGGTCTTCAACCGTTATGATTTTCGTGTCGGGGTGGTTTAGAAAGTTTATTGCAGAATACAGCGTCGTAGATTTACCGGAACCCGTCGGGCCCGTAACTAGGAAGATGCCGTCTGCCATACTTACTATGCGCTCAAACACCGCTTGGTCGTCGGAGAAAAAGCCCAACTCCGGAAGCCCCAACCTCAAGCCCTCCTTGTCGAGAATACGCATAACTATCGATTCACCGTAAACGGTAGGCAAGCTGGAAACGCGCAAGTCTATATCCTTTTTGGCGTACGATATCTGTATGCGGCCGTCCTGCGGAACGCGCTTCTCGGCAATTGATATATTCGCCATTAGCTTTAAGCGCGAAATAATTGAAGGCTGAAGGCGCTTTGGCGGATTTTCTACTTCCAAGAGCACACCGTCTATGCGGTAGCGCACTCTGAAGCGCCTCTCGAGGGGCTCTAAGTGAATATCCGAAGCCCTGCGGCGCACAGCCTCGGTTATGAGCTTATGCACATACCTTATTATGGGCGCTTCCTCTTCGCTTACGCCGGCCTCATTGCCCGTTGCAAGCCCGCCGATTTCATCTTCGCCATCCTTATCGTCCAAGCCCTCGAACATATCTCCGTATGTGGAGATACCGTAGTAGTCGTCTATCGCCTTCTTTATGGCTTCCGGAGTTGCCAGGCGCAAATCCACGGGCAAGTCTACCAAGTGGCTTATATCGTCAACAGCATTTAAGTTTAAGGGATCGCTAACTGCGAGTTCCAATTGCCCATCGTGGATTGCTATCGGGAATACCCCGTACTTCTGAGCCTCTTCTCTGGGTATCAATTTCTTGATGTCATCTTCTATTCGAAGATCCGTCAAATCAACTATTGGAATGTTAAATTCGACGCTCAAGGCTCTGGTTATGTCCTCATAACGCAAATAATGCTTCTCTACCAAGAGGTCTATAAGCTTAGAATCAAACTCATCTACGCCTACTCCATCGCTTTGCAGCTGGGCTTTGGCGGTGTCGAGAATATCCTTAGCAACAAGACCTTTATCGCTTATTAGTTGAACAATAAAATCGTCAGCTGTTGTCATTGTGGGTTATGCTAAAAATATAAAACGTGGGGTGAAAGACTAACTATCTATTGATTCCCATGAGAAATTCAACATTTGTTTTTACTTTTTTTAATCTTTGTATCAAAAGTTCCATGGATTCGGCGCTCGGAACGCCTTTCATTGCCCTTCTTAGGGAGTAAATCTTCGCCATTTCGTCGGGATGATACAGTAACTCTTCCTTTCTAGTGCCGCTTTTTTCTATATTTATTGCCGGGAATATGCGCTTATCTACCAAACTTCTATCCAAATGCAGCTCTAGATTGCCCGTTCCTTTAAACTCTTCAAAGATAACTTCGTCCATCTTTGAGCCTGTCTCAATGAGGGCCGTACCTATTATAGTAAGCGACCCGCCACCCTCTATGTTTCTGGCAGAGCCAAAGAAGCGCTTTGGCTTTTGCAAGGCATTGGCCTCAACGCCGCCCGACATAATCTTGCCGCTATTGGGCATTAGCGTATTGTAGGCTCTTGCAAGCCTCGTTATCGAGTCTAATAGTATCACTACGTCTTTGCCTGCCTCCACCATTCTGCGGGCCTTGCTTATTACCATCTCGGCAGCATGCACATGGCTAAATGCGTCCTCGTCAAAGGTTGAAGCTATTATTTCGGCATCAACTGTCCTCTTAAAATCGGTCACCTCCTCGGGGCGCTCGTCAACCATGAGAACTATAACGTGCGCATCCGGCACATTACGCCTTATTGCCTTTGCCATTCCCTGCATAAGAACCGTCTTTCCGGTTCTGGGTGGCGCCACGATTAAGGCTCTCTGCCCCAAGCCCAGAGGCGTCAACAAATCAACAACCCTCATCGACAGATTGTCCCAGCCCGCATTTGCATCGGCTTCAAGTATTATGCGGCGCGTAGGATAGTACGGAGTAAGCTCGTTAAAGGGCGTAAGCGCCCTAGCCTGCTCCGGCGTCATGGACATCACACTTTCAACTTTTACTAGTACCGGACACTTGTCCTTGCTTTCCGGCCTCGGCGGCAGTGCAAGCCCCGAAACTTCGCAGCCCCGCAAAAGTCCGTTTTCATCTATGACTTTTTGGGGAACGTAGACGTTGAACTTCTTTAATCTATAGCTATCGCAGGCAAAACATATAGCTCCGCCTTGGTTGCCGTCAAAAACGTCAAGTATGCCGCTTACGCGCAGGGCACCGCCGTCTTTTGCAAGCTGCTTTAAGAGTGATTCAAACATTCCATTTACGCCGGAGAATTTGTCAAACTCCACGCCGTCTTGCATCAATTTTTGCTGCAAATCGCGCTGCGAAAGCCCCCAGTAAGAGGCGTAGTCAATCACCTTTGTATTGCTGTCTATAGAATTTGCAAGAGCCTCTATGCCCTCTTTTGTCTTGAGAGCCTCCCACTCTAAGTAGCTTGAGGGATCAAAAGCCTCGTCCACGCGCCTATCGCCCAATTTCAACCATTTGTTTTGTTGGCGCGGCTGCTGCTGGCGATTTTGATTGTTGTTTCTATTTTGAGCGTTTCGATTCCGATTTTGGTTGGGCTGGTTTCGATTTTGATTTCCACCCCTGTTTTGCTGCTGGTTCCTATTATTCTGGTGGCGCTGATTTCTGTTGTTTTGATTTCTATTTCTGTTTTGATTGCGATCAAATTGATATCTCTGCTGGCCAGCGTCTGACTGCGC
>URYY01000030.1 GCA_900552245.1 uncultured Opitutales bacterium | reverse complement strand
AAGCCGCTTGTCTAACTCCTTTAGCTTTTATGCACTGGAGATTTTAATTCGCGAAAATACGCATACTACTCGGATAAATAATCCTTGGCAATGTCCAACAAGTCTCCCACGTCCTCGACCATTACTAAATCCTCAATAGAAACGTGAACTCCAAAATGTTTGTGAAAAAACGCAAGCACAGACATTTGCGATACAGAATCCCAATAATCTGTATCCGACAACTTAAAATCAAGCGGCGGGACTGCCTCCATCTGCAAGGCGTCCGCCAATTTTTCTAAAAATTCACCCTTAGTCATAGCTAACACCACATTCGCCCATAAATTACTTATTTTGTATTTTTTTAATCCAGAAGTCCGCCACTTCTTTGCGGCTCGGAATTTCTCCCGCCTTAGTGAAAAGCTTAACGCCGGTTGAGTGCACGTCACTTAAGCGCATAATGCAAGACCCCCATGAAAGACCAATTCCAAATCCAGAACATAGAGTGCGAACTCCGCTTTTACTTGTTATTTTATCTTGGAGAGTATCGCAAATAGCGCAAGGAACGGACACACCCGCCTGATTTCCGTACTTCTCAAAGGTGCTAAAAGATGCCTTTTCGCGCGGAAACCCCACCGCGTCGCAAACAGACTCAACAATCTGCTTATTGGCCTGATGCAATACCAGAGCCTCTATATCTGGCTCCGAAACCCCTGCATACTCCATAAGCTCAAGTATCTGCCTTGGAACGATGGTCATTGTAAAGTTAAAAACCTTCATCCCGTCCATATATTTGCGAGTTAGATTTGTCGTAAATCCATTCTCGGCCACTATTGGAGATGTCAAAATATCGTTGTAGTCCGCAGGATAATCTCCGCCAAACTTTAACGGTAAACGCGCCCCGCCTGCCGGCGTAATTATTGCATCATAACCGCTTCCATCCGAACCGAGATTAAAATATGTAGGCTCTTGAGTTTCCTCGCAATATTCAAAAAGGCTTGCAGAACCTGCGTCTCCAAAGAGTGGCGCATTTATCCTATCTTTAATATCGATTTTTACAGACGAAGTGTCGGCCACCAGCAAGAGCACGCGCTTATTCGCCCCGGATTCTATCATGGAATGGGCTAGTTGCGCCCCATAAACCCAACCGGAACATCCTAAATTTATGTCAAAAGCCATGCAACTTTGCGACAACCCCAACTGCTTATGTAAGTACAAGGCCGTCGCGGGCGCAACGTAATCGGGATATTGAACTACAAAGATTAACGCATCTATCGTACTCTTATCCAAATTCATAGAGCAGAAGAGCTTTTCTGCGGCATCCTGAGCCAAGTCAGCGGGCGTTACATTTGGCTCCACGACTCTCCTTTTGTAAAACCCGACCATCTTGCGCAGCCTGTCCACCTTTTTGACGTTGCCGCCATAATAGCACAACTCGTCATATATGGATATTTCTCTTTCAGGTACTACCACGGAAATTCCAGAAAGTTTTACTCTGCTAAATCTAGATAACGCCATACAAAACTACAAACCTCAGACAACTTTTAAAAGACACTCTCAAAAGTCAAGCGCAAAGCACTTAAGCTGCATCTCCAATATTTTCAAAGTTAGATTGACAATACGGATAAAAAATGGATTCTCTTTAGGATTGTTTCTTTTATCGATGATACATATTGATTAAGATGCAGAAAGCTTCTTCAGCAGGATTTTCAAAAAATCTACTTATCAGCTCGGTTGGGCGCAGATGCGAACTTGTAGAAATATTTAAGCGCGCATTCCACAAGCGCGGCTGGAAAGTCTTTGGTGCCGACGCCTCGAAAACCGCTCCGGCTCTGTACTTTTGCGACGAAAAATTCCAAATACCCAGAATATCCGACAAGGAAGCCTACTTAGAATCTCTCATAAAAATTTGCCGCCGAAACAACATTGGAATACTTGTCCCAACGATAGACACAGAACTGGATATACTTGCAGAAAATTCTGCAAGGTTTTTAAAAGATGCCGGAACTTTCGTTCTGGTCTCCTCCCCGGAAGTTGTTAAGCTTTGTCGCGACAAGGCCCTAACCCAAAAATTCTTCGAGGAAAACTCTATCCCTGTTCCGCAACAAATCCCGCTTGACGCAAATCCCGACAATCTTGATTACCCGCTTATAATAAAACCGCGCTTCGGAAGCTCCAGCATCAACACATTCGATGTAAATAATAAGCGCGAATTTCTGTTCTTTAAAGATTACATCAGAGACCCAATCATACAGCAGAAGATAATCGGCACCGAATTTACCATAGACGCATTTTGCGATTTCGACGCAAATCCAATTACCGTAGTTGCGCGCGAAAGAATTGCCGTCAGAAGCGGTGAAGTCCTAAAGGGCAGAATTGTTAGAGATGAAAAAATCACAGAGCTTTCTCTTAAAATTTTGCGGCTTTTAAAGGCCATAGGGCACATAACATTGCAGTGCATAAAAAATTCGGAGGGCATATTCTTTATAGAGATAAATCCGCGCTTTGGCGGTGGTGCTCCGATGTCCATGTTAAGCGGGGCAGATTCTGCCGAAAACATCGCTCTACTTTTGGAGGGTAAGAAACTGAAATATAGCGAAAACTACACTAATAATCTGACATTTTTGAGATTCGATTCCTCAATAGCCTTGAATGAAAATTTCGAGAGGGTTGATTTAGATGATTAAACTTATCGCCTGCGACTTGGACGACACGCTAACGCCGGAAATTGAGTTTGTAAAAAGCGGATTTTTAGCTTGCGCGAGCGTCTTGGAAAAATCTTGCGGAATTTCTAAAGATAGAGCCTATGAAGCGTTCTGGCAGGCCTTTAAAATTTCCTCCAAGCATGTTTTTGATAGGGCACTTGAAAAGCTCGGGCTCTCAGATTTAAGGCTAAAAAATAAGCTCGTTGAAACTTACAGATACCACAAGCCTAATATAAATTTCTACCCCGACGTTCCAGATTTTTTAAAGACTGCAAAAAATAGAAATCTGCCCCTTGCGATAATTACCGACGGCGACGCAAAAACTCAGAAAAACAAAATAAAAGCTCTAGGTGCGGAAAAATTTTTTAAAAGAATAATTTTAACCGGAGAGCTTGGCGCCGACTTTTGCAAGCCATCGCCAAAGCCCTTTGAGCTCTTGATTTCGCACTTTAAAATAGAACCCTCAGAAATGCTCTATATAGGCGACAACCCGCTGAAAGATTTTTACATAAGCTCGATTTTGCCGATTAAAACCGCCCGCATAGTTCGAAGCGGCTCAGTTTATAAAGATGCAGAATACAGATGCGGAGTAAGGGAACTCTTTAGAATCGAGAGGCTTTCAGATGTGTTTAATCTGCTTTTATAGGCTGGACATACGCGCGTTAAACCTTAAGAATACAAACGTTTATAAGAAATCGTAAGGGCGTTTTGAATGGCTTTTTTTGAAAAAATTTTAAGAAAAATTGGAAGCAATAAGACGGCGAGGAACATCGCAAAAAAGTTAAACCTCGCCCCCTCTACGCTTTCCAAACTATCGGAGGCGGCAAGCCCTAAAAAGTCCAATGAGCAGAGGCTTGCTGATTTGGAAAAAAAAGTTGACGACTTAAACTTTAAGCTAGACCTAATTCTCGATTACTACTTAAGCGCAAGCGACGCAAAGCCGGCAAAGGGCGCACTCGCAAAGCGCCAACAGGCAAATAGGGAAATACTATTTGCTTTTGATAAGTTTTGCAAAGAGCGCGGCATCGCATATTGGCTGGACTTTGGAACTTTGCTAGGAGCCAAAAGACACTCCGGAGAAATCCCCTGGGACGACGATGCGGACGTGGCTATGCTCGAAAGCGACTTTGCTTTGCTCTCAGACAAGATTCAAGATTTTGATAAGAATTTTAAAACAGATTTAAGCGGCGAAATAGGTAGGATAAGCTCTGACTGCGGGATTATGGACATATTTGTGTACGCCGAAAATAAGGGTAGATTAAAGGCGAGGAATTTTTTCTCGAAAATACCGCACTTTAACTTTTCAATTCCCAAAGATATCGTATTCCCGCTTAGCGAGGTGGCGTATTGCGGGCGCATGTTGCCCTCCCCCAGCGATGCGGATTTGTATTTGCGCGCGCGCTACGGCAACTATGAGCTCTTGCCAAAGCACAAGAATGCCTATGAGCACGCTGCATTGAAAGAGCGCGTAATTTTCTTTCCCGAAGAGGACAGGTGATGAAAAAAATTTATATTGCAATGAGTGCCGATATGCTCCACCCGGGGCATTTGAACATTATCGAAAACGCCCGCAAGCTTGGCGGGGAGATAATAGTCGGGCTTCTTACAGACAGGGCGATAGCAAGCTACAAGCGCCTGCCTTACATGAGTTTTGAGCAGAGAAAAATTGTCGTTGAAAATGTAAAGGGAGTCTCGCAAGTAATCCCGCAAGAAACGCTCGACTACACGGAAAATCTTCTAAAAATAAAGCCTGACTACGTTTTGCACGGCGACGATTGGAAGACGGGTGTGCAGGCAAAGACGCGTCAGAAAGTCATAGACACACTATCGGACTGGGGCGGCAAACTTATAGATATTCCCTACACACAGGGCATATCATCGACAGCCCTAAATAAATCTTTAAAGGAAATAGGTACAACTCCGGAAATCAGAATAAAGAGGCTGCGGAGGCTCATAGACAGCAAAGACATCGTAACAGTATGCGAGGCGCATAGCGGCCTAAGCGGCCTGATTGTTGAAAATGCCTTTGTTATGAAGGATAACCGCAAGCGCGAGTTTGACGCAATCTGGATTTCATCGCTTACGCAAACAGCCGCGCGCGGCAAGCCCGACATAGGCTACCTCGGCACAAGTTCCCGCATGTCGACCGTAAACGACATTTTAGACGTGACAACTAAACCCATTATTTATGACGGCGACTCGGGCGGAGAAATCGAACACTTCGTATTGAGCGTAAGAGAGCTCGAAAGGCTCGGAGTTTCGGCGATAATTATAGAAGATAAAACTGGAATCAAAAAGAACTCTCTCTTCGGGGAATCGGCAAACCAAACCCAAGATTCTATAGAAGCTTTCTGCGAAAAAATCAGGGCCGGCAAGCACGCGCAAGTAACGGAAAACTTCATGATAATAGCCCGAATTGAAAGTCTAATTTTGGGCAAGAGCGTAGATGATGCTCTCTCCCGCGCAAAGGCCTACATAGAGGCGGGCGCGGACGCCATAATGATACACTCCTGCAAAAATACCTTCGATGAAATCGCCAAATTCTGCGAACAGTACAACAAATTAAAAGACAGAAAGCCGCTTGTAGCAGTACCATCAACCTACCCACAGGTTACGGAGAAGGAGTTGGTGAAAGCGGGAGTAAACGTTGTAATTTATGCAAACCAGCTTCTGCGCGCCGCGTATCCGGCAATGTTAAATGCGGCAAAGTCCATTCTTGAAAACGAAAGTGCGCAAAAGGCCTCGGAAGAATTTTGCATGCCGATTTCCGAAATTATAAATTTAATCCCCACCGCAAAATGATAGACGCGCGAGAATTTCTAAGGCTTCTAAAAAGCGAGGGTATAGACTTTTTCTCGGGAGTTCCCGACAGCCTCTTAAAGGATTTCTGCGCCTGCCTTTTGGACAATGCAGAAGGGCTCTCGAACATAGTTGCGCCAAACGAGGGCTGCGCCGTGGCAATAGCGGCGGGGCACTTTCTTGCTACTTCAAAGCCCGCCTGCGTTTACATGCAAAATTCGGGCCAAGGCAACGCCGTAAATCCACTGCTTTCGCTAGTTGACGAGGAAGTTTACAATATTCCGCTTTTGATGCTTGTGGGCTGGCGCGGGCAGCCCGACAAGAAAGACGAGCCACAACACGCAAAGCAGGGGAAGCTAACACTTAAAATTTTTGATACGCTCGGCATAAAATACGAGGTGCTTGATGCTGATATGGAGCTTGCAGAAGCTCAAGTTAAAAGGGCGGCGGAATACATGCGGGAAACGAGCAAGCCCTTTGCACTCGTAGTAGAAAAATCCACATTTAAAAAGTGCGAGGCAAAAATCTCTCGCCCGGAATGCTCGCAAATTTTGCGCCGCGATGCGATAGCGAAAGTGGCAGGCCTGCTTTCAAAATCGGACGTGTGCATTGCTACAACGGGGCACATATCGCGAGAGCTCTACGAATTTAGAAAATTTAATTCGCTGCCGCACGATTCGGACTTCTTGACCGTGGGCTCAATGGGTCACGCAAGCTCTATAGCACTTGCCATAGCACTCGCCAAACCCAAAAGGCGCGTAGTCTGCTTTGACGGCGACGGAGCGCTTTTAATGCACGCGGGCGCGCTTGCAACAATTGCATCTTGCAAGCCAAAGAATTTTAAGCACGTAGTCTTTAACAACCTCTCGCACGACTCGGTCGGAGGTCAACCGACTTGCGCAAATGCAATAGACGTAACTAAACTTGCTCTGGCAATGGGCTACGATAGCGCCTTTAGCGTTTCGGACGAAAGTAAGTTGGATTCGGAAATAAAGAAATTTTTGGAGGCAAATTCGCCGAGTTTATTAGAAATAAAAGTAAAGCGCGGCGCGAGGGAAGGCCTGATGCGGCCTCTTGAAACGCCGATTGAAAATAAAAAAATATTTATGGATTTTTTAAGGGGCTAAAAGATGACACACACAATTATTGTCAAAAAAAACGCGCTCGAAGATTTGGCTAAAGTGTTAAAAAATTTGGGCGCAAAAAAGGTTCTGGCATTTACCGGCAAGAAATCTTTTGAAAAGATTAGGCAAAGATTTGAAAAGGCACTTGGCGGAGTTTGCGCAAGTTATTTTTCGGATTTTACGCCAAACCCAAAAGTCGAAGATATAGAGCTAGCGCTTAAAAAATTTTCCAAAGAAAAGTTCGACGCGATAGTCGCAATAGGAGGCGGAAGCCCCATGGACTTTGCAAAGCTATTCAAGGTTGCCTACGACAATAATATGAGCGCCGCTGACTGCTTTAAAAATTTAGATGTTTTAAAGAGAAAAACTCCGCTTATTGCAATCCCCACGACGGCGGGAACTGGGGCGGAATCTACGAGGTTTGCGGTGGTTTATCTAAACGGCGTAAAGAGCTCCTTTGACTCCGAGTGCGCACTGCCCGACTTTGCGCTAGTTGATTACACGCTCTGCGAAAATTCCCCGCGCCACCTCAAGGCCTGCGCCGCAAGCGACGCATTGAGCCACGCGGTGGAATCCTACTGGGCGGTCGGTTCCACAAGCGAGAGCCGCGAATTTGCAAAAGAAGCGATTTTGCTTTGCAATAAAAGCCTCGCAAGCTACGTAAATAGCGAAGACGAAGCTTCCGCAAAAGATATGGCACTCGCAGCCAACCTAGCGGGGCGCGCCATAAATATAACTAGGACAACCGCCGCGCACGCGCTCTCCTACTTCTTTACATCGCACCACGGAATTGCTCACGGGCAGGCGGTTGCGCTTTCGCTTCCAAAACTCTTTGAAAAGAATCTGGAATCCAAAAATGTGATAGACCCGCGCGGCGTGGAATTTCAGAAGGCTAAGATGGCTGAGCTTATGGAGCTTATGGGAATAAAGAATAAGGACGACATACTCCCTCACTTTAAAAGCTTGTTCTATTCTATCGGACTTGAGACCGACTTTAAAAAGCTGGAAATAAAAGACCCGAAGCTCGCTGCACAAGCGGTCAACTTGGAGCGCTTGAAGAACAATCCAGTAAAGCTTTCAAAAGAGGAGCTTGAAAGTTTCTTTGCATAAAAAATTCCGCAATTTTTTTCTGCAAAAAATTTTGGCTAATACCAACTTAGCTCAATTTCGAAACGAGGCGACTTCAGGAGAATAATTCGCCTTTTGCTTAATTCGATAGCAGGCTACTTTGAGATAGAGCGCTGATGTTTTACTCGACCTAGTTTACGCCAATTCAGTTTTCTCTAAGAGTCATGCGCCTATAAAAATAATTAGTAGCAAAACAAGGCAATAAATGAATATAGGCAGATTGCATTGTCCCTTAGAAAAGCAAATTGCAAAAAGACTGTCGCAAGTTCAAAGAAAAAAAATCCCGCTTATTGAATTGGCGGGATTTTTAATTTAGATGTTTTCAATTTGCGTATTTATCGGCGCTTAGCGAGTCTGCTTGACCTTCATAATCTTGCCGTCCTTGTCAAAGAATAGCTTATCCACACAGACCGAGCGGGTGTCATTTACGTCGACCGCTTTTTTGTGGTAGAAGGTGTACCACTGCCCCTTAAACTCAATTATGCTGCCGTGGTTTGTGAGAGTATCGGTGGAGTCCAGGTAAATTCCCATGGGCGTCCAGGGGCCAAGCGGAGACTTGCTCACGGAATACTGCATTCTGTTGAAGGTACCGTCCTTTTTATCCACGTGATTGTCGGAGTGCGTGAGGTAGTAGAGGTCGTCTTTCTTAAAGACCCACGGTGCTTCGTGGAAATCGGTAAGCCCCGTCATTTCCTTAAGCTCGCCGTCGATTTCAATCATATTATCCTTGAGCTTTCCGCCAAAGCACTTGCCCGAACCGCCCTGATAGAAGTAGGCCGTGCCGTCATCGTCCACAAACACGCAAGGATCAATGTAGGGCTTTACGTCTTTCATATAGCCTATGACCTTAAATCCGGAAGTCGGGCTCTTGCTTGTGGCTATGCCTATCTTCCAAGAGTTATTCCAGTCGGTATCCGACGGGTGTGGGAAATAGAGGTAGTAGGTTCCGTCTTTGTACGCAACGTCGGGCGCCCACATAAAGCCGCCTTCCTTTCTGCCCCAAGCTACATCTTTGGACGACAAAATCACGCCGTGGTCTATCCAATTTACCATATCGTCTGTGGAAAATACGTGGTAAACTTCCATCAAATCGCAACCGCGCGCCGGGTGGACGTCGGTCGAGGTATAGACGTAGAGCCTGCCGTCTTTCCAAATGTGCGCCGCGGCGTCAGAGGAATAGACGTGGCGAATAAATGGATTAGGTGAAGCCTTAAACCTGTAACCCTTCAAATAAGAGGGCTCTAAAGCACCTGCATCATCGCAAGTTTTAGACGAGTCTGATGAACATGCAGAAATTAACGGCAAAAGCGCCGCAATCCCCAATATTGCGTATTTATTCATACGTATCCTTGTAAGTTTAGGCTAATAAGTAAATATGCAAGCGCACTGAGCACAAGGGCTCTATTACTTCGCAAATACGATCTTATTGCCGACTATCGAATGTGCAGAGGGCTCCGTACTCGAATTGTAACCCAAAGCTACGGAACCGTAAATCTTGTGGCTCTGCGGCAGGCCATACTGCTCCAAGAACCTACGCGTATTAGGAGCCGCACCTATCATGCAAAGTGTATGAATCCAGCAAGACGATATGCCCAAACTCTTTGCGGCTATCATCATATTTTCAATCGCAACCGCCGCATCTTCCGCCGGAGTCAGGGCGTTTGCCTCGGGATTGCTCGATACGATCACAAAAGTGGGAGCTTTGTAAAAAAAATTGAAGTTGGGATTCTTTGCGCGCGATTTCCAAAATTCGCTGTCAGACTCCGCGATATCCTTTTTAACCTCGCTCAAAAATTCGTCTAGAATACGGCTTCCAGACAGTACGGTAAACTGGTTTGCCTGCCTGTTCATACCGCTTGGTGCATACTGGGCGCACTTTAGAATCAGTTCCAAATCCTCAGAGGCTATCTGTTTGTCCGCGAAGGTGCGAACGGCTCTGCGGGAAATTATTGCATCAATTACAGAATTCATAAAACTTCTCCTTGCTTTTAAGTGTCGCAGTTTCGCCCGCTATAAAACACAGGCAAACCCCAAACGACGGCATTATCTCAACATTACAATGCCAATAAATCAAGACTTTTTAATCGGACTATCCGGATGAGAATAGCTAAAATCAAAAAACATTTGACTTATCATAATAAAACATTCTTATTGTGTGAACTCTACCGTTTGCCAGACTACGAAGTTATCGCTACAGCTAGCATAAATCAAAATAAATTAGTATTATGACTGATAAAAACGAGGAACTTTTGACTCTTCTAAAGGGAAAAGTCGAAACGGCACAGGAATCCAAACCAAAGGCGATAGTATCCTTCTTTTTGGACGCTATAAGTTCCGGCGAACTAAAAAAAGGCGATAGGCTGCCATCGATAAATCTGACTGCACGCTTCTGCAAAATAGCCTGCGAAACTGTCCGCCGCTCTTATGGAGAGCTCAAGGAAAAGGGTGTTGTGGGCGCTAGCCAAGGCAAGGGATTTTTCGTTATAAAGGAAAAATACGACAGAAAGCCAAACGTATTCTTGCTGTTTAGCTTTATAAGCAATCCATACAAGGCCCTAATTGCTAGGGGCATCGTCGACGGAGTTGGCAACAAGGCAAATTTAAATTTCTGCTCGCACCACAATAACGAAAATAATTTTAAGAATTTTCTAAAAGAGGCCATAGGCAAGTACGAGTATTACGTGGTAGTTCCCATGCGCGATGCCGGCATAAAAAAAATTCTATCTCAAATGGATCAGCGCAAGCTTTTGTTGGCGGACATCGACATAGATTTCCCGATGAAAGACTGCCCCAAAATAGTCCAAAACTTCGACAAAAATTTTAGAAGCGCCCTCGATAAACTGGCTCCCGAGCTCTCAAAATACAAAAATTTCGACTTGCGCTATGTGTACGACCCAAAAAATCTGCACCCCGTTGAAATTGGAGATGTACTCAGGGAATTTGCCGAGGAAAATGGATTTAATTACTTTGTGGATTCCGTGGTTTCGGAAGAAAATGTGCGGCCAAATACACTGTGGTTTGTGATAGAGGACAGCGACCTTGTTAAGCTTATGAAAACCGCAAAGGAAAAAGGCCTTGAACTGCGCAAAGATTACGGCGTGCTAACCTACAACGATACGGAAATGAAACACATCGTCGAAGGCGGCGTATCGACCGTGTCTATCGACTTCTACGATCTCGGCCGAAAGATAGCAAGGCAGATTTTAAATTGGAACCCCAACTTAAGCGAAGTTGTGGAAACTAATCTGATAAGGGGCAATACCATTTAGTTTCCATTCTAAAAAAACTATTTTATAAAAAAAGCGCAAGTCGCGTTGTGGCTTGCACTTTTTCTTTACCGCCGCACAAATTCAATGTGCGCACAATCTAAAACTACTGGTATATATACGGGTCAACCCCAATAGTTCCCGCGAGAGATTTTAGAGAATTCAGAGTCTTTATAGACTTAAGCTTCAAGTTCGCCTCCGACAAATCCTTAGACATTTTCCTAACGATTTCGTCGTTTACGGAATTTGCCATATTCGACTGCATCTGGGAAATCATCTTCTGAAGTGAATTTACATCAATCTGCTGGCGAGCCATAATGCGCTCAACATACCACTCAGACTTTATAATCTTATCGCGCTCAAAGAGCTTGCGTATAGACTCGTCGGCGAGAGTTTTTCCCTCGTAGTGGCCGTCTCTCATAATGTGCAAGAGAGCCTTCAAGGGCGGGCAGGCACCCTCTATTGAACCATCCGCAAAATAGGCCTCTGCAGCGCGCCTGTGGGCGCCAACCATATTGTCCATGGAATCTGCAAAAATCTTCATATCCTGAAGCTCCGGTCTTAGCATATCCTCTGTAAATATGCTCGCGGGGCTTGAGAAAACCCTGCCAAAGAAGGCAATTACAAATTCCTTTGTTATCCTCCAGCCCAAGCGCGATGAGAGCACTGGCTTGCCCTCAAACTCCATGTCCTTGCACCTTTCGAGCATTCCCTTCTCTATGAGAAATTTTACCTTGCGCTCGCGCGAGCGCATGCGCGACCAAATTTCGGGTATTAGAAGGCTTATGTCGTGGTCAACTCTATACTTTGGCCCTATGTAGCCCGCAGAGCTGAGCCAGACGCTGTAAGAGCAAAGAGCAAAGGAAACAAGCGCGTTGTTCAAATCCGTTATTGGCGCAAGAGCGTTAAATGGCCCCTTTGTAAGCGCACCCTCAAGCCCCGCTCCGGTTGTGGAAGGCGACTTGCCCGTCATAGAAGCTATAAACTCCATGAAGGCCTCAGGCAATTCCAAGTAATGCAGAGGCCCGTGCACGCAAAGCGGCCTTATGCCTTCGCTTGGCGGATTGTTTCTGCGCCCGGATATAACGCTCGATACGGGGTGTGGAACGTCCATACCGGCCGGAATTCTCCTGCGCAGGCGCGCGCCCACATCGCAAATATAGTACTTGCGCGGGTTTACCAGATCGTCGCGATTCTGAAGGTAGCGAACGTTTTTTGAGGCCTTGCCGTCTATTAGGCGCGGATTTGCAGAGCAAACCACATACTCCGGCTTTGAAGCCTTAAGGAAGTTCTGAAGATTCTTCTGCATTGGCTCCGTAAAGCGGTAGAAGCGCAAGACGTCGTCAGTCATCTCCTTTACCTGCTCGTGCGTGAGCGGCTCGTAGTTCGAGAAGAACACGTCGCTTTGCGACATATCGGCCTCCGCCCGCTTGTCGTATCCGCGGTTTACAGCCTCGTCCGGACGCTGGAATAGCCTATACTCGCAATTTTCGGTTATCTTGACCGATGGGTGGCGGCTCTCAAAATTTTCCGGAAGGTACTTCACAGAGGAAGACGGAACAACTACGGAACTAGTGATGTCGTCTTCCATCTGCACCTTGTATGAGGGGAAGAAGTCCTTGCGAAGGCTGAAAGTGCGCCAAGCGCCGTCCTTTGTAAATCCGACTCGCAAATAGGATGTCAAGACGCTCGAATTCTTGTACTTTAATATGTTGCCGTCCTTGCCGTTTATGGAATCAACGCTGAACTTGCTCTGCCAATCCTTGCCCCACTCGGGCCTGTAATGGCGCTTTACAGTTAGCACGAACTCCCTAATGTAAAACGGTATTGTCGACAGCCACTTGTTGTACTCGTCGGTGAAGTCCTCGCTGGGCGTCAGAAGTTTTACGACAGAACCCATCGTGCGGCGCGAGTCCAAAATCGGACGGCTATCCTTGCCCTTGTTCTGGGAGGGATCTTTATTTCTGTCGCCGTAGTTTTTATTTATGATAAACTCCACAAGCTCCATATCCTTTTTGAAATCGGCCACAAACGATGGACCGTGGATTATGGCGTCTGTGATGTCCTTTGAAATCTCGCTCTTTCCGCCGCCCGATACCGTCGCGGGCTTGTGGCAGTAAACTCCCTCTTCGACCGTTCCAACAAGCCTCCACCTGCGAGATTCGTGAGGGCGCATCATCTCAACTTTGTAGCCCATTGGCGTTATGTATGTGTTGCCCGGAGTAAGCGGTATGGACTTTTCCTCGCCGTCCTTTTTCCACGATACAGTCTGGGTCTTTAGTGAGAAGTAGGAGTCTTCATGGACGTAAATTATATTCGGATACTTCTTATCTACAGCCCAACCCTCATCGTACTTAATTACATCGTCCTTCAGAATCTCAACAGTCTCCTCAAAGGTTCGCCCATTGCCAATTTCGTAGGAAGCTGCGTAGAAGTCGTCGCCCAAATCTCGGCTTGAGTAGGCAAGCGCGCCGCCGCTGTGCTCTTCCTCGCATTGCCCGTAGAGATTTGCGGAGTAGCTTATCTGGGTTTTTATCTCCTTTTTGGAGTAGCCAAAGTAGTTGTCGGCAATGATTGTAACGATCACGCCCCTTGCGTCGCGAGCGGTGATTTTAAATGGAGAGCCGTCGTTGTAGAGCTCGTTTTCATCCTTCCAGCACATTCCGTCGCGCCTCTGGCGCTCGCTTGCATCTTCGTAGCGCGGAAGCCCCAGCGACTTTTTAGTTAGGCACGTAAGATGCGGGGCAAGTATTACGCAACCGGTGTGCCCCGTCCAAGTGTCAAAGTCGTTTAAGGAGTCGTTCTTTGCCAAGTATGGATTGCCTGCATTTCCAAATATGCTCTCTACAAAGTCCAAATTTGACACCAAACCGCCCGGCACAAAGAACCTTATTTCCATGCGCTTTTCGGAAGCTCCGTTGGGAATTTTTGGGCAGACTATGGGCCTTAAAAATAGCGATACCCAGAGCTTTGCCTTGCGCTCTTGTGTGGAGGTAAAGGGAAGCTCCAAAATATCTTCGGGGGCATTTATAGCAGCATTAAATAGATTCTTAAAAACCACCTTGGGGACGGCTTTTTTATCGTCAGGAATCGGCAATCCTCCCTCTGCTATGTGAAAAACGCCCTTAGTTGTGCGCCTATCGTTTTTCGGATTGTGCAATACGCCCTGCTTAACCCTGTATGACTTGACGTAGGCATTTTCGTAGGAATCCTTATCCGGCGGCAGCGACAGCGCTCTGGCAACCCCGTAGCGATCCATTCCGAATGAAAGCGGAAGGCTTGCAAGAAGCTCGCGAGGCTCTAGCGCGTCGGCCAAGTAATCTTTCAAAAAATCCATTATGCGAACGTCCGCCGGCGACAAAAAATTCTGCATGCGGTGGACGAAATCGCGGTAGTTTTCTATTAGCGGAGCAGATAGCCTCAAGAGCGGATAATCGCCCGCCCTGCCAAATACGGGAGCTCCAAAGGCCGCCAATCTCATATTTACATATTCAAAAAAGGCGGAATCCTTCTTCGCGTTTTTCCCCGTTCTGGGGTCTATGCCAAGTGCTGTTTCAAAATCCATTGCTGAGTCTCCTTTTGCAGATACTATTGGAAAGTAATTTTTTCTTTTTACAAGGTATTTTTTTACCAAAAAACCCAAGTTGAAGTCTAAGGCGCTGCGAAATTCTAAAACCGTCTCAGATATAAATTCTGAAGCTTCTGATTTCAAACGGCTTAAAACGCAAGCCGGACAAGTTTTCGCACTCCTTTAAAGATTCCTCCGCCAAATTTACCTCCTCAATTTTTGAGGGCTTAAAGAAGAAATTTACATCGCAATCCGCATTTGAATCCGATTCATTCACAAAGCGCGCTATCCATGCATCAGCCTCTTCAGCGGGCTTCATCGCAACAAGCTCCACCTTCGGATTTGAAATTCCTATAAAAGACATAGCCTTGCGCCCGCCGGATTCAGATTCGCAGTCGCAATCGAAATCGGTATTTAACTTTCGTGCGAGCGAAAAAGCCATAGACTTTTCGAACTTGCCGGATATGGGAAGAAGCGAGAGCTTGAAGTTCTGGCAGCTCAAGTCGGCATAGTCGCGGTCGGCGGGATCTGTATTTGAACTTGCATCGCTTGCAGCTATAAGGGCGTCGCCGGGGCGCGGAACGCAGCGCAAAATTGCGCATTCTATCGAATCGTCCTTGAGCCTCCAGCCGTACTTGCCGTCATTTAAAACTGCAAGCGCGCAATCTGCAGATTCCATTGCAACCCACTGGTGGGCTGGCGTTTCTATGCGCGCCCTGCGCCAGGGGGTGGAATCGTCTGTGGCGCGCTCGTAATAGCCGAATGCAACCTCGCTTACAGATTTATCGGCCTTGAAGTTCAAGTTAAAGACA
Organism: uncultured Opitutales bacterium; assembly: GCA_900552245.1. GTDB lineage: Bacteria > Verrucomicrobiota > Verrucomicrobiia > Opitutales > Intestinicryptomonadaceae > Intestinicryptomonas. The sequence continues at coordinate 1,545 of URYY01000030.1, read as the reverse complement.
AGCCTTAACATCGAATCTTTATCGTGCCAATTTGTATGCAAGTCTAGCTTTAGCTCGCCGCCCTCAAGGCTGAGCTCCTCTACTATTTTTGAATTTTTGTAGGCAAACTCCAGAACTATTTTTTTACCGCTCACTGCAAATTTCGCCGATAGCAACTTTGCCCTGTCCGGCGGATTGTCGCGATACTCATAACCGAAGTCCCAAGCGTCGCCCTTGTCAGAATAGACTAAAAATATATTTGCGGGCCTTTCTGCCGAGACAAACTCCCTGCCGCTTGCCTTTTCTATTAGCGAAACTATTGCACCTTCCGAATCAAAGCGCACACTCAAAAAGTCGTTTTCAAGGAAATTTGCGCAAGAGTTTTTCGAGGGCGAATCTTCTCCCGCAGAGGCCTCGGATTTCGACGCAAAGCCAAGCTGCGGAATTTTTAACTTTAAATCGTCGAACCCTATTTCAACATTCCAAGAAGTGCTGTTAAAAATCGCGCCGGAGCCGAAAACGCCCCTGAGCTTTTCTATTGCGCTGCGCCTCAAAAGCCTGAGCTTTTCCTCTAGAAGCTCATAGCGCATGCAGCTCTCGGTGTAAACTCTCTCAATTGAAGAGCCCGGCAAAATATCGTGGAACTGGTAGAGCAAAACTTCCCTCCAAATTTCATCTAAGAGCGCCCTATCGGGCTTCTGAATCCCTGAAGCGTCCAAAAGATACATGAAAAATTCGACTTCCCTAAGGAGAGTCTCGCAAGTTCTATTGTGCTTTTTATTCGGCCCCTGCGTAGTGAAAGTTCCCTGGTGCTTCTCCAGATACAAGTCGCCCCGCCATACGGGGAAGTTCTCGGCCTGAGATTCAAATTTCTCCAGAAATTCCGTTACGGGGCGGTTTAAGATTTCCGGAAGCGCCGAAACTCTCTTATTTTTTGCAATGCGCTCCAAGTGCTCAACTCCCGGGCCTCCCCCGCCGTCGCCTATTCCAAAGGCCATGAGAGCAAAGTCCGAGACGTCTCGCTGAGCGTACTCTCTGCTTATCTTAAGCAGGCTTCGCGGCGCCGCCGGGCTATTGTATGTTTCTTCGGCAAGCATATGCGCAAGCACCCTGCTTGAGTCTATGCCCTCCCACCAAAAGCTGTGGTATGGAAAGCGATTTATCATATTCCACGATAGCTTCTGGGTTATGAAATATTTTACGCCGCTTTTTAAAAGTATCTGCGGCAACTGCGGAGAATATCCGAAAGAATCCGGTATCCAAAAGAAGTTCGGCTCAATTCCGAATTCCTCCCTAAAGAATTTCTTTCCGTAAATTATTTGGCGCACGAACGACTCGCCTGATGGCAAGTTGCAGTCGGGCTCAACCCACATCGCCCCCAGCGGCTCTATATTGCCGCTTTTTACAGCCTCTTTTATTTTTGAGTAGAGCTTGGGATAGTCCTGCTTCATCCACTTGTAGCCCTGGGGCTGACTTGCGCCGAAAACGTACCAGGGATACTTTTTTATGTTGCTTAAAGCCGTGGCAAATGTGCGCGCGAGCTTGCGCTTGGTCTCGCGTATGGGC
>URYY01000029.1 GCA_900552245.1 uncultured Opitutales bacterium | reverse complement strand
GACTAAGTTTCCGTCCTCATCATACTCCGCATCTTCAGGCGGCGGGTACACTCCAAACGGCGGCGGAGGTGGAGGCGGATACATTCCAAATGGAGGCGGTGGAGGAGGCGGTGGAAAGCCCTGCTGAAAGGGCGCGCCTCCCATAGGATTTCCGGCCGGAGTGGACGCGCTTTTCAGACGCCTATTAACATAGGCCGGATTTGCATAGGCGGGCTTGTTTGGCGAGTGCGCAGCCGAGGAATCGGAAGCCTCCGCGCTTCGCGATTCCAAGTCTTTGCTGTCGCCATCTCTCTCCATTTGTCCTATTGCAATCCAAGCCTGACTTAGGCGATCTCCTCAATAGTCACGCTGTGCGAAACGCCGTCTACATTTACGGTGAACTCGCCCTTGCCCTTGCCAGATAGGGCGGACTTCGGAGCGGGCTTCTTAAGCTCGTAAGCCGAGCGCGGTTTTTTGTAGAGATCCTCAAGCTGCTGCGGGAACATCGCATATATCACGCAATGCTCGTCGTCGTCTTTTAGACCCTTCTCGCGCAAGGCCTTGCGCAAGTCTTCCATACCCGGCTTTTTGAGGTCTGCAGGCCTTACTGTTATGGGCTCTTTGCCCGACATCTTTGCGGCCAAGGCCTTGACTTCCTCGTCAACAGGAGCGGGAGTTCTGCCATAGTAGCCCAAAGCGATATCCATAGCCTGCGGCGAAAATACCTTCCAGCGGCCGAACTTCACGTTCAACATAGCCTGGGTTCCAACAATCTGGGAAGTCGGGGTAACTAGCGGAATCCAACCCAGCTTTTCGCGAACATAGGGAACCTCCGCGAATACCTCGTCAAACTTGTCCTCCATCTTCTGCTCCTTGAGCTGGTTGCGGAAGTTTGAAAGCATGCCGCCCGGAACCTGATAAATCAGAGCGTCTGAATCTATTACCTCGTTTTTCTGCATCGTGTATGCGCCGAGCTGCTCATAGACCTTATTGAGATGCTTGCGAACCTCAGATAGAGCCTTTACGTCGTAATCCGGACGGCGCTCGTGATCCGTAAGCAGCGCCAACATCCTGGCGGCGTCCGGCTGGCCCGTGCCGTTTGCAAAGGGCACTACCGATACGTCTATGGCGTCTACGCCGGCGTCAACTGCCGCGTAATATGCGGTTGCGCCCAAGCCTGCCGTATCGTGAGTGTGGAATATTACCGGAATTTTTATGTTCTTCTTTAGGCCGCTTATGATTTTGTAAGCCACCATCGGGGGAACCAAGCCCGCCATGTCTTTTAAAACGACTGCATCGCAGCCCATTTCCTCAAGCTCGCAGCCCATCTTTACGAATTTTTCGACAGTGTGGAAGGGGCTTGAAGTGTAGCATATCGTTCCGTGCGCCTCTTTGCCCGCGCTCTTTGCAGCGTCTATGGAGCACTTCATATTGCGGGTGTCATTCAGAGCGTCAAAGATTCTCCATTCCGTGCTTTGCGGAAGTAGCGACAAATGCCTGGACGACATCGTCGGGATAGTGCACATAACCCACCATGTTTTGCCCTCTAAAGAGCATCATGTGCTTTGTTTTGGGACAGGCCTTCTTTAGAATGTCGAGTCTGTCAAATGGAAATTCCCCGAGAAAGCGCAAACCGCTATCTATGGTTGCACCGCCCCAAGTTTCAAGCGCGCCGAAGCCCATATTGTCCAAAATCGGGCAAATCGGCAGCATCATATCGGTTTTCATTCTGGTTGCCGCGAGCGACTGATGCCCGTCGCGCAACACTGTATTATTGAATACAACAGGTTTCATAAAAATATTTTCCTAAAAAAATTCATCTTAACACTAAGCACAATTTAGCATCTTTCAACAAAAATTTAACACCCGTGTCTGCGAAGAACCACAAATGGAAAGATCAAGCGCTCAAGCTCGCGCCAAAGCCCCTAATCAAGCGACCTTAAAAGCCAGTCCGACACGCTGCAGTCGGACTTGTTTTTAAGCATGGAGCGCAAAGTCTTAGAATCGCTCTGAGCCTGATTTATGACCTGCTCGTCCTCGCAGCACTCGCGCATGCGCTTTGCGATGGCTCTTGGCCGCGCAGCCCCCTGTATAAATTCCGGCCAGGCGGGCCTATCGAGCAGTATGTTCGCAATTCCCAAGTAATCCACCGCAACGAGCAAGCGACCAACGACGTATGTTATTGGGTTTGCCCTGTAAACGATGGCCCCCGGTATCCCTTGCAGACAAGCCTCTAGCGAAATTGTTCCGGAGCTCATTAACACTGCCTTTGCCCCTATCTTATCCAAGTGCGATATTTTCTGCAGACTGACGCGCTGCTTTAAGTCCGGAAATTTCTCGAGCGCCTGCTCCAAAACCTCCAGTATGCCCTTGCTCGGATACGGAACTAGCGCCCTCTGCCCTTCCAAGAGCCTGAGCGTTCTGAGCATTATCGGGAATATTTTGCCAACCGCTATCTTGCGGCTTCCGGGCATAAACAGTATTGGGCCGTCCTTGTCGTAATAAAACTTTGATTCGTACTCCGGCGACAAAAACGGATGCCCTACAAATGTCGTATCCAAAGTCGTGTCGGCATAGCACTTTGTCTCGAACGGAAATATCACGGCAAGCTCGTCCAATAGCTCCGCCATTTTAAAGCGCCTGTGCGCTTTCCAAGCCCATATCTGGGGGCTTATGTAGTAGAGGAGCTTGACACTGCCGCCTCCCTTTTTGCTGAGGCCGCCGCTTTTTAGCATTCTTGCAAGCTCCAGATTAAAGCCCGGATAGTCCACAAAGCAAACGGCGCGCGGCTTGTATTTTGCAATCCACTCATAGACTTCCGCCAACAACTTCTTGAAGTAGGAGTAGTTTTTTAAGACCTCCATAAGCCCCACGACGGAAAACTTCGTCATGTCAAACAAAAGCTGCACGCCAACTCGCTTTAGGGCTTTTCCGCCCAAGGCGCACACCCTCAAATCCGGATTTTTCTCGAGGACTCGGCGCATCATGCGCGCGGCCTGCTCGTCGCCGGAATGCTCGCCGGCAATTATTAGCAGATCGCACGCATCGTCCTCCGGCGGCGGCAGATTAAAGCTCTCGGGTGTCTCAAGCCTCGTCATTTCTGCAAATTTACGGCTATCTGATTTGTTATTTCCAAAGCCACCTGCAGCGCCAAGCTGCCCAAATTTGCCCCGACCTTCGGCTTTTTGTGGTTTAGCACGCAATCCGCAAAGCTCGCGAGCTCCGCCTTCAACGGCTCTTCCTTTTCAAAGGGAACTTCAGAGCGCTCTATGCCGTTTTCGGTGACCTTCACAAGGTGCCCCGACTGGTTCATGAAGTCCAGAGACATATAGGCCCCGGGCTGGAAAATTCTAATTTCCCTGACCTTCTTTGCACTGACTCTGCTTACGTTTAAATTTGCGACACAGCCGCTTTTAAATTTGATTCTGGCATTGCCTATATCTTCAGTTCTGCTTACGACATTCACGCCGACAGCCTCTATGGATTCTATGGGGCTATTTGCAAGCTTTAGCACTATTCCTATGTCGTGTATCATCAAGTCGAGCACGACACCAACTTCCGAGCCCCTAATGTTAAACGGAGCCAACCTGTCTGCAGTTATAAATTTGGGATTCGCCACATGCTTTTCCATAAAGCCCATCACCGGATTAAAGTGCTCTATGTGTCCAACCTGTACAATCAAATTCTTGCTGTCGGCTATGCTCATTATCTTGCGCGCGTCTTCCAAAGAGGTGCAAATGGGCTTTTCTATCAGCAAATGGCAGCCCTTTTCGAGCAGGGGAATCGCGACCTGCGTGTGCTTGTCGGTGGGAACTACGACGCTCAAAGCGTCGGTCTGAGACGCAAGCTCATCTATTGAATCGAAAGCCTTGCAGGAGTACTTGTCGGCAATCTCCCTTGCCCTTTCGCTATTCGAGTCGAAGACTCCGACCAACTGCGTGTGCTCCAACTGCGAGTAAATGCGCGCGTGGTGCTGCCCCAAGAAACCGACGCCAATTACGCCGCATCTAAGTTTGCCATTATTATTCATACGCCCTTTTTACGCCCACCTTGGCAAAAATTCAAGAACTATCTAGCCCCTAGAATGGGGCGCTATTTTTTAGACTTCGATTCCTTCTCTATGCGCCTGCCCATATCCATGAGGATATTTGCCTCCTTTTTAAACAAGTTCAGGGGCTTTATGGAAAGAGATATGTCCGGATTTTCAAACTTGCCGGAAATATCTATCTGCACGACACTCAATAGCGGGTCCGCCAGCGAAACTATCTGCGATAGAATTGGGAATTTAACTGCCGCAAATGGCGCAAATATGGCCTTTGCGAGTATGTCTCCGCTCAGAAAATCGTACTTTGCATTTCCCGTAACTATGGCGGTATCGCCAAATATTTTTAGGTTCGGCAAGCTTACGGAACCGTCGGAGAGCTCAAAGGAGCTCAAGGCGCTTCGCATGTCGAAACTGCCAAGCGGAATGTGCATGGCGTCTGCCACTCGGGAAATTGCACCGAACAGATGTATCGCGGCCAAATCCTCATTTTCAAGCCTTATGTTGCCCGAGCCCTTCAAGCTCTTTGCATCGTCCATAAAGCCCTCTATGTCGGCCCCGCCGAATATGCTGCCCTTTCTGTAACTTTCCTCTATGGGCTCACTCCCCTGCCCGTCGGCGGAATCGCCCAGCGACTGCAGAGTCTCGACAAAGGTGTATTGATTTGCGCCGTTTAAGCTAACGCTTGCGGAAAACCAATCTCTGGAATCGACTTTGGATAGTTTGATATCCCCCTTTCCGGAGCCTCCTCCAAAATCAAATTCGGCGCGATTAATTTCGATGTCGTCGCCGAGCGCGTAGGCGCTGAACTTCAAATTTTGCAAATCAAACTTTGAGGCCCTGGTAAGCCCCGGAGAGAAATATTGCAAATTTGCGCTGTCTTTGACATCTCCGCCGAGTGCGGGATTCGGCATAAAAAGCTTAAGTTTTATGGTTGGTGGCTCCGTAAAATCCAGTATTTTTACGACATCTTTAACCCTGTCGCCACCCATTGCAATGAGCTCGCGCTTATTTAAGGTTGAATTGGCAAAGACCTTATTTACGGCGTACCTAGTGAGCTTGTGCTCGGGGTAGGTCCAATCGAGGGCCCCCGTTAAAACCCTGTCGCCATTTGCCACGTATAGGTTCAAGATTGAGATGTGAGATGGATTCACCCAGACGTCAAGCCTCGCCTTCTCAAATTCCACGCCGTTTCTCATTCCGCCGTCGGCGTTTGCACTGCCGAACACGTATATGTATTCGGGCTCTCCCCAGCGCCCTGCGACACTTATGTCGGCATAGGGAAATTTGCCTTCTTTAAAGCTGAAGTCCGAGAATACTTCCGTCCACCACTTCTCCATAAAGTGCGCGATTGCCATTGGCCTTACGCGCCCTGTGAGCAAAAAGCGGTAATCGAAGTTTTTTAGATTCTGGTAGACGTCTCCGCCAATGTTCCACCCCTCGACGGATTCAACCTCGACATTTTTTGCCCAAAATGCCCCGCTTTCCGAATTGTATGACAGACTGCCGCAAACACTCTTTACATCCACTCCAAAAAATAGGCTGTCGCGGGCAAAGATATCGGCCTTCAAATCGAAGAATAACTTTTCAGATAGCTCGAACTCTCCGGAGCCAAACGCTATAAGAGGCGCTCCGAATGAAAACATTTCAAGCTCCTTTAGCTTTGGGATTAAAGAGCATTTGAGAAGCTCCGCGCAATCGAGCTCAGACTCAAATTGAACGCTGAATTTCTCGAGAGAGCCCTCAGTATTTGCCAGAATAAAACCCCGACCGATTTTTGCGTTTAAAATCCAGTCCTGCGCGTAGTTTTGCGCAGTTAGCACGTCTTTGTATGCCCCCAAATACTTGGCGCTAACACCTTTAAATTCTGCTCCTATAAGTAGGGCTTTTACGTCGCTTAGTTTCTCCTCTTTAAAATTGCAAACGCCCGATACCGACGCATGCTCGGCGACCAAGCCGAAGTCGGATTTCACGGAGTTTGAAACTGCACTTAGCCAGAAGCTATCTGCGGAATCCTCAGAATCGTACAGGGCAAAAATTCTCAAGTCGCAAACTTCGGCTTCCACGCCTGAAAACTTCTGCTTTAAATTCTCTGCAAAGGCGCTTGCCCTAATGCGCACGCGCCCATTTTTCTCCATGCTAAAATCGGCCAGCAGAATTGGGTTTTTGATATCTTTAAGCTCCTCCTGAAAGTCCAAAACTACACTGGATACATCGGCCCAAGCCTTCAAGAGTTCCAGATTTACGGAGCCTTTCTGTGCTCCATAAGGCTCTGAGCCGCCGCGCCTGTAAAGCAGCTCATCGACGGCGCCTCGCGGAACTTGCCCGCTTAAAATAAGGCCGAATTTGCCAATGTTTACATTTGAATTTTCAAGCCTGTACACACCGCCTCTGCGCGATATCGTAAGGTCCAAGCAGTCGCCCAGAACGCCCGATTTTTCACCCTCTACAAAGGGATATACCCTACCGCCGCGCAAATCGATAGACTGAAACTTAAAATCGCCCGCCAATGCCGGAAGTATGCGGAATTTTAACCTCGCGCTGCGCAAATCTAAAACATCGTGCTTCGCGCCCTCAAAGCCGAGCTTAACTCCCTTAAAGACGACTTCTCCGTCCATGTCAAAAATTATGCTATCTGCGCTGAATCGCAAACCGTTTTGGCGCAGCAAACCCTCAATTTTATCGCAGATTCTGCCCGGCATTTCAAAACTAGCGCCTGTCAATATGCCCGCAAGAATTAGACCTAGCACCAGCAAATTTAAAAACAGCACAAAATTTAACACCCCCACCAAGAGGCGTATCAGCGATATTAGTATGAGTTTTGCGCCGTCAAATTTCACATTCTAGCCTTAAAAAAACAGTAAAAAAGCGGCGCAAAGCAGCGCCGCGTGAACCTAATCGGCGGGTTGAGCCTCTTTAGCCGACGGAGCAGGCTGCTGCAAAACCGCCGGCGTGTTGCGCTCTATCGAAAATTCCGAAATTGCGTCAATTAGCTGCTGCGGCAGCTCAAAGGGCATGGCCAAACCGTCGAAGATTCCGTACTGAAACCTTCCGCCGACGCGCGGAGTAAATTTCCAAACTAGCTTTTCGCGCTTAGCCCCACCGGTTCCGGGCAGCTCTATCTCGGCCGACAAAGTGTAAGTCCAAGGCAGAAGCTTCCCCTGAATTTCAATTCCATTTGGATCGAATTTAGCGCTGCTGTACCTGAGAACTATAAATTTGCCAATCTGGTTTAATATGTCGCCGGCAGCTTTCTTTGCCTTTTCATCCAATCCGGACAAAGCGGAATCAATCTGAGCGGAGTCCAACTTAAGAAGAGTCTTTGATGCGTCCGATAGCTCCACGGATAAAATTTTTGATTTTTCCGGCAGCGAACTTAGTATGCGCGATTTAAAGCTGAGCAAATCGGTGGGAGTATCGCTTACTATATTCGGCAAGACTCCGTAAACGGGAGCCTCTCCCTCAAGTTTTGCGTAGTATAGAGTTGCAGATGATGAATCCTTAAACGGAGAGCCTATGACTAGCGTCTTCTCCTGCCCCGTCGACTGCTTTAAAGTTATCTTTAACTTTGGCGAGTCAAAGCCGAAGCGAGCTATGTTGTCTCCAGGAGCGTCGGTTACAAACACCCTAGCTCGCAAATCCTTTAGCCTTGAAATTAGCGCATTTACCATAGCAAAATCGGCCTGAGCCACGCCTGATTCGCCTCCGGACAAATCCCACATGCCGCTGCTTAGCTTCTTTAGGCGCACAGATGAATCCGCCGCAGATATGTCTATTTCAGACAAATCCATCTCGTCAAATTTTAAGAAGGCCTTGTCGCGCAATGTGGTCTGCAGCTCGCCCAAGTTGGAGAACAAAGAGGCGTCAACTACAAATATAGTCGGGTTTTCCTCAAGCCTGGCATATTGGTACTTGCCGCCGTCGAATGTGTTGCCCAAAAGCAAAGTCTGCTTTCTGTTGGTTCCCTGCAAAGTTATGGCCGTCGGGAAGCTCGACATGTCAAGCCCTGTATTCGGAGTTGCAGCCGGCACAAATCTGCGCGCGCTAACAGAGCAGAGCATATCGAGGAAGGCACCGACCTCGCGGGCGTCTGCAGTTGCAACTATCGGCGTTTCAAAGCTCCACTTGGAGCCGTCTCTAACAAGGCCTATGCGCCTCAGGTTTGACCTGAGCGCCCCGCCTGAATCCGATAGGCGTATAGAGAACGACGACACCTCAAACTTAGGTATGTCAAATACGTTCTGCCCCCTCAGCGCATCTATGTCTGAAGAGAAATTTTCCATGAATGACTTGTCGGCTATTATTATCTTATTTGCGGACACATCCTGCATGTAAACCCTGTCGCCAACGGGCGCATTTTTACCTATTTTTAAAATCTTCTCGGTTTTTCCATCGCCGTACTTAAACGTAAACAGGGGATCGTCCAGCCCGTAATCGGCGAGTGTCTGGCCGTGCTTTTCCAAGTCTGAAACGGGGAAGCTAGTGTCTTTGTCGAGATACTCGAGCTGATTTTTTATGCGGTTAACCGCATAGTAATTTGCGGACCACTCTATTGGCGAAACTATGCGCCAGCGGTTGCCCTCTAGCTTTAGAACCCTGGGCTTATCGATAGACTTTCCCGAAATTTCCAGAGTTGTGAAATCCAGGAAGTTCGCTCTTACTGCAGCCGGAGAACTGGGCTTGGACTCTAGAAGCCAAATGGAAAACACCATTGCAAGATTTGCAATGAGAAGCAGTATTGTAAGTTTAAAACGCATTTACTGTCTCCTTAAAATATAAGTTACGAAACCCGCAAACAGCACAAATAGCGGCAGGAAAAGCAGCCGCAAAGCCAAGCTGTTCATATCGCCCCTGCTTAGAGTTAGAGAGTACCTCGCAGCCTTGCGCGGAGCTATGTTTAGCGACGTATTGTCGTCAAACATCCAATTTATCGTGTTCAGAGCCAACTTTGAATTGCCCAGGGCGTTCAACCTGCTGTTTGTTATAAAATTTTCATCTCCAAATACCGCTATTCTACCGCCGGGAATGTCTAGGCCCAAATCGGAACGCCCCTTTCTGGAGGCGACCATGGCAAGGGGCACGGGCCCCTTTAAGTCTGTCATATCGTTGTATTTCGCGGGGGCCGAAGAGCGATAGTTGCGCTGAGCCCAACTCGTAGGGCTTGAACCAATGAGAGTTGAAAGAGTAAGGCTGCCGTCTATGGGCGCACCCAAGTCCTCCCTGACGGGGCGCACCGAGCCAAACTGCACGGGAAGCCCCAAATCCACCAGATAGCGCACTATCTCATGCGGCTTTTGCGGATATAGCCTCGCAACTATGTCGCCGGTGGAAGACTCGTACTCGGAAGTGTCGACAACCAACATATCGTCAGCCCTTATGCCCCAATCAAAGAGGACATCTCCCAGGGCGCCAATGGGCCCGAGCCCCAAAAACATCACAACCCTGCCGTTTCTCTTTAAAAGATAATTCCGCAAAGCATCTATCTCGCGCGGCAAAAGGGCGGTCTGCGGAGCCGCAATAATTAGCATATCGGCATCTTCGGGAATGTCCCTCTTTTGGCTCAAATCCAGTATGTCCAGCTTAAAGCCCCTGAGGGCGAGGGCGTTTGAAAATTCGGACAAGCCCCTGTTGGGATCTGTTGCCACCGGATTTAACTCGCCGTGGCCCTTCAAAAAGTAAATCTTATTTACCTTGTCGTTCGAGACCGAAAGAATTGCGGAACTAACAGCCTGCTCGCCCTTAAATTTTGAATCCTTTTCGCCGAAGGAATCGTAAAAATCCGAAAGCACTAGCTTCTTATTCTTATCGCCGCAAGCTATTATCACGGAATTTTCTATGTCGCTACCAAAGCGCTGAGCCAATTCGTCGCCCATTTTTTTAGAAACAATCGGGTCTACGCTGACAAACTTTATCATCTTGCGAGCGCCGTTATCGGACTCGTACTCATAGCTTGATAGCAACCTCGAAATTTCCTTTATAATTGCGGAAGTTTCCGCACTTGCATTTGAGTCGGCCGCGCCCTTTACGGGCTGCATTGTCATAAATATCTCAACCGGCTTTTTCAGATTTTTTATGTGCGCAACACTCTCGGGCGACAGCGAATTTGCGTAATCTTCGGACAAATCGAACTTCAAAAAGTGCCTTCCGGCTATGTAGTTTAAGCCCACGAACAAAGTGGCTGCCAAAAATATCTGAAGAGCCAGGTTTAAAGCCCTAACCTTGCGGACAATCCTAAAGTTTTCAAATTTCTTTGCTATGCGCATCACGACGCCTTAAACTCTGTTATTAAAGTGGTTGCCCCGATAAACACAGCAGCCGAGCTAAAGTAGAGGAAAAACGGGCGCGTGTCTAAAAGCGCGTTCGAAAAGTCCTCCAAATGCCTAAACGATTGCGTGTAGTTTATAAATTGCTCCATAAAAAGCGCCATCGACGAATTTTCAATGGCTACCTTCCCTACTAGCGACGAACCCGCAATTACTATAAACAGTATGCAAAAGCTCAACATTCCCGCAACCAGCGTACTGCGGGTTAGCGAACTTGCAAAGAGGCCTATTGCTATGTAAGTTGCGCCGCTAACAACTATGAATATGTAGCCGGTCAAAATTCTCGATACTGAAAATAAACCCTCCTGAGCCGCCGCCTGCGGGAGCGTGAACACGGTCATAATGGGGAAGTACAAGGTCATAGTCCACATAAAGATGTAGAGCAGATAGCTTGCCAAAAATTTTGATAGCACTATTTCAAAGGCTGTTACCGGAGTTGTCATGAGAGCTTGCAGCGTGCCCATTCTGCGCTCCTCCGCTATGCTTCGCATAGTTAGAAGCGGCACTATAAACAAAACCGGAATCCAAAAGAGAGATAGAAATAGCTCCACCGGAGACTTCCCGCCGAGCGTCGCGCTAACCTCATTTAGGCTAAGCATGTAAATAAGCCCCATCAAGAGTGTGAAAAAGAACGCCGCAACATAGGTTGAGGGCGATATTATAAGGGCCTTTATTTGGTAGTTTAAAAGCGATAAAAAGCGCCTCATTTCAAATCCGCCTTTCCTTCTTTTGAGGATTCGTCAATCCTATTGGCCTCCATTTGCAGGCTGTCGTTTGACTGCTCCCAACTGCGCCTTGTCGCGACCATGAATATGTCTTCAAGCGATGGCACTTTCAAGTTTACGCGGCGCAGAGCAAAACTCGGGTTCTCTGAAAACGCCGCAACAATTCTAGCCCCCAAATTTACGCGAGAATCCGTCTTTAATAGGAAATCCGCATACGAGTCGCTGCCGCTTTTTGAGTAGCTTTCAAGCTTAAAGCCGCAATCCATCTTTGAGATTAAATCCTCAATTTGAGCTTCGCTAACTTTTGCCGAGACCTCGTAAACGCTGTGAGGCAAAAATTCGTCGCGCAGACTCGCGGGAGTGCCGGAGGCAACTATGCGCCCCTGATTTATAATCATAACCCTGTCGCAAACAAGCTCGATTTCAGGCAGAATGTGGCTGCTAATTATAACCGACATCTTGCCGCGCAAAGAGTCTATGAGCTCGCGAATTGCAATGATTTGATGGGGATCTAAGCCTATGGTAGGCTCGTCCATTATAATTACATCGGGCTTAGAAAGAAGCGCGTCGGCAATCCCGACCCTCTGCCTAAAGCCCTTTGACAAATTTCCTATTATCTTCTTCGAGGCCTTCCTATGGAGTTGGCAAACTTCCATGGCCTCCTGTACATTCGCCTTCACATCGCGCCCGCGAACACCTTTTATTTTCGCGCGGAAAGTCAAATACTCCTTTACGCGCATCTCCTCCGGCAGCGGATTATTCTCAGGCATATAGCCCAAGTGCGACTGCGCGAGCTTCGGGTCGTTTGCAACGCTTACGCCGCAAATGTACGCCCTGCCGCTCGTAGCCGGCATAAGCCCCGACAAAATTCGCATAGTCGTGCTCTTGCCCGCCCCGTTTGGACCCAAGAAGCCCACAATCTCGCCCTTTTTAATCTTAAACGAGACTCCGTCGACAGCCTTCATCGCGCCGTAAGACTGCGTAAGTCTCTCGGCTACGACCGAATATTCGCTATCTTTAACCGCTTCCGACATAGGTAGATGCGTCTATAGACAATTGCCGCGGCGCACGAGTTTCAAAGAAATTGCGCCAAATTTAAACAAATTTTGGCAAGAGCCTAAAAAACTCTTATGCGTTTGCCTTTTTTTCAATAAAGCTCTTTACGTCGCCCAAGGTGCGCAGGCTCTGCACTTCCTCGTTTGAGATTGCAATTCCGGTGGCGTCTTCAACGGCCAGAACTATCTCAACCATAGTTAGGGAATCCAGATTCAAATCTTGCGCCAAGACCATATCGTCAGACGGATTTTCGAGCAATTTGCGCTTATCAGGCTCGACAAAGCGCGCCAAAACGCCCAATACTACCGTATTGATTTTAGAAATGTCGCCGGTTTTGCGAAATTCGATAGCAGCTTCAATAGTCTCTGGAGAGCAGCGCTTAAGGCTCTCTCTCAAGGTTTCTTCCATTTCGGGGGTAAAGTTATTATTCTGCATATCTCGTTAAACTTGCACAATTTCTCCGCAAATTCAACCATTTATTTTCCCCGCATGAACGCACTTGTATTTAAAGACGAAAGAGAAGCCGAATTTATGGACTTTAACGACCCGAGGGCAGCCCACATAAAAGATGTGCTAAAAATTGCGGGCGAAGGCGAAATCTACGCCGGCATAGCAAATCGGAAGCTCTTCAAGACAAAGGTTGTAGAGTGCGCCAATGGTTATAAGTTTGAAATGACAGACAAAGAGCTCCCGAACCCCGCAAGGCAGAAACTTTTGCTATGCGTGCCCTTTACGCGCCCGCAAATTGCAAAGCGAATTATGTTTGAGGCAGCATGCTTCGGAGTTGAAAAGCTCGCATTTTACGTTGCCGACAAGGGCGATGAAAGTTACCTAAAGAGCTCCGCCTACGCATCTGAGGAAGTTGAAAAGAACCTAATAAAGGGCGCGGAGCAGGCCTGCTCGACATTCCTACCCGAATTTGCCAAGCTCACGGGCCTAGATGAAGCGATAGAGTTTTGCAGGGCTTGCCAAATAAAAATTGCGCCCGACATTTACGAAGCTAGCGCAGGGCTTTCAGAAATTGCCAAAAAAGGAATAAGGACCGCGCTAATTTTCGGAGGAGAGAGGGGATTTTCAAACTCCGAGCGCGACAGGCTGCGCGCAGGAGGCTTTACCCTAGCAAGTTTGGGCGAACGCGTGCTTAGGACGGACTCTGCGATAATTGCGGCTCTCGCACTTTGCCTAAACGCAAAATAAAAAGTTGAAAAAGCTCAAAAAAAATGCGAGGCTCAATGGCTTTAAGAGATGCAAAATACCCTGTATTCGAGATTCTTTAAGCGCGCTTTGGACTTTTCAATGGCTCTGGCAATGATAGTCGCGCTTTCGCCGATATATCTGCTTTTGTATGTGCTAATAAGGCTAAATATGGGAAGCCCCACGGTTTTTAGGCAGAAGCGCCCCGGGCTAAACGAAAAAATTTTTACCGTAATGAAGTTTAGGAGCATGAACTCAAAGCGAGGCGAAGACGGTGAACTTCTGCCCGATGAACAGAGAATTACGACTCTTGGCAAATTTTTGAGAAAGTCTAGCCTAGACGAATTGCCGCAACTTTTCAATGTTCTAAGGGGCGATATGTCTTTCGTTGGTCCACGCCCGCTTTTGCCGCGCTACCTGCCCTACTACACGGAAGAGGAAAAGTTGCGCCACAGCGTGCGCCCTGGAATCACTGGGCTTGCGCAGGTAAACGGCAGAAACGCCATATCGTGGGATAAAAAACTTGCCTACGACGTCGAATACGTAAAGAATGTGACCTTTCTAAACGATTTAAAAATCCTGCTTTTAACCGCAAAGAAGGTGCTGTTTAAGAGTGACATACAAGTTGTAAATCGCGAGGGGCTTTTAGACGTGGAACGCGCGGGCAGAGTGAAGCCCGATTCAAAGACCTAACCCAAGCAACGGAACTTTACTGCGCCACCTTTAAACTTTCATGGCAGGATTGCCAATCATGTAGCAATTATCCCTACAACCCTTATAAACTGCACTTAAGGGGGCAATTTTATTATTGTTGCCTATCTTGCACTCAGGCAAAAGTACCGAAGATGTTCCTATTGAGTTGCAATCACCGATTTTTACGCCACCCAAAATCGTGGAGCGCGGACCAAAGAAATTAAAGTTCCCTATTTCGCAGTCGTGCCCAACTATTATGTCGCCATTGAACACGTTACCGTCCCCGATCTTTATATCAACAGAAATATAAGTACTAATAAAAATATTACATTCTCCATGACAAATATCCGGATTTAAATTTGGGCGGACGGAAACTAAAGTGTAGAAACGAATTCCGGCGGACTTTAAGTCGTTAAATATTTTTTTTCTCACGGGAATATTCCCCCCGACCCCTATTACGGCAAAATCTCTTAGACCCCATGAATGCTCAGACCACTCTCCCCTATACAAGTTGCTGTAAGACTTTAAATCCATTGAACAACCGCCGTGAGACAAAAAACCGCCGAACTCGCATTCGCCTCCTTCGCGGATGACAGTCGCCAATGCGGCATAGCACTCGCGCGCAAATCCGCCGCCACCGACGATAAAAACTCTATCTTTCATACCCAATTAAAATATAATCAACATATAGCAAGGCGAGACTCTAATCGGAGGCCCCCATTATTTTAGATTTCCAATGTTCTATTAATTCCGCCCTATCCTTAAAATAGTCAGGCTTCTCAAAAATAAGAATTCCGCCACAAAAGACCTCTGAAAGCGTTAACACACACCCCGCCCAACTCAAGCCATTTCCAAAAGAATAGCACATGAGACGCTCATTATTATTTCGAGATATAAAATCAATAAGATCGTGGCATATCAAGGCCGGAATTGATGACATAGTCTGATTGCCATAGTTCTCGAAAGCAGTCCACGAAACCTTTTGGGGAGAGAATCCCGCCGCGCGTGCGACATTTTCAACAATTTGCTTGTTCGCTTGATGGAGCAACAGATATTTTATGTCGGCCTCTCCCACCCCGGCATACTCCATAAGGCTGCGCATTTCCATTGGAACGCGATTCATCGTAAAATCGAATATTGCAAGGCCGTCCATGTACGACTCCATAGCCAAACATGAAATCCTAGCGTCTCCACATTTAAATTTTTTAATAAGCCCCTCATCTTCAGTAGAATTTCCAAGAAATTTTATACGTTCTCCCATAGCGGGCTTTAATAAATATTCGAACCCATCACCATCCGCTCCGGACTCAAAATAAGTCACGGAAGTCTCGGCCTCCGAATAGTCTAAAATAGTTGCTGACGCGGCATCTCCAAACAAGGGAGCCTTCTGCCTATTTTCAATCGGAACATTCGCCGATGGAGTATCGCCGGTGAGTAAAAGAATACGTTTAAAAGCTCCAGACTCTATCATGGAATGCGCGATATGAAGCCCATAAACCCACCAGTGCAACCCTGATTTACATCAAAGCACATGCAAGTTTTCGGCAAAGCAAGTTTTGAATGTATAAAAAACGCAGTAGCAGGCTGTGGTACGTCAGGCTTTTGAACTACAAAAATTAAAGCATCTATAGAAGATTTGTCTAACTTCATGCCCTCTATCAGTTTTGAGGCCGCAAATATAGCCAAATCCGATGGCGTTACCCCTTTATCGACAACTCTGCGCTTGTAAAAACCCACCATCTTGCGCAACCTTTCAACTTTTTTAATGCTGTTACCATAATAACACGCCTCGTCGTATATGGAAATTTCACGAGGTGGAACAACGGTGAGTAAGCCACTTATTTTTACATGTCGAAATCGTGATCTGGCCATAATAAACTCAAATTTTCAATAATCGCAATTACCCCATTGAGGCGCAATCAACGACGTAATTTTGCCCTGTTATCCACTTTGCCTCGCTTGAAAGCAGAAATACAAGCAAATTTGCGACATCGTTTACATCTCCAAAGCCCATAGGGTACATCTGTCTTCTAGCGGCCGCGACTTCGGAATGCTCTATCATAGGCGTCATTATCTCGGCGGGCGAAAGCAAATTCGCCCTTATTCCATGAGGAGCCAATTCTTTTGCAATCGATTTAACAGACGCTATCAACGCAGCCTTACTGCCCGCATACACAAGCATACTTTTGTCGGGATGCAAAGCAGAAATAGAGGAAATGAATACCATAGAAGTTCCATACCCAACATTATTTCTCCTATCAGCAAGCCCCTTAGCGAGATATATGTGCGAAAAGTAATTCACATCAAAAACTACTTTATGCCTATTGGCATCAAGCACTTGCAAAGGCAGCAAACAACCAACCCCTGCACAAGAGGCAAGCCCGCTAAATTTACCATACTTAGCCTTGAGCTCTTTTACATATGCCGGCAAGCCCTCTATATCCTCGGACAAGTCGCGCTTCTCGCAAAAAAATCTCTCTGGGAATTTCAACTCCGACTTCAGACTCTCCATCTGCTCCAATCTTCTAGCAATACCAACAACAGTAGCACCGCGAGAATTTAACAAACGAACCACGCCCGCTCCTATGCCGGAACTCGCACCCGTAACCAAAAATACCTGCTCGGACTTGAAATCCACCATAAAAAATCCTTAAAGACCCGCAATCTTGAGAAGGTCTGAAACCGTTTGGATCTCCCCCAACTCCTTTAGCGATATTTTCTTTCCCAATCTCTTATCAAAAAAGGCCATTACCGCCATCTTTGATAAGCTGTCCCACTCTTCATAGTCGCTTAAATTATCGTTCTCATTCACGGCATCGTCGCGCTGAAGAACGTCCTGCATCTCATTTAAGAATTGTTCCTTATCCATATAATCTATTTTCCGTAAAAATCCTTTTTTCAAAAGGCCAGTGTATAACTGACGGTAGATGTTTTTAGATATTGTTGGTTTTTTGTAAAGATTAAAGTTTAAGTTATTGATTCATTTACTTATTGCCCCCTAGGGGGCGGCGCAC
>URYY01000028.1 GCA_900552245.1 uncultured Opitutales bacterium | reverse complement strand
AGACTGAGAGTGCTCGTAGAATGCGGGGTCTTCCATTAACTTCCACTGACTTTGGTGTTGACTCCACTAAGTTACTGAGAGTTTGCTCTAAAAACCCAATATCGTGCAAGGCACTGGGCCTATACGGCAACCTAAATCCCGAGTTTCTCTTTTATAGAGGAATTCTATGCACATCTTCTGCGAAATTCACCTTACGCCGCAAAAAGCCGCAAGACACAAAAAAAGAGCCAAAGGCCCCAAACATTGTACCTGGAGAGGGAGTCGAACCCTCAAGTACTCGCGTACGGCGGATTTTGAGTCCGCTGCGTCTGCCAATTCCGCCATCCAGGCAAATTTAAAGACCCCATAAGATACGAAGTAGGGAAATAAGTCAAGGGTATAATTCAATTTTAATTAAAAAAAATGCACAGACTAAACCCACAAGCGACAATAAGCATAAGGACGAATTGAGCCTGATACAAATTGCTAGCTCCAAAGCCAATAAACTACGCCTACTTTGGCTTAAAGATACAAATCGCAATCCGAATCTATATCAACCTACGGATTGTAAAGTAGTTCCATAGGCGCTAAAATATTTGAAACTAAAAAATTTCTATGTCAATTACTAAGTTTGCTTGTAGATATCATCTATTTTAGAATCAGTCTTTTTATGATTTTCCACAGAGTACAAATCAACAAGCTTATCCAAATTGTCTAACACAAACTTGCATTGAACTTCTATTGAATGCAATGCTTCCGCATCTTCATGCGAAAATTTATTTGTTCCCTTAACTAAGGGACAAATATACTCCAATGCCGCTGTATTAAAAAAAGAAAAATTTTCTAAATCTATTTCTTCATATTTATCTGCAAACCCCAAGCATAAGTAGTAATTATTCCAATCTCTTTCGATCTTTATTAACAGGTTTTTATATTTAATCAAGGCCCCTCCGTATGGTACTTTATATATTAGCTCTGCTCCGAGAGCATAAATGGCTTTCAAAAAACCTTCATATTCTCTCGGCACATGTATATCATCACTCAGCATATTTTACCTCCACATTTCTTTCTTTCTTCTAAATATTTTACCTCTTTTCTTGCCCAACTATTTTTACGTAAATTCCTCGCTTTACCGGCAACGCCTACTTTATCTTTCTTTTGATTGTTAGCTAGGGAAATACATTACGAATTTTATACTAGAAAATTCACATATAACATCAATCAACTATTTTTAGTTTCACTACATTACCATCTGGCAATTTATAAAGTGTCTTTGCATACTGGCTATAATATCTCATTGCTTCAAGTTCTGTACATTTTATGAAATTATCTAACTCATAATCTCCCCCAATGATAAAAGGTATAGACGGAATAAGTTTCTCCCCCAATAAAATTTTTCCATTTCTGCTCTCCCATTCCTCTAATATGTCGCTGTGTAGGTATGTAACTTTGTCTGATTTTATAACAGAAAACCATTCGTCCAACGAAGATGCAACAATTTCAAGAGAAGAATCTTCCGGATTCAACACAACAACTTTTTCATCATAAATACCATATTGATAAGATAAAATATTATCCGCAAAAAAATACACTTCTTTTAATTTATCCTCCGGAAAGAATTTTTTCCACAGGCTATATTCATTCCAATCGCCAATAGAATGAAAAACACTCGTCGAAAAATTATTTCTCACGTAAAGAGCTCCATCGAATAACAAATTCTTATTATTTGATATTTTTTCTAGATTATCAAAAAAATTATTCATAATCATTCTATTACCTTTATTTTAACTTTTTCACAATTTTAAATTTTCTGACGCTGATTCCCGATTTAAGCGCCTGCACTCCTATTGCCACTAGATGCAATATTTCTTATATCCGCGTTATTACTTTCTTTAAAAACTGCAGCTGGAGTTTCATCTCGATCTTTATTAGGCCCCCGCCCTTTATTCTCTAGATTTTTTCTTCGTCTATCCCTTACTTCGATTTTATCTACGGTAAATTATCTCTCTACAGAGTCAGAATCCTCTAAATCCTTTACAAACTCAGTATATTCCTCTACCTATTTCATTTCAGAGCGCAATAGAAACCGGCAAGAAAATGTATGAATACATATTATAAGATATTAGAAATTTTAAAGCACACTACAACCAACCCCAAGCACGCAATCGAATATTACGTACTTCAGACTCAGTCTTTTTATGATTTTCCACAGAGTACAAATCAACAAGCTTATCCAAATTGTCTAACACAAACTTGCATTGAACTTCTATTGAATGCAATGCTTCCGCATCTTCATGCGAAAATTTATTTGTTCCCTTAACTAAGGGACAAATATACTCCAATGCCGCTGTATTAAAAAAAGAAAAATTTTCTAAATCTATTTCTTCATATTTATCTGCAAACCCCAAGCATAAGTAGTAATTATTCCAATCTCTTTCGATCTTTATTAACAGGTTTTTATATTTAATCAAGGCCCCTCCGTATGGTACTTTATATATTAGCTCTGCTCCGAGAGCATAAATGGCTTTCAAAAAACCTTCATATTCTCTCGGCACATGTATATCATCACTCAGCATATTTTACCTCCACATTTCTTTCTTTCTTCTAAATATTTTACCTCTTTTCTTGCCCAACTATTTTCACGTAAATTCCTCGCTTTACCGGCAACGCCTACTTTGTCTTTTCTTTTTATTGTTCATTCAAGAAATGCAGATAAATATAAAAAATCATTTAACTTATAGAAATAAGTAAAATTCTAAACTAGAGTTATTGTATAAAAGCATCCATTTCTAATATAGGCTTAAAATATCTATTAAGGATTTTAGCATTGTTAGAAATTTCAATTTCGAGTCCTCCCTCCTGTAAAAAGCCACTTTTAAGACGGGGATTAGGTAAATTTAACTCACTGGGTTTGTAAGGTGGTAAATTCTTATATCTGGCATAATAATTAAAATCCATTACAGTGTTTTCAGGGGGAAACCCTTTAGATGAATCAAAAAAATAGATAGTACATATTTGATCCAAAGCATCATAACTTAATAAAACACCAAGTGTTCCTTTTGTATATCCAATATCTTCAAAACAGTTACCCCTTTCAAAAAGTGGATTTGAGAATCCGTAATCTGTTTGCAAAAATTTAAAACAATTCAATGCAAGTTCTTCGAAATCGCTCGTTAATATATTTTTGTTTTCCATTTTAATAAGATTGTACTCTTTATTGTATTATCCTCACTCAACCTTAGCACTACGTCGCCGCGAAGATTGTATATCTTATAGTTCAATTCGCTACCGTCGGAATATTCCGCATAATTTATACCGCCTACTCCCCCGCCTTGGTCGCTGCCGCGGTTTGAAAAATCATTTTTACATTGTAGCACTCTTTTAGTCACAAAATCCAAAATTTTATTAAACAAAACAAGTCATAGAAATTTAATATATCTATTTAGTTTCCTTGTTTCCATTTTGCGATGAAGGTTCTACAAGTTTCCGCATAGTCCAAGCCAAGGACCACTCCCCTTCATTATCATAAAATTCTTTAATCTCTGTAAAATCTTTTGAAATTTCCCATTTTAAATTCTCATAAATTTCAGGAACACGCACGATAGCACGGCGTGGAACATAGGGTTTCCAAATTATCTCTCCGTTCCAATCTTCATCATCGGGCACCTCGGAAAAATACTGCGAACGATTATATTTGCGGTTTAAGCCATCCTTTGTTTCTTCCAAGAGTATATCAAATCGAGCCATTGTAAGCTCATACTTTACAGTATTGTAGTACAAGACACAAAAAGACTTAATCACAAAATAACCCGATTTGTTCAAGATAACGTTCTTGGGATCATCCCATCTTGAAGGGATTCCATCCTTTGCAAGTTTATTTTTAATTTTTATAAGGCCAGACAGGTGTAAATCTGTTGAAGCGTCGGATATATTATAATCTCTTGCCGTAAAATAGATATGCCAAAAAAGTCCGACTTTATTTGGCGAGAAATTAAATAATAATATGTTCTCATTAAAAAATTTTGCGTAGCATTCTGAAGCGGGCGTATATCCTCTCTTACCTTGGAAATGCCACTCGCCCCCAAATTTTTTTAGGAACGCGGAAGTCTTCAAAAGCTTGCCCTCATTTGTAACATTCTTATGCGAATCTTTATAAGTTAGGAGCGCATCCCGCATTTTACCTTCATTAAAGAGACTTAAGATTCTTGGATCCGTCACTACTCTTTTGAAAGAATATAGACCTCGCATTTTATATTTATCATCAAGAAATTTATTATCCACGATTGGATTTTTCGAGAAATCCATATTTAAAACATCACCGTTTAAAAACATCGATTCTCTAAATTTAGACATGGTTTCCTCATTCATAGTAAGTGGAATATAGGGGTCTATATCTATTTCACACATCGAAGAATTTTTCAAAATCGAGACTGTTACAGTCGGCAAGGCAGGAGCATCGGAATAAGGATTTAATGATACTATAGTACTCAAGTACAGATTAAAATATTTGTCGAAATCAATAATCGTAAAAAGAAAAAAATCGTTAGGCATGAAACAATAGCCATCATTGGAGTCGCCTTCAAGTAGGTATTGCGTCCTTAAAATACTCTCCCCTACTTTTTGAAACTCAACTACGTTAAAATTTTCATAAGCGTATTTATAGGTTCTTTCTACTTCCATAGGCTTAAATGTCGTGTCGTACCATCTACCGCATAGATCGTCAAAGAATTTAAGTCCTTCCGCAAAGGCCGTATTTACTATAGAAAATAATAAAAGAAAAATTAGTTTTATTCGCATTTATAGTCCCTCTTCAGGTTATCTTACCTCTTGTTTATTAGCTTCCTTTGAAATATCTACTGGGATAAGCCCTTTTATAGTTTTTAGAGAATCCATATCGTTATATTTCTCATTTACCAATGCATTAATTTTGCCTATAGCACTTTTGGCATAAACACTTATGTCATCTCTCATTCGATTTTTTAATTTGCTTTTTCATTGTCGATTTTAAAATCCAATTTCCCCCATTCTTATGATATTCCTTGATTTCAGAAAAATTTGAAGACAATTCCCATTTTAATTCTTTTGGAGATTGTATAATATTTCTTTCTTTAAAATTTGAATAGTCCGTTTTCCAATATATACTAAGCGGGACTTTCTCACCCACGGGAATATCATAATAATAGAATGATGAATAACTAGATAAATTTATATTTCCGTTTCGATTAAATTTAACTTCATTATATTTACACATATACAACCTTGATTCAAACGGATTAAAGAAAAGGATTAAATATGGTTTAACTTTTAAATCCGTAAGATCATTCATACCAGTATCTAGATATTTTATATCTGTAAGATATTTTCTATTTTTAGGCAGAGCCGAAAGGAATTCGTCTTTTGAGTATGCTCCAAAATCAAGTACATCATTTTCCAATACATAATCTGTAAAAAATATGGATTCACATTTTTCAAATTCAAAGAAGAGATAAACGTACGGTTTCGATAAAGCGCCTACTTTCACGCTACTCTGACCTGCTTTAGAATATATCCAATCTCCCAACAAAGCTTCAAAAAATCTTCCTAGAAAATTTATCTGCTCTAAAACTTTTTTATCAAGGTTGTAGGAAGAAGTTAAAATATCTTCTAAACATAAAGTCTTATCTTCTAAGAACTGACTCTTAATAAAATAATATAAAATCTTTTTTGTAAATAAATTTAATTCGCAAAATGAGTATTCCCGAGTGGTAAGAGAATATTTAGAAGAGATTATAGCTTTGTCATTATTACTTAACTTAAATCTAGTTGTGTAAATAAAGGAATTATCTAGTAGTTGCAGATCTAGATTTCTTTTGAGATTAAATTCGTTTATTTTACCTCGAAATGGTATCCATACACAGTTCACTGAAATAGTACTTGGGGAATAAGATATCGTTCCATAGTCTTCGGAAATTATACTTGAACGCTTATATGCAACATCGTTGAGATTGTAGGTAGTTATAGGAGATAATACAAAACGCCTATACTCATTTTCTCTGAGATCAAAAAACTTAGCCTCGCAAATACTGTCGAATCCTAATTTATACAGAAATCGAGTATCTATTTTTGAAATATTAGACTGCAACAATATCCTTTCATCCAAATAAAAAGAACCTAAATGAATCGAAGGAAATGATAAAATTCTATCGATTTTTTTGCTTTCATTAGGATTTCCGTATTCATAAAGATAAGAAAAAGGTTCTATTTCAACTGCATTGCTTGACCAAATATTATCAAGTAGGTAGTTTTTGTTAATGTTTGCAAATCCAGAAGATATAAAAAATGCAGAAACTATGAATATAAATATTTTCATTAAAGTATGTCAATAATTATCATTTATTTTTTGAGGTTTACCATATCCGGAAGCGACATCCAAAACTCTTTACCTCTTCAAGCTTTTTGGGAGAATCTTTGTCATTTTTTTTGATACATTACACGCCGTCTTTTAAACTTTTGTTACTCCCATTTGGGATAATAAATAGCCCCCGTATCTAAATATTTCATTGTGTAATTCTCGCATTTAATCAAAAGATTATCACCTGCATCCATTACAAAATTTAATAAATATTCTCCATCTTTTTCATCTACGATAAGAGTTTGTATCCCATCTGAACTCCAATTGTCATTTGAGTAATTAAACAAAGAACAATGATTACAAGTTAGTTCAATTTTCGCATAATTGCCAATATATGTAAAAAATATATTCATTTTTACTTCAAAGCGAGGATTCTCTCTCAAATTTATCGAAAGAGTTTTTATAGTTGCATCATGAATAATACCTAATTCCTTTTTCATTAGTCCTCCTTTTCTTCTTTTAATGATAAGTTGAAATTAGCAGATTATAGTCGTCTTCTACTTTTGTATTCGCCCGGTAGTCATCGGTCTTTATATCGCCTATTACATCCTTATATTCACCAAAGGCGTAGTAGTTGCTGAAACTCTTTGTCTGCTTATTCGCATCTACTGTCTTTATTACGTCACCACGAAGATTGTATATCTTATAGTTTAGCTCGCTGCCGTCGGAATATTCCGTGTAGAAAACAATTTCAAAGATCAAAGCACATCAAAAAAGTATCTAGGAATTTAAAGATACTTTCAATATATTTTATATGCTAATTTTTCTCTTCATCTGAATTTTCGTTCAAAATTTTTTTTATTTCTGCATCTAAATATTTTAAAATCTTTTGACTATCTTGTTGGGGATAGGGGAAATCCCCATACGATAGTAATACATTTTCAAAGATGTCATTTAAGCTCGCATAGCGCCATACACACATTAAATACTGGGCAGATTTTATTTCATTAACGTATTGTTGCCAATTCCCCTCTCGTCCTGTAAATGAAAATTCGGGTCCGGAAAAGTAAGCAGTGCATTGTTTTTCACCATTAAAATATGTTATTAAAAGATCATCCCATGATTCTGCTATTATAAATCTGGTTGCGTATTTACGAATAGCACACATGGGCTCGTATTTTACAGCTTTATAAATTAATTTAGAAAATATATCAAGCTCAGAACTCGTTAAAGGTATAGCATATACATAATATTCTTCATATAGTATTTTTTCAAACTCTTTTGCATATTTATCTTCACAAAACAAATATGATGGAGATCGAATATAAGTGTTATGGGAAAGCAGTGACACAAACCTTTCAACCAAGACATATTTTATATTCTTTGATTCAAAATTGCTCTTTAAAAATTCATCAGGTATTACCTTTTTCTGGTAGCATTTTGACAAAATGCGCTCCGCCTGCTTTTTAAAAAGGCTAAGACTTTCATTTTTAGAATATTTTTCCGAGTAGATTTTTTCAAAACGTTGCGGCATTGCAAGCAAGGTAAAACTTACAAACAACATCACAACTACAAGTTTAAATACTTTTTTCATATACCGACTTCGCTATAAGCGCAAAATTTAAGCAAGGTAGATAAATGTGCACCTTTTATATCATTTTTTTATAATTGTAAAGCATAAATCCCACATACTCCATCGCTAGCCAGACAAATAAAGTAAACCCTAGTTTAATAACTAAAATTAGACCTCGAATTTATATCTGAGCGCGCGCAAGTAAGCATCAAAATTGAGTTCATATAAGAACGCAATAATCAAGACTGCTCTCGAAAAAGACAAGCTTTTCAATAAGCTTTATGGCGAGGGAGGCAGTAAGCAAGTTAAAGATAGCGAGCTTGAAAAATATTTCAAAGAAAACTATCTCAGATTCTCTCCGCCCGCATGCGCCCCTTGCCTATTTCGGAAACAATCTTAACCCTGCACATTGTATTTTTCAAGCCGGCATCGGCAATGTTTACCGCAACCTGAATGTAATTTTGAGTGTATCCCAAGTAATCGCCACTTTTGAGCTGATTTTCAAGCAGAACATCGCAAGTCTTTCCAATTTGCGATTTAAAAAACTTATCGCGCAATTCGTCGCCGACAAGCCTTAATCTATCCGCGCGCGCCCTTCGCACGTCAAAGGGCAATTGCTTTTTTAAGGCCGCCAAAGTCTGAGGGCGGGGCGAATACGTAAAAACATGCAAAAATGAAAGTTTGCTAGAGCCGACATTTCTGAGAGTCTCGTCAAAATCCTCTTCGCTTTCGCCGGGAAAGCCGCATATTAAATCCGTACCTACGGAAATATCGGAATCTATACTCTTTATAAAGTCAACTGTCCGGAAAAATTCAGATACGGTATATTTCCTTCGCATAGCACTTAAGACTTTGTCTGAAGCGCTCTGAAGCGATATGTGAAAATGCTTGGCAAGCTTTGAATCGCTGCAAGCCATCATATTTACAAGCCTTTCGACATCTCTTACGGGCGGCTCAAGGCTGCCTATCCCTATGCGCAAAAGCCCCTTTATTTCCGACAACTGCTCCACTAAATCGGCTATTGATCCATCAAATTTAGATATGTTTATCCCCGTTAACACGAGTTCGCGCACGCCGCGGGCAACCAAATTTTTTGCATCGCTTAAAATGTCTGAAATTCGCCTGGAGCGAGGCAAACCTCGCGCCCTGGGAATTATGCAATAGGCGCAGGCGTTGTCGCAACCGTCCTGAATTTTTAAATTCATTCGGTCTGAGATAGCAAAATTCCCGACAAAGCCGGAATCCGACAAATCCGATTTTTTGAGCGCGCCGACCTCGCCTTCAAAGGAATTGAACGTATTAATAGGCTGTGAGTTTCCCCCGTCGCGAAATAAGCCAAGCGCAAGTTGCGCCGCGCGTTTTTTATCGGCGTTTGAAACAATCATATCTACTCCAAAATCGAGCAGAGACTGCGGGTTAGTCTGGGCATAGCAACCCGTAACGCAAACTTTTGAACCCGGATTCTTGCGCTTGAAATTTTTAATTGCCCGGCGCGTCTTTGCCTCGGCAATCTCAGTAAGCGCGCAAGAATTTACGACAAGTAGATCCGCAAAATCGCAATCGCGCACGATCTGAGCCCCGCACTCCACAAGTGCATCTTCAATCATTGCGGACTCAGACTGATTTACTCTGCAGCCCAAGGTCGCAAGCTTTGCCCGTATGGGACGGAAGCCTTGCATCTTATATTCCCGAAAACGCTATAACTTCCAAAATCGCGTTTTGAATTTCGGAAATCGAATGCGCAACAGCTTGCGCAATAAAGTCCATCTTAGAGATTTTTTCTATTCTTTCGCGATACTTCTCAAGCTCGTCTGGTGTAAATACGGCAGACGAGAGCTCGCAGGCATTCATAAGAGCAATCAAAGCGACATCGCGAGGCGGTGGAGTTAGGTCCGAATCCATCACATCGCTTCTAATTCGCTCGTGAACTTCTCTAACCTTCTCGTTATCCAAAATCGGATATGTGCGCTCGCGCATAACCCACAGGAACTTATCCTCCTTCTTGGTTAACACACCCTTTGACACTAAGCTATCGAGGGTTTTGCGCTCCCAGTGATCGCCTTTTTTTGCTATGCGCGCAAGGGCGCTTTGTATGGTCAAATTTGGAGTATTGGGAATAAGCGACATTGCCTGATCCAACATTACATCTCCGGTCGGCTTGCGGTTAAGAACTTCGACAAAGGCCTCGTCCGTATCAATTCTGCCCTTAAAAGCGAGCTCCAGCATAAGCGCGCCTGCCAAGGCAAAATCCAAGGAGCGCTCGGGAAGGTGCATGAGTGTCCCCGTCTTATCGTCGAGGGCGAGCAAAGTTATTTCTTCTGCGAAAGTCAGCATTGTGTATATTCCTTAATAGTTTTGCGGCAGAGGTTAAAATTAGGCTCCGATATTTGCAAGTTTTTTCAAAAGAAATTGAGAAAAAGTTTGAATGAATCTTTGCTTGTTTCTGATTGAAAAATCGTGCAAGATGCGCGATATTTGCAGATATGAAATCTAAGCAGCTATTTAATTTGCCGGAATCGCTATCTATTTTTAGTAAGTTTTTCGATCCTGAAGAAGCACCGTGGGCTTGGCTAAAAAAAATAAAAGAGGCGCTGGAAGGCGTTGATTTTTCGGGCCTTGAGATGAAAAGTGACATACCGGCAGGCGTACACATAGAGGGCAAAGTTTACATTCACCCGAGTGTGAAGTTGCCGGCATTTGCCTCTATAAGCGGCCCAGCGTGGATTGGCGCGAATACTGAAATCCGCCCCGGAGCCTACATAAGAGGCAATGTCATAATAGGAGAAAACTGCGTTATAGGTAATTCGTGCGAATACAAAAACTGCCTCCTTATGGATAAGGTGGCAACCCCGCACTACAATTATGTTGGGGACTCTATCTTGGGTACAGGCGCGCACTTGGGAGCGGGAGTTATATGCGCGAATCTTAGGTTAGATAAGGCTTCCGTGAGCGTAAGGACTCCGGAAGGCGAAATTGTTAATACGGGGCTTAGAAAGGTTGGCGCGATAATGGGTGAATACGCAGAAGCGGGTTGCAATAGTGTTTTGCAGCCGGGGGCGATACTTATGAAGCGCGCAGTAGTTATGCCGTGCACAGCATTTTCGGGACTGCTTGAGGAAAATACGATAGCTGCGGAGAGGCAAGTTTTGAGGCGCATTCCTCGCCCCGCAAAATAGTCGGCAAAAATTCATAGTAAAAAGTATTTGACTTTGCCCATAAATCTGGCAGCTTAGCTAACTTTGACAATACGGGTGATAGCGCAGTCTGGTAGCGCATCTGGTTTGGGACCAGAGGGTCGTGGGTTCGAATCCCTCTCGCCCGAAGATTTTAGAGGCCGCAGTTTAATCTGTGGCTTCTTTTTTAAGAGAGGGATGAGAACCCGCGAAGTGGGTTTGAACATCGAGGACTCGATGAGTAGCTTTGCGAAGCAAAGAGCCGAGCTGAGCGAGTGCCGAGACGAGCTCTCTTGAGCGAGCGAGTACAATCCCTCTCGCCCGAAGATTTTAAAGAAGCCGCAGTTTAATCTGTGGCTTCTTTTTTAGAGTGAGCAGTAAAGCTTGTGCGATAGCTCGATTTTTTAGATTTTGATTCCACGGTTTTAATCTTTTGCCCTCTTTGAAGACCTGTAATTTGCAAACTTTCAGTAGCTGCAAATGCGTCTTAGCATTAGCTTAATCTTGCGCTTAAGGAATCTCTATTGTCCCCTTATTTCGCAAATTTCCATATTCTACTTATCGCAGCATTTGCCCATCGTTTTTGCTAAACACTAAAATTCTATCTGTGCTTAATGTTTCACAGCCTTTCCCTGCAAATGGTGTTTTGGAAATTTCACGCATCGCAGTATGTTCTTTTTGTGCGTGGGAATCTTTCTAAAATTATTCAATTTTATCTTAAGAAACTTTGTGGTTTTTGTGGCTATCTTTCCGCAAGGCTATTTGCGCCTTTGACTGTTCGCGCGCCACATTGCCCTAATTTCATCTATGTGGGCTTCAGCGGCGGCGACTTTTTTAATGAGCTCATCTCCGGATGATTGGTAATTTTTTATGATTTTACCGCCACAGTAAACGTATATTTTCGCGGAAGCGGACCATCCTCCATCGGAAGTGGATTTAAAATTTGCAGAAATAAATTCCTCTTCGCCGCTTTTCCCCCAAGGAAGGAGAAATCCTGAGTTATTAAAATACAGGTTTGATTCCTCAATATCTTGAGCACCTTCTATTCCGAAAGAAAACACTGCGCCCCAATATCCCAAAGCAAAGCTCAATTCTTTTTTACCGTCTTTTGTTTTTTTAAAGCGGCATTTCCTTACAGAATCCAATTCTTTTGAAAAGTCGCGGAAATCGCAACGCTTGAGAATTTCCGCTCGGGCGGATTGCCAATAGGGAAAAACAAATTTGTCCGAAATTACGTATTCGCTGACCTTGACTTTGCTGTGAAAAAATGTCGCAAGCGCGCGCTTTTGGATAGTAAGTCCGCTAAAATAAGCCGAGAAAATAAATGGAATGCTCAATGCTACGCATAAAATCTGAAAATAAAGTTCAGATTTCCCCTTCAAGAATTTCCAAAGCAAATTCGATACAACAAACGCTAAGAAAATACCGATGGACGATAAAACAGTAATTATGATAAGCCTCGCGCCAAAGTTAGAAGCAAATAGGGCCGGCGCCATGCCAAATACATTAAGCCCAAGCATTAAGAGCAGAGTTTTTAATTTCGCAAACTTAAGTGAATTTGCCAATTTTACAATTAGCGCCACAAAAGCAAAGGCCGGAATCGGTGAAATAATTGTGTAAAAATAAATGCTGTTTCCGAGAAAGATATTTAGACACTCAGAACATATGGGAAGCCATGTGAAAAGTCCTATCGAAAAAAAGCAAGACGAGAACAGAAGAAAATATAGAATAATTTTAATTAAATTATCTCTTCTCTTAGTAACGCGCGCCTCACTCTCCATAATTTAAATATGAAGCAAAAAAGAGCAGTGTGTCAATGAAAAATGAGGTGTGGGTATCTAAATAATTTGCGCGTAAAAAATCATTACATACCAAGTACTTTCGCATTAAAAATAATCCGCACTCTCAGACGTGCACAGAGCAAAAAGTGCCAAATATAATTATCGCAAGCGCATTAAACTCGTAGCGGAATGTTTAGCCTGTAATTTGTTTACTATGGCTATATTTATGCAAGGTCTTTTACAGTTAATCTATACAATCAAAAGGGGAGTGCCTTTGATGATTGAAAATTACGCGAGGCATGCAGTTTTTTTATCCTTTTCGGAAAATTTTTATAACAAGAAAATTAGTATTAACCAGTGAATTCGGGCTTATTTGTATTTATCTATTTGTCTATAAGTCAGATATAAAGTTAATTGTTTGGGCTTTAATAACAACCCTCCGACTTCGGAAGCGTAAAGCAGCCGGCGCAGCTTGCGGCAAATTTTTGCAAGGCTAAACGGGTTAGCTCTTCAAAACGCGTGGGCTCGCAAAGTGCTTTTATTGCAAATAGATTTTTTGAACGTTCCACCTAATAGTCAAAAGCAAGTCCTCAGACGTTTATTTTGAGCAAATCCGTTTTATTAAAACCCTTTAATCGGTCTTTCTTTTCACGCTTTGAAGTGGGAGGGAATGGTATTTTTGCGGCAAGTTACTAATTCCAATTTCATATTTTCTCAGGCTTTTAAACAAAAATGTTGCTAAAATTCGGCAAATCTCCACTATCTATTTCGATATTATCAATTCAAATATAATGCTAAGTAAAATTTTCAAGTTATTCGCGGGCAACCACTATAAGCGCTTTTACAAGAAGGTTCGCCCCATCGTTGCAAAGATAAACGCCATAGAGCAGTCTTACCAATCGCTCACCGACGAGCAACTCAGAGCCAAGACTGACGAATTTATGAAGCGCATTGCAGCGGGCGAAACCACGGACAAACTCTTGCCCGAAGCCTTTGCTGCCGTAAAAAATGCCGCCCGCAGATTGTGCGGCAAGAAGATCATAGTTTGCGACCACGAACTTACGTGGGATATGGTTCACTACGACGTTCAGCTAATAGGCGGCATAGCGCTCCACCAAAATATGATAGCCGAAATGGCAACGGGCGAAGGCAAAACTTTGGTCGCCACTCTCCCGCTTTATTTAAATGCGCTTACAGGTAGAAACTGCCACCTTGTCACTGTAAACGAATACTTGGCAAGGCGAGACTCTCAGTGGATGGGTTACCTATTTAATTTCTTGGGCCTTACTGTTGACTGGATATACAATATGCAGGACAACGAATCAAAGAAGAAGGCATATAAGGCTAACATAACATACGGAACCGCAAGCGAGTTTGGCTTTGACTATTTGCGCGATAACGGCATGGCAAGCGACGCCGAAAGCCAAGTGCAAAACGGCCACTTCTACTGCATAGTTGACGAAGTTGACTCGGTTTTGATAGACGAGGCCAGAACGCCGCTAATTATATCAGGCCCTGTTCAGGAGCAGCGCGAGGCTCCGTTTATCCGCCTAAAGCCAATTGTTGCAAACGTCGTGAAGCTACAGACAAAGCTTTGCAACTCTCTGGCCGCCGCCGCGCGCGACGAGTTTGCACAAAAGGGAGATTTGTCGGAGGATTCAATTTTAAAGCTATGGCAGGTAAAGCTTGGAATGCCTAAAAATCGCACTCTGCGCCAGCTTATGGAGCACGGAATTGTCCGCAAAAAGCTCGACAAGTTCGATATGGAGATGGCCTCGGACTTCCGCAAGGAAGACCGCTTCCGCTTTAAGGAGCAGCTCTACTTTGTAATAGACGAAAAGCAACACCAGTCCGACCTGACTGAACTTGGCAGAAACGCCATATCTCCGGATAATCCCGACGCCTTCGTGCTTCCGGATTTGGCCACGATTTTTGTGGATATTGACGCTCGCAAAGATTTGACAGCCCAGCAAAAGCAGGAGGCAAAATTAAACGCCGAAAACGACCTCATTAGAGTTTCCGAAGAAATACACTGCATAAGCCAGCTTGTCAGAGCCTATTCTCTATACGAAAAGGACGTGGAATACGTAGTGCAAGACGGCAAGGTCCACATAGTTGACCCCAACACGGGGCGCATAATGTACGGGCGCAGATGGAGCGAGGGCCTGCATCAGGCAATAGAGGCAAAAGAGGGCGTAGAAATTGAAAGAGAGACGAAAACTTACGCCACAATCACAATTCAAAACTACTTTAGGCTCTACCAGAAGCTCGCGGGCATGACTGGTACTGCAGAGACTGAGGCTCAGGAATTTCACGATATCTATGCTCTTAACGTCATGGCAATTCCGACCAATAAGCCCTGCAAGAGAATAGACGCAAACGACGTATTCTTTAAAACCCGCCGCGAAAAGTACAACGCCGCTATAAATGAGATTGTCGAGGCGCACAAGCGCGGACAGCCGGTGTTGGTCGGTACTGCATCAGTCGAAGCTAGCGAACTTTTGAGCAGAATGTTGCAGCGCACGGGGATTCCCCACAACGTTTTAAATGCAAAAAATCATGAGCGCGAAGCTGAAATCGTAGCTCAGGCGGGGCAGCGCGGGGCGGTGACTATCGCAACAAACATGGCGGGGCGCGGCACCGACATAAAGCTCGGTGAGGGCGTAAACGAATTAGGCGGCCTTTACGTATTGGGCACTGAGCGCCATGAGTCGCGCAGAATAGACAGGCAGCTTAGGGGGCGTTGCGCTCGTCAGGGCGACAATGGCTACTCAAAGTTTTTAATCTCGCTTGAGGACGATTTGATGAGGCTCTTTGCGGGCTCTCCGATGGCTAAGATTCTCGACAAGACTTTCAAGGAGGGCGAGCCCTTAGAGCACCCGATTATAAACCGCTCCATAGAGCGCGCGCAAAAAACCGTCGAAGGGCAGAACTACTCGATGAGAAAGCGCCTCTTGCAGTACGACGACGTCTTGAATAAGCAGCGCGAAGTTATATACGACTTGCGCAATGACACTCTCAGAAGCGATAACCCGCGCGAGATTGTCTTTGAGCTTATATCTGACGAGCTAGAAGAGCGAATTTCCGCCTTCTATACGGGCAAGGGCTCTGCGTCCGGAACCGATTTGGAGTCTTTCTGCAGCTGGATAACAAGCAGATTCCCAATATCGCTTGAGGCCTCGGAACTTGCAGACAAAAGCGATGTTCAGATGAAGGAGATTGTCTTGGATAAAATCAAGGCTCTCTACAAAATCCGCGAGGAAGTTGAAGATCCGCAGGCTCTAAAACTCATAGAGCGTTTCGTCCTCTTGCGCTCCTTTGACAAAAATTGGCAGGATCACCTGACGGAGATGGAGGATTTGAGAAAGAGCGTCGGTTTGCGCTCCTACGGTCAGAAGGACCCTCTGAACGAGTACAAGTCGGAATCTTACAAGTACTTTACGAATTTGCTTTCAAAGATAAGAAACGATGTTTGCATCGCAATTTTTAGAAGCGCATCGAGCTTGGAAGTTTTGCAGGCGATGATTGCGAAAGCCCACAACATAGACGTCTCTGCCGAGCAGGAGGCGGTTCAAGAGGAACAAAAGCCCGTTGAACCTGCGCAAGCGGAAGTTGAAAAGCCGCGCATTAAGGAGCCCGAGAGGCGCGAGGTCAAGTTGCCGGATGTGCGCGTAGTTCCTCAGGATTTGCCGCGCATAGGCAGAAATGAAGTCGTGACAATCTTTAAGGGCGACGAAACTAGAACTATGAAATTTAAAAAGGCCGAGCCTCTAATTAGAGACGAGGGCTGGCGCATAAAGAATTTCTAAGTTAAAGCGGGGCGGCGCAGGGGCTTTTGGTATGGGTAAGGTATTGTCATACGCAAAGTACTTTGCGCTGCTTTTGGCTTTTGCCTTTTACGTCTTTTGCTTTGAGCCTTTCGGAGTTGCGGAGTTAGCCTACGTCTTTGGCGCCATACTCTATGTGCTTGCCAAAAACGGAGGTTTTAGTTTTAAGCGCTGGGCGATATTTTCCTTTTTATTTGCCTGGCTTGCTTGGGGGGGGATTCTCGCTTGGCTTAGGTTTGTGTATCCGCCGGCGGGAATTTTCTTTGCGGTTGTGCTTTCGGCAATAATGGCGCTTTTCTTTTTCGTTTGGCTTGTGGCGCTTAAAAAGTTTGTGCCAAGCAGTGAAGCGCCGTTTTTTAGAAGGTTTGGCGCTATTTTATTTTTGGCTTCGCTGTGGGTTGCCCTAGAGTGGCTTAGGTCCTTTATATTTACGGGTTTCCCCTGGCTACTTTTGGCGCACAGCCAGTGGCAGAGGCCGGCGATAATTCAAATTGCAAGTATAG
>URYY01000027.1 GCA_900552245.1 uncultured Opitutales bacterium | reverse complement strand
GGGCGCCCGCGCTTAGCTTGCGCAGTCTCTAGCGGCAATCTCGATTCAATGTTGAAAATTTACACTGCCGGCAGGCGCTTGCGCCATGAAGATATGTATTCTCCGGGCGGTAAAACCGGGCTTTGCCCGCCACATGCCTCTATTGTTTACTCACAGCTTGCGCGCATGGCCTTTCCGGGAATAAAGGTCGTTATGGGAGGGGTTGAGGCGAGTTTAAGAAGGCTTGCCCACTACGACTATTGGCAGGATAAAATGAGACCGTCTGTATTGGTCGATTCAAAGGCCGACATACTCTGCTACGGCATGGGCGAACTTACCATGCTCGAAATTTTCGAGCGCATAAAAAGCGGAAAGAGCCTAGATGGGATACGCGGAACCTGCCGCTATCTCGGAGGCAGAGAGAGCGCAGAATTTAACTCCGATGCCGTTGAGTTGCCGTCTTACGAGGAAATCTGCTCTGATAAATTGGCGATAATGCGCGCTACAAAAATCATTGAATCCGAGATGAACCCTTGGAGCGCCCGCAGGTTAATTCAGCGCACAAACGGCAGAATCCTGCTTGTGGAGCCGCCGCGCGAACCGATGACTAGCGAACAGTTCGACCGCTCAAGCGAGCTTGACTACGCGTATATGCCGCACTTTTGCTACACCGAAAAAATACCCGCATGGGAAATGATAAGAGATTCCATAACGGTTGTGCGCGGCTGTCCGGGCGGGTGCGCCTTTTGCGGCTTGGTCACACACCAGGGCAGGCAACTTGTATCCAGATCTTGCGAAAGCGTATTAAAAAGTGCGCAAAACTTGGCAAAGAAGCCCTACTTTAAAGGCACAATTAGCGATGTCGGCGGCGCTGCCGGAAACATCTACGGCCACCGTCCAAAAGACCCCGAGATATGCAAAAAATGCAGGAGATACTCTTGCATATTCCCAAATTTCTGCAAAAACTACGCGGCGGACGAAAAGCCCCTTTTAAATTTGCTTGAGCGCTTGCAGAAAGTTGATGGAGTTAAGCACGTTTTTATAAATTCCGGAGTTAGGCTGGACTTGGCCCTGGCCCAGCCAAATCTGACGGAGGAAATTATACGCAATCATGTGTCGGGGCAAATAAGTGTTGCGCCGGAGCATCTGGATAATGAGGTGCTAAAGCTTATGCGCAAGGGAAAGGCCGGGGAATTTGAAAAGTTTAGAAGCATATTTGACTCCGTAAATTCAAAGTCGGGCAAGAAGCAGTATATGGTTCCATACTTTATTTCAAACTTTCCAGGCTGCAGCGAGCGCCAGATGAAAGTTGTCGAGGACTATCTTGCGAAGTCAAATTGGAACGTGCGGCAGGTGCAGGATTTTATACCGCTGCCAATGACGATGGCCTGCGCTATGTACTGCGCGGAAGTTGACGAGCAGGGCAAGCCAATAAAGGTAAATAAGGGGCTTGCCGAGCGCAGAAAACAGCGCGGAATGCTAAAAAATAATCCCGCAAAGCGGTCGGGCAGAAAGTTCTAGTTCTGCTCTGGTTGCTCGGGCCTTTCTACAAGAATTCTATTTATCCTAACTCCGTCCATTTCTGCAACCTTTATGCGCAAATCTCTCCACTTGATTCTTTCGCCAACGTGCGGAATGTGTTGAAGTTTGTCGAGTATGAGTCCGCTTACGGTATTGTAAGTCTCGCCGGAATCCTCCAATTCAAAGAATATCATAAAATCGTGGAAGGGGCACTGGCCCGTTACGGCAAATTTGTTTTCGCCGCAGGCGACTATGTATTCTTCCTCGTTTCTCTCGGGCATATCGCCCAAAACTGCGTCGAGTACGTCGTTTAATGTGACAATTCCAAGCGTAACGCCAAATTCGTTTGAGATAATTGCATTTTTTACGCGCCTTTTTCTGAGTATTTCAAGGGCGCTGTAAACCATGGTGTCCTCCTTGAAGTACTCCACGGGCTTGAGTATGTTTTTCAGCGAGGGCGACTGCTTTGTGAGCTCCGCAAACAGATCCTCTATATACACAAAGCCCAGAATCTCATCAAGAGAGCCGTTTGAAACCGGATATACGCTGTGCGGATTTTGCTTAACGATATCCTCAACCTGCCTTCTGCTCGACGATATATCTATTTTTACTATTTCGTTTCTGGGCGTCATTATAGACTCCACGTGTCTATCACCAAGTAGGAATACCCGCTCTAAAATATTTCTCTCTATGCTCTGCACTTCTCCGCTTTTTACGCCTTCTCTTACCATTGATTTAATCTCGGCCTCGGTAATCTTTCTATCAGCTGAATTTATCCCCAAAACTTTCAGGACAAAGGTGCTGGACTTACTTAAAATGTACACAAAGGGAGCCGCAATTTTAGATAGCAATAGCATTGGAGAAGCTATTATTTTTGCTATTTTTTCCGGGGCGGCCAAGCCTATTCGCTTTGGCACTAGCTCTCCAAAAATAAGGGTGAGATACGTCACTATAATCACGATTGCTGCCTGCGCTAAAAATAGGGCGGCCGAGCTTGGAATTCCTAGTGAAGCCAGGAGATTCCCAAAGTTTGCACTTATGGTTTCTCCGGAATATATGCCGGTTAAAATTCCTATGAGTGTTATACCTATTTGGACTGTGGAGAAGAATCTGTCTGGGCTGCTTGCTAGCTTAAGAGCGTTTTTGGCATATACGCTGCCCTTTTTTGCCTCGCTGGAAAGCGCGGGCTTTTTTACGCACACAAGTGCGATTTCCGACATTGCAAGTATTCCGTTTGATAAAATGAGAATAGCGATAACTAAAAATTCCATACCGTGATTAATTTTGCGCCTCCGCAAGCTGACCAAAAAACTTTGGATAGTTCCGGAGACTCAGATACATAATCGATATTTTGATAATTTTTTCAAGAAATATATTTAGTCAGAACTTGGCTTCTATTGGGGTTTGCCATATTGTAAAATAAAATGTTTATGTTTCTAAATAAATACGTCTTGACAGGGCTTAAAAAAAACTTTTTTTTGTCCTGAAACTTTCGCGCTTAATTTTGCGTTTGAGGTTTTATATATGTTTGGAGAGTTTGTATGGATGTTCCAAGTGGAGAGGATACCTTAAAGTTGCTTCATGCCTGTTCGGAGGAGATGAAGCGCTTTATACTGCTTAAAGACAAGAGGCAGCTGGCGGGTTTTACGATGAATCAGTTGGATATAATGTATTACGTCGGAACCAGCGGCGGCGTTATGTTGGGCGACATAATAAGGCATTTTAGAATGTCCAGAAGCTCCGCTACGCAGACGGTTGCCCGCCTTGTCAGATGCGGATATCTCACAAAGAAGATTTCAGATGGAGACAGGCGCGTTGTCGTAATTGAGCCCACCGAGAAATTAAAGGGGATTAATTCTTCCGTCCTTGCCCTGGAAAAGAAATACATAGTTCCTATTTTCGACGCTTTGCCGCAGGAGGATAAGGCGGCGATGCACAAGGTTTTAAACAAGATATATGGAGGCTTGTCCGAAAGGTTGTCATGAATAGACTGAAGGTTTTTTTATTACTTTTATTAGCGGCTTCGCCGATTTTGTCGGCGCAGGAAAACCAAGGGGCAAAAATTTCGGTTCCCGTTGCCGAGGCAAAGCTGGCAAATGAAATTGAGGTTTACAGATACACTGGGCAGATTATCCCGATTTCAACAGTCAACATAGTATCTAGAATATCCGCAGACCTCATGCAGGTGGGCTTTAAGGAGGGCGACTATGTGAAAGAGGGGCAACTTCTCTATACTTTTGACGACACCCGCTACGCGGCAACTCTCAAGAGCGATCAGGCAAAAATCGCCGAGTATGAGGCAAAGCTAATATACGCTAAAAACGACTACGAGAGAACCAATGAACTATTTAAAAAAGGCGTCTCTACAAAGGACGAGATGGAGAGCGCCCTGAGCCAATACAAATCTTACCAAGCGTCTCTGTGGGGGGCTCAGGCCGATATTATTTTGGCTGAGGACGACTTAAAGCACTGCAAAATTTACTCTCCCATATCGGGGGCCATAGGGCTTACGAATTACACGGAGGGCAACTACATAACCCCGTCTTCCGGAGTGCTTGCAACAATCGTGCAGCTCGATCCCATCCGCCTGAAGTTTTCGATGAGCAGCCGCGATTTCTTGAAGAATTTTACCGATATAAAGGGCTTGATGTCAAATTGCACCGTGAAGATTAAACTCGCAGACGGAACTTTTTACGAGGACGAGGGCGAAATTGAATTTGTGAATAATGAGGCTGTTAGAACTACCGACACGATTTTGGTATTCGCAAAATTTAAAAACCCAAATTCGCGGCTTTTGCCCAACAACACTGTAGCGGTGTATCTGCAGAACAAAAAGGAAAAGCAGAAGGTGTCAATACCCGCCACAGCCCTCATGCACGACGAGGAGTCCTCATACGTGTATGTGCTCGACAAGGACAATATCCCGAGCAGGCGAAACGTCGTTTTGGGCAGGACCATAGGCGATGTGCAGTTTATAGATTCTGGGCTGGCTGTCGGAGATAGGGTTGTGAGCGACGGACCTCACAAGATAATAGAGAATGTGAAAGTAAATGTAGTGGAGTAGGGAGATGTTTTCAAAGTTCTTTATCGAGCACCCCAGGTTTGCGGCGGTAATAAGTTTGCTGCTTGTAATAACGGGAGCTCTTACAATTTTTAAATTGCCAATAGCGGAGTATCCCGAGATATCTCCGCCGCAAATAAGAGTTTCGGCAACTTACAGCGGAGCGAGCGCGGAGGTATTGCGAGACACCGTGGCGCTGGTTCTTGAGTCGGAGTTAAACGGACTGGAGAATTTGCTCTACTTTAATTCGGAATGCTCCAATACCGGCGCATATTCTTGCTCGCTAACTTTCAAGACGGGCACAAATCAGGATATCGCGATGGTTGAAGTTCAAAACGCCGTAAAGCGCTCGGAGGCGAAGCTGCCAAGTGAAGTGCAGCGGACGGGCATAAATGTCAGAAAGCGCTCCGGAGATCTGCTTGCGATGTTCCAGTTGCAGACTGACGGCGTGAATATGTCCGAAATGGAGTTAAATAACTACGCCTCCACCGTTATAGCAGACGCGATAAGCCGCGTTGACGGAGTTTCATCGGCCGACGCTTTTGGCGGCAAGATATACTCTATGAGAATTTGGATAGACCCAATAAGAATGGGCGGCTTGGGCCTTTCCACAGACGACATAAAAAGCGCCGTTGAAAGCCAAAATCTGCAGGCTGCGGCAGGCACTATTGGTTCGGAGGGCGGCAACGACTTCGTACAGTTTAAAGTGGATATAAAGGGGCGCTTGAAAACTGTCGAGGAGTTTGAAAATATAATTGTCAGAAGCGACTCCGACGGAAATATATTGCGCCTGAAGGATATTGCGCGCGTGGAACTCGGCGCTGAATCCTACAGCCAGAGTTGCTTTTTTAACGGAAAGAGTTCGGTTGGCCTGGGCGTGCACAGGACAAACGACGCAAACGCCCTGCAGACGATAAATTTGGTGAAGGCCGAGCTTGAGCGCTTGGCGAGGTCGTTCCCGGAGGGCGTGACCTGGAACATAGCGTACGACCCGACGGAATTTATCGTAATATCGATGGAGGAAATTGTAACGACCTTAATTTCGGCGCTGGTGTTGGTTATTTTAATAACCTACCTATTTTTGCAGGATTGGCGCGCGACGCTAATTCCATCGATTGCAATTCCCATATCGCTAGTCGGCACTTTCACGGCAATGTACGCCTTGGATTACACTATAAATTTGCTCACTATGTTCGGGCTTATACTCGTAATAGGCTCGCTTGTTGACGATGCTATAGTGGTTGTTGAAAACTGCCAGTCTGTAATGCACAAGTACAAGCTTGATGCAAAGACCGCCAGCATAAAGTCTATGAAGCAGATAACGGGGGCTGTCATAGCAACTACTCTCGTTACGATTGCCTGCTACGTTCCGCTTGCGTTTTACGGTGGCATGGTGGGCGAGATTTACACTCAATTTGCGGTTGTGATGTGCATAGCGCTTTCAATATCAACTCTCATTGCGCTCACTCTCAGTCCGGCGCTCTGCGCCATAATGTTAAAGGCGCCGAATGAGAGCGAAAGAAGGCTCTTTAAGCCCGTAAACTTTTTATTAAATTCCGGCAAGTCGGCCTATGTTGGAATTGTGAGAATGCTCGCGCGCAGGATTGCAATTACATTTGTGATATTCTGCGCCATAGTCGCAATTTCTTACTTCCTGTTCGGGAAGATAAACTCCTCCTTCATACCCAAGGAGGACAAGGGCACTATTATGTGCGACATAGAGCTTCCGCCGGGTGCAACCTTGGCAAGAACTATGCAGACTACCGCCAAGTTCTCGGATTTGGTGAGCAAAATTGACGGGGTCAAGGACTATATGATTGTAAACGGCGTCGGCAGAATTAGCGGCGACGGCGAAAATACGGCAATGGTCATCATAAAGCTGGACCCCTGGGATAAACGCACGACGGCGGATTTGCAGCTCGATGCCATAGTAAAGAAAGTTCAGGATCTGTCGCAAAAACTGCCCGAGGCCAGAATTATATGCTTTACTCCGCCTGCAATTATGGGCCTTGGTATGACGGGCGGCATAAGTTTTGCGCTCACCGCCTCCGGAGATGTCGATACAAACGAGCTTATGAAAAACGCGGCAAAGCTTGCAGCGCAAATCGGAGATTTTCCGGGAGTAATAAGCTCTATGACTACCAATTCCAGCCTCATTCCGCAGCTCAATTTGGAGATAGACCGCGAGAAGGCGGAGTCTCTGAGAATACCGGTAAGTACTATATTTTCGACAATACAAAGCAACATCGCCTCTTACTACATAAACGACTTCAATATTTTGGGAGATGTCTTTGAAGTTAATATGCAGGCCGACAAGGGAATGCGCTCCGGCTTGCGCGATATAATGGAGCTGCAAGTTCCAACCTCCGACGGGCAGATGACGCCTTTAAGCACTGTAGCAAGCGCTCGCTTCACTTCGGCTCCAAAGCAGATTAATATGTTTAACAAGCTGCTCTCTACCGACATAAACGTGATGGTTGACTCTTCCGTATCAAGCGGAGAAATAATGAGAAAAATCGAAAATATAAAGTTGCCTTTCGGCTATGAGATAGCTTGGACCGGCATGAGTTATCAGGAAAAGCAAAACGAAAATAAAATATTGCAGCTTATGGCTCTTGCAATAACCTTTGCCTACTTGTTCCTTGTGGCGCAATACGAGAGCTGGACTATTCCAATTCCCATAATGATGACTGTGGCAACGCCGATTCTCGGAGCCATAATAGGCCTTCTGATAACGGGCGAGACTTTCAGCATATACGCGCAGCTTGGCATGGTTATGCTAGTGGGGCTGACGGCGAAAAATGCAATTCTTATGGTCGAATTTTCAAAGCAGGAGCGCGAGCAGGGCGTGCCCATATACGAGGCCGCCGTAAACGGCGCATCGCAGCGCTTTAGAGCGGTTATGATGACTGCCCTTTCATTCGTATTTGGCGTTCTTCCGCTAGTTTTGGCAACCGGCGCGGGCGCCGCAAGCAGAAGGGCTATAGGTATCACAACCTTTTCGGGAATGCTTATGGCGACCTTCTTAGGAATCGTGATGACGCCATGTTTGTACGCGCTTGTCCAGACTATTCGCGAGTCTACAAATAAAAAGGTTGGGATAAGAATGAGATGAAAAACTTCTTTGCATATCTAATGGCAGCTGCAC
The DNA here is from genome assembly GCA_900552245.1 of uncultured Opitutales bacterium. Classification (GTDB taxonomy): domain Bacteria; phylum Verrucomicrobiota; class Verrucomicrobiia; order Opitutales; family Intestinicryptomonadaceae; genus Intestinicryptomonas. Next base: position 9,543 of record URYY01000027.1, on the reverse strand, counting down.
TGGCTTTCGCCAGCGCATGTTCTACAGTGGAGGAGGCTAGAGAGGCCCAGTCGCAGGATTCGCGCCTGCCGGGAGAGCGCACCGTAACGCCCCTTGAGCTCGGAATGAAGGAGGGCGAAACTTACTCGCTATCGGATCTAGAGCAGATTGCTCTCAAAGCTAGCCCGACGGTATTTCAGGCTAGGCAGAACTTGGTTTCAGCCCCGCTTGATTTAAAAATTGTCAAGGCGGATTATCTGCCGACAGTGGATATAAACGGCATAGGTTTTGAAGAGGCCACGGACAACCTGCAAAAGCGCCCGCAGTCCGGCTCAATGAAGGGCAACGGCTACGGCGGCATAGATTTCAAACTTCTGATATACGATTTCGGAAAGACAGATGCTAGAGTAGCTCAGCAGATTCAAAATGTGATTGCAGCCGAAAAGGAACTTTATCTTGCCGAAATAAACACCGTCTATACCGTGAGGCAGGCCTTCTTTGAGCTAAAGAGGTGCATTGAACTAAACATCGTAGCAGAGCAGGCCGTCATGCAGTACAAGGAGCATCTTGACCACATGCTCGCAAAGTTCGAGTACGGCAAGGCTACAAAATACGATTGCTCAAAGGCTAGGGTTGACTACGACGCCTCGGTATTGGACCAGGTTACAACTTCAAACGACGTAAGTATAGCGCGGGCAAATTTGGTGAAGGCCCTGGGCTTTGACAGGGCGTTTAAGTTTGCCACGGGCGAGGGCAATATGCAGGACGTTAAAATGGGCGTTGACGAGCTTATGACTCTTGCAAAGAAGCAGGATCCTGCATTGGGAGCGCTCTATGCTAACGCCGAGGGCGCCAGCAAATACATAGACGAGCAAATCGCGAATCTATACCCAACAATAAGCTTGAATGCAGAGGCGTTTGTGTCGGGCATAAGCTCGGGGTGGCCCGCGATTTGGAATGTCGCAGGTGGTGCCGACTTAGTTCAGAACATATTTAACGGCAATAGAAATATTAACGCGATAAAGCAGGCCGTTGCCCTATTGAGAAGTTCGCGCAGCAAAATTTCGGAATACGAGCAAGACATTTATGCAAAGCTCACGACGGCTTGTCTAAACTTGAAAAAATCAAAAAAGCAATATGATTTGGCGCTGTCGTCGGAAAAGGTTGCAAAGGAGAATTTGGATTTGGTTACTGAGCGCTTTAATGTAGGCAAGGCTTCGTCTCTTGAAAGAACTGACGCCCAAGTTTCCTACACTTCGGCTCAGGCTGATGTAGTGAGCGCCAAGTACGATTGTCAGGACGCACTGGCAACTATAAGTTACTTAATCGGCGGGGAAATCCCAAAGCAGAGTCCCAACTCTTGATTAGAAATCTAGTTTTTCATCTATTTTTTTGGGGCGCGGAATATTGCCGCGCTTTTTTTTGCATGGGTAAGCTCGGCTCTTAGGGCAAGCTTAGGTGAGGATGTTTTTTTATTTTTTAACCTGCAACTATTGCGTTTAATTTGTCTCTTGGCTAATTCGGCCTTTAGCTAACATAAGTTTAAATAATTTTAAAGTTTTTTGCTCAAACAATCTCTTGAGGCTAGAGTTTTTTCGTATTGCGTTAGCTCATAAATATAGGGAAGGGGAAAACTCTATGTAAGTTTGAGATTGCTTGGAATATTTAATCCAAAGTAGCAGTCTTTCGCATGTCCTTTGCTTTTACTCAAATTGTTTAGTTCGGATTTTTTTAAACTAAATCTTGAATTAAAGTTCCTCAAATCAATTTTCTTGACACTCGCAAACATCGCAGAAAGGCTCGCTTTTATATGGAAAGCTACATAGTAAATGAAATTTTTAGGGACATGCAATGCGACTTTAGTTCATTGAAGGCATTTGGCTTTTCCCACTACGCCAATTGCTATAGCTACAAGGAGGATATTTTGGAGGGTCAATTTGAGCTAACAGTAGAGATTTTTAAGAATGGGCACATCGAAACAAAATTGATAGAGCGCGATATTGATGAGGAGTACACCTTGCACCTTGTGGAGGAAGCCAGAGGAGAGCTTGTAAATAAAGTGCGCAAAGCTTACTGCTCTGTGCTTGAAAGAATTGCTTTGCACTGCTTTAAAAAGTCGGTTTTTAAAAGTAAAAGTGCGCTCAAATTGATTTTGCACATAAGGAAGACCTACGGCGACGAACCTCAATTTTTGTGGGAGAAGTTCCCCAAATGTGCAGTTTTAAGAAGGAGCGATAATAAGAAGTGGTACGGGGTACTAATGGTAATTTCTGCAGAAAAGCTGGGGCTTGATTTTGAGGGAGATATTGAATTGATAAATCTCAGGGTAAAGCCTGATGCGCTGGGTAAGATTGTCGATGGCAAAAGCTACTTTAACGCATACCACATGAATAAGAGGCATTGGGTTAGCTTGAATTTGGAGTCGTCGCTGAGTCTCCGTGAAATTTACGCTAAAGTTGCCGACAGTTATGAGCTAGCCTTAAATGGCGCATAGTGTTGAGGGGGCTTAAAAATGCACTATTTTGTTTTGAGCATCTCAGGTTTAGGCCTGAAATTAGATGAAGCGGAAATGGTTCTTAAATTGGATTGTTCTAGGCAATAACTATCGCAAATTTTCCCGTATTAAAATCTGCCTGCCACAGATTGTTTGTTAAATTATTTGCTCATATCTATAGCGCAAATTATTTTAACGACTTAAAGTGGACTTAGTTAAACTAGGGGGAAGTCCAATTTTTACCGCAGCTTAATACTCTAGGATTCATAGCGCTCGAAAGTAATTTGCCCACTAATGCTTAAATTCTTTGCAAATAAAAAAAGCCGCCTGAATTTATAAATTCAAGCGGCTTTTGAAATGGGTGCAGGGATAGGATTTGAACCTATGACCTTCAGGTTATGAGCCTGACGAGCTACCAAGCTGCTCCACCCTGCGTCAATTAAAGCTCTGTATAGAACACTAATTCTTGATTCAAATCAAGCTTTTTTTTAAATTTTTTTATTTTTCCAGGAGGTGTTCTGCAAGTATCTTAATTCCAATTAGTAGCAATATTACGCCTCCAAATAGTTCGGCTTTTCCCCTTGCGTATTTTGCCACAGTCTTACCTATGGTGCTGCCGACAATCGACACAAAGGCCGTTATTAAGCCTATCAAAATAGACGGCATCAAAACTCCCGTGTGCAGGCAGCCGAATGATATTCCAACTGCAAAGGCGTCTATGCTTGTCGCAATCGCAAGTACAAACAGCAGCTTTAGGCTAAGTCCGTTTTCAAATCTTTTGCAATCGCTTTCGCTATCGCCTTTCAGTGCGCCGATTATCATATTCATACCTATTGCAAAGAGCAGTCCAAAGGCAACCCAGTGGTCTATTTTAGACACGTAACTATTTGCCATCGTGCCAAGCTGCCAGCCCAATATGGGCATGAGCGTCTGGAAGCCCCCAAAGAAAACTGCGCACAGGATTGCATTTTTTAGGTGTTGGCGCCTTATGCAGCTTGAAACTGCAACCGATACGCTAAATGCGTCCGCCGATAGCGCAAGCGCAATCAATACTATTCCCACAAAAGTCATATTCGCTAAAATCAAGCACAGCTTTATTTTTTTTACAATTCAAAATATTGACTTTTGCGCCGCATGCTGTTGCATATTAAACCTCTAAGTCGGACTCCTTGAGGGGTCGCCAATTTACGGTATGATAAAATATATAGCACCAGTCGCTTTACTTTTAATTGCAAATGTCTTCATGACCTTTGCTTGGTACGGACATTTGAAATTTAAGTCAACTCCGCTTTGGATAGCAATCTTGGTTAGTTGGGGTATCGCTTTCTTTGAATATTGCCTTCAGGTGCCGGCCAATAGGATAGGGCACGGAACTTACAATTTGGCGCAGCTAAAGACTATACAGGAGGCCATTACAATTTTTGTATTTATATTCTTTTCCATATTTTACATGCGCGAGGAGATTAAGTGGAACTATCTCGTTGGTTTCGCACTTATGATTCTTGCGGTATTTTTCGTATTCTATAAAAAATAAAATTTTCAATGCAAGCCGAACATATTATAAGTGCCGCGAAGGCCTTGAACATTCAGGTAAAACAGGTCGAAGAGACCGCTAAACTATTGGAGGCAGGCGCTACCGTTCCGTTTATCGCCCGATACAGAAAGGAGGCTACGGGTTCTCTAGATGAAGTCCAGATTGCTGCAATACGCGACGAATTGGAGCGCTTGGCGCTTTTAGACGCCCGCAGAAACGCCATAAAAGACTCTTTAAAAGAGCGCAATTTGCTTACTGAAGAGCTGCAAAAATCATTGGACGCAGCCGAAACTATGGCGAGGCTTGAGGATATCTACCAGCCCTTCAAACCAAAGCGCAGAACTCGCGCAATGATAGCCCGCGAGCGTGGGCTGGAAGGTCTGGCAACTTTCATTTTTGAAAATCAAAACGCAGATTGCTCCGAAAAGGCAAAGGAATTTGTAAATCCCCAGAAGGACGTTCCGGACGCAGGCGCAGCCCTTGCCGGCGCTCGCGACATCATTGCAGAGCTTGTGGCAGACGATGCCGACGCCCGCTCTCAGCTTCGCGAATACTTTGAGCAAAATGCGGTTCTTACTTCAAAAGTAATGTTCGGCAAAGAGCAGGAGGGGGCAAAGTACCGCGATTATTTCGATATGTCAGAGCCCGTAAAGAGCGCTCCCTCACACAGAATCCTAGCTATACGCAGAGGAGAGGCCGAGGGATTCTTGATTATGAGAGTATTGCCGGATGAGCTTGGGGCTATAAATCTTTTAAAGTCGCGCTTTGTTAAAGGTTCGGGCGAGTGCGCAAAGCAGCTTAGCGAGGCTGTTGAAGATTCCTACAAGCGACTGCTTGCACCCACTACCGAGACTTACATGCGCTTGGAGCTGAAAAAGAGAGCCGATGAGGAGGCCGTAAAAATTTTTGCAAATAACTTGCGCGAGCTTCTGATGGCTTCACCTCTGGGGCAGAAGAACGTGCTTGCAATTGACCCAGGCTTCAGAACGGGGTGCAAGGTCGTAATTTTAAATAGGCAGGGCGCTCTTCTTACAAACGACGTTATATATCCCGAGCAGGGGGCCTTCCAGCGCAAAGAGGCTGGCGAGAAAGTTCTAAAATACGTAAAGGCTTTCCAGATTGAGGCCATAGCAATCGGCAACGGCACTGCAAGCCGCGAGACCGAAAGCTTCATAAATTCTCTCGGCCTTCCAAAGTCCATTCCCGTTGTAATGGTAAATGAAAGCGGAGCTTCAATATATTCCGCAAGCGAGGTTGCGCGCGAGGAGTTCCCGAATTACGATATCACTGTTCGCGGAGCGGTTTCAATAGGCAGGCGCCTGATGGACCCGCTGGCTGAACTTGTGAAAATAGACCCGCAGTCAATCGGAGTGGGGCAGTATCAGCACGATGTTAATCAAACGCTTTTAAAGCGCTCGCTAGACGATGTCGTTGTAAGTTGCGTAAATAGCGTAGGTGTAGAGGTAAATACCGCAAGCAAGCAGCTTCTATCTTACGTTTCGGGCTTAAATGCGACGACGGCGACAAACATAGTTTCTTACAGAAATGAAAACGGCGCATTTAAATCGCGCAAGGATTTGCTGTCCGTAAAGGGCTTGGGCGCAAAGACCTTTGAGCAGGCGGCGGGCTTTTTGCGCATAAGAGGCGGTGAAAATCCCTTGGACGAAAGCGCCGTACACCCGGAGCGCTACAAGCTGGTGGAGCAAATGGCCAAAGATTTGAACTCCGATGTGGCAAGCCTGTTAAAATCGTCAGAGTTGCGCTCCAAGATAGACCTTAAGAAATACGTGTCGGATACAGTTGGAATGCCTACTCTAAAGGATATTCTAAGCGAGCTTGGCAAGCCCGGCCGCGACCCGCGCGAGAAATTTGAGGCTTTTTCATTCGCAGAGGGCATACATTCAATCGACGACTTGCAAGAGGGAATGCGCCTGCCAGGTATCGTCACAAATGTAACCGCCTTTGGTGCTTTTGTCGATATAGGCGTGCATCAAGACGGCTTGGTGCATGTAAGCGAGCTCTCGGATAGCTTTGTGCGCGACCCCAATGATGTGGTAAAGCCCCAGCAGAAGGTCAATGTGTATGTGCTTGAAGTTGATAAGCAAAGAAATAGGATCTCTCTTTCAATGAAGTCCAACCCTCAAAAACGCGCGCAGAGCGCCGGCGATATGGCGCGCGGAAACAGCAAGGCAAGGCCTTCAGGCAGGCGCGGAGACTTCCAGAAGCGAAGCAGCGGAGGAAGTTTCAACAGCGATTGGACTAGCGCCCTAGATAACTTTAAGCTTTAATACATACTTAGTTTTTTTATTGAGAGGCTTGCGCGTTGCGTCGGCCTCTTTTTGCAGGTTTTAGATTTAGCGCAATAACTCCAACTAAATTGCGCTCATGATGCCCAAACCTGCATCGCACTGATAAATGCTATCGCGAAACTATGCCATAGACTGCATTGCGATTTTAAATATATCTTGTACATCTAAAAATAAAAACTGAAACAAGTCTTTGGCAAACTCTGATTCCTAGGCTATTGGATTTTCATACCTTGCAAGATTCAGACATTTGAGTTTCCGGCTATTTTTACCTTATAGTTTTCAGAATCTAAGTTGGGCGCATAAAAAAATAGGCGAAGGGATTTAACCCTCCGCCCACTTAATCTAACAAACTACAAACTGGACCAACAAACTATCCAGACTGACTACTATGACAGTAAAACCCCCGTCTTTGTTCAAATTTTTTTAGCTTACTCTCTCCTTGAAGTTAGCATTAGCAAAAGCCAGCCAAGGCTTGTTATGAAGGCCGCAACATATGTGAAGGCTGCGGCGTCCAGAGTTTCCTCAACTCCGGCAAGCTCGTCTTTCTCTATAAAACCGAGCCCCTGCAAGTGCTTCTTAGCCCTTGTTGAAGCATTAAATTCAACCGGAAGAGTCACCAACTGAAAGAGCGTTAGAATTAGGTATATACCCACGCAGACCTCAAACATAAGCATGCCCGTAGATGCTCCAGCAAATGTAAAGCCTCCTATAATTACAAAGGGCAGGATACTGCTTGCAAGCGATGTTATTGGAATTAGCGCCATTCTGGTCTTAAGAGGCGCGTAGCCCTCCTTATCTTGAATCGCATGTCCGGCTTCGTGCGCCGCAACTCCAAGGGCGGCCAGGCTCGTTCCGTAATAATTCTCACGGCTTAAGGCCAGGCGCCTATTTTGAGGGTCGTAGTGATCTGTGAGGTGGCCGTCTATCTGCACTATCTCAACGTCGTCTATTCCCGCCGATCTCATGATTTCCGCTGCAGCTACAGCCCCTGTCACGCGATTTCTAGACTGCACTCCCAAATTTTTCTGGTAGGCGCTAGCAACTCTATTTTGCGCGTAAAGCCCAACCAAAATGGGCACTATTACAAAAATTATAAAATTCATATATCCGTTAAAAGTTTTGCCTGTAAATTTAATCAGCTCTCAACTAAGACACTGAATGATAGGTCAAAGTTCCAAGTGCCAATAATTCTTTTTAATTTGGGAAAGCTTTTTTATATATCGTAGTTTGCCTCTCTAAACATCTCCAAAATTTCGCCTATAGATTTACCTCTGCTAAGCGAGGTATCCTTTGCCGTGTCGCGCGGGTTTTTGCCGCTTTCTGCATATAGGGAATTTGCGCCGGAATTTAAGCTAAGCACATTGGGCTCGTGAACGGCTATGCTCTTTAGAGCCTTATTTTTTAGGCTTGCCAGGGTTACTACGGCCACGATTTGCGCCAGCCTAAGCTTCGATATCTCCGGGCGTCTTGCAAGCGGAGAATTTTCAAATACAACTCTGGGCATTGCCGCATGCTGGAAGCACTCGTAGGTGTTTCCAATTTCTATTTGGTCTAAAATTTCCTCATTTGTGTGTTCGGCGCCAAGCGGTTCGCAGCAGTTGTACCAGTCAAAGCCCAGCGATTTTAAGGCCTCTATTGTCGCTATTCTGTCTCCGGGATTCAGGCAGGTGTCCTCGCCCTCCCTGAGCCTGCAAACGTGGTAAGCTCCGCTTACACCGACCTTCTTGAGCTCCTTGAAGAAATCTTTTGAAGTATCGCCTATATTTACTACGAGCTTAACCTTGTCGCTTATAATTTGCCTAAGGTGAGAGCATACCTTCAGTAGGTAATCGGCATCGTAATCGTGCATTGCCATTATAAATAGGGCATCTAGCTTTCCGCTGCCGGACATCTCCAGCGCTTTTTGTGAAATCTCTTCAAGGCTTAGAACTTCGCTTGCCGAATTTATATCTTGGGCAAAGGAGCAAAATTTGCAGTTTGCAGGGCATGCGTGGTTTTCAATTCCAATTTGTGCCAAGACTAGGGGCTTGTTGGAAGTTCGCTTCCTGGTTATTTCATTTGCGCAGTTTCTCAACAGTGCAGCCTCGTTTGAAGATTCGCCTAGTGAAAGCAGAAATAGCAGCTCCTCTCTATCGAGAGTTTTAAAGCTTTTGGCCTTGTTTAGTATATTTTGCAGTTCTATCATAAGCTGCGGTATATCAACATTTTTTTTAGTGTTCTTCAAACAAAAAAGACTAAAAAAAAAGAACCCCGCAAAAACGCGGGGTTCCATATCTAAACTCAATACTTATTAGTACATGAATAGGAGTTCCGAATACTTCGGCAAGGGCCACAAACCGTCTTCAACTTCGCCTTCAGCCTTGTCAACTACAGCTCTCAGAGCTGCCATAGCTTCAAGTGTCTTAGCTTCATTGTTAGTTTTTGCGTACTCCGCTTCCAAAGCTTCGATAGCTTCTATAATTTCAGAGAGAAGAGCAGATATCTTTTCGCCGACTTCATTGAGCTTGCTGTTCTTCCAGACATTGGCCGCCGCAAGCTTTGCCAAGTAGGCAGACACCGCCGGAACTATCATGGTCTTTGCCAAATTAATGGCAATTCCGGCTTCAATGTGTATCTTGCGCTCGTACTCTTCGATGAACACCTCGTAGCGGGACTTCATCTCAACACTGCTAAAGACTCCGTACTTTGCAAAGAGATCTATATTTTCCTTCTTAAGTAGCGTCTTTAGAGCTTCCGGAGTTGTGCGCAAGTTCGGAAGGCCGCGCTTCTGAGCTTCTTCAATCCAAGCTTCGCTGTAGCCGTCGCCGTTGAATATTACGCGCTTGTGCTCCTTTACGATTTCGTGCAGCTTTTCCTGCAAGCCCTCGTTGAACTTCTCCTTCGGCAGAGATTCAAGGTAGGTTGCGATTTCGTCAAAGGCCGCAGCCACAATTGTGTTCAGAATGATGTTCGGACCTGCGCAAGACTGCGATGAGCCTGCCGCGCGGAACTCAAACTTATTGCCCGTGAAGGCAAAGGGACTTGTGCGGTTGCGATCCGTCACATCTGCTGGAAGCGGGGGCAGAGTATCTACGCCAATCTTTATCTGGCGGCCCTGCTTGCTCGACTTCGGCTTGCCCTGTTCGAGCTGCTCGATAATGTCGGAGAGCTGATCGCCCAAGAATATTGAGATGATAGCCGGCGGAGCTTCGTTACCGCCCAGACGGTGATCGTTGCCGGCGCTGGTT
>URYY01000026.1 GCA_900552245.1 uncultured Opitutales bacterium | reverse complement strand
GGTGTTACGGCGGCTCAGACACTGCTTGCCAGCGTAGTTTCGCGCGATACTATATACGCATACTTCTTTGTCAGCGAGCGCGACATAATCCGCTACAATAAAAACGGACTGTTCAACAGAATAGACAAGGAAAATCACAGGGGTCCGGAAGTCAAGATGATGCTCTTAGACGAGACCGAGCCAAGCCACACCGGAATGTTAACCTACATAGAGAATACGCTAGATACCGGCAGCGTGGAGCTCAGGGCTGAATTTGACAATAAAGACCACACTCTATTTCCGGGCATAATGGGAAAGATTTATTTAAAGAGCGACGCTCCCAAGGAAAAGCTCTTGGTTCCCGAATCTGCGATAGGCACGGACTTAGTCGGAAGATACGTCTTGGTAGTTGACGAAAAGAATACCGTAAAATACGTGCCCGTGCGCGTCGGCAGGCTTTACGGGCAAATGCAGGTTGTTGAAGACGGGCTTAAAGGCGACGAGCGCATAGTCGTAAACGGCATTCAGAGGGCTATTCCGGGGCATAAAGTAAGCGCCTTGGAATCAAAACCCGCCGCGAAAAAATAGGAGCATCGGAGAGCTTTTAGACTATGAAATTTTCGCACTTTTTCATAGATAGGCCGATATTTGCATCGGTCATATCGATTATAATAGTCATGGTGGGTGCGGTGGCTTTCACGAGGCTGCCAATAGCCCAGTATCCCGACATAGTTCCGCCCTCGGTTGTCGTTACGGCGAGCTATCCGGGAGCGTCGCCAACCGACATACAAAATACCGTTGCAGTACCATTGGAAGAGCAGATTAACGGCGTTGAAGACATGATTTACATGCGAAGCCAGTGCTCGGCCGACGGCTCTCTCACAATTACCGTGACGTTCAAGACGGGAACCGACATAGACATGGCGCAGGTTCTTGTTCAAAACCGCGTAAATATCGCAACGCCAAGGCTTCCGGAGGAAGTTAAGAGCATAGGTGTCTCAACAAAGAAGCGCTCGCCCGATATGCTATTGTTTGCAAACTTGGTGTCGCCGGACGGCTCGCGAGACAAGCTTTACCTAACAAACTACGCGCTTACACAGATGAAGGATAAGCTCGCGCGAGTAGAGGGCATAAGCGAGGTAAACATATTTGGCGCAAAGGAATACAGCATGAGAATCTGGATGGATCCGGACAGGCTTATGTACCTTGATTTGTCGCCAAACGATGTTATAAATGCGCTAAAAGAGCAGAACAAGCAGGTTGCCGCAGGCAAGTTAAATCAGCCTCCGACGAAGACGGGAGCGGCCTACGAGCTAATAATAAATGCGCAGGGCCGACTTAAGAGCGAGGACGAGTTTGGGAATATCATCATAAAGTACACGCCGGACGGCAAAGTGATAAAGTTAAAGGACGTAGCGCGCATAGAGCTTGGAGCCTACACTTACTCTGACGAATCCTACCTAAATAACGGAGCGTCTATTGCAATAGCCGCCTACCAGCTGCCCGGCGCAAACGCAGTTGACACTGCCGCGCGCTTTAGAGCTACTCTTGAAGAGATGAAAAAGGACTTTCCATCGGGAGTGGACTACGTCATAGGAATGGACGTAACAACTTACATTTCCGAGTCAATTAAGGCGGTTTACCACACAATATTTGAGGCTATAATACTAGTAGTCTTGGTGGTAATGATATTCTTGCAAAATTGGAGAGCTGCAATAATACCGCTTTTTGCGATTCCGGTTTCGCTGATAGGAACATTCGCGACTATGTACGCCTTCGGGTTTTCGCTAAACAATCTCAGTCTATTCGGGCTGGTATTGGCGATAGGCATAGTGGTTGACGATGCGATTGTAGTTGTTGAAAACGTCGAGCGCAACATGCGAGACGGCCTGCCGGTGCGCGAGGCCACAAAAAAGGCGATGACGCAAGTTCAAGGAGCGCTTATTGCAATCGTCTTGGTTTTGAGCGCGGTGTTCGTGCCCACTGCGTTTATAGAGGGCATATCGGGGCAGTTTTACAGGCAGTTTGCGCTTACGATTGCAGCCTCTACAATTTTCTCGGGCCTAGTTTCACTAACGCTTTCACCGGCTTTGTGCGCCTTATTTTTAAAGAATCACGACGAGAAACCGGACTTTTTCACAAGGATTTGGAACGGGCTCTTCGGCTGGTTTTTCAACGGCTTTAACAAAGTCTTTAACTGGATATCAAAGACCTACGGTGCGCTCGTTGGAAGGCTGACCAGAATATCGGTCTTGGTATTAATTTTTTACGCGGCGCTGCTTGGCGCAAGCGTCTGGTTTTTTGAAAATACGCCAACCGGCTTTATTCCGAGGCAGGACACCGGGTACGCATTCTCGGTTATACAGCTGCCCGACGGGGCGTCTTTTGAGCGCACGCACGAAGTTGTAAGGCGCGCGGCAAAGATACTAAAAGACATACCGGGAGTTAGATTTACAACCGCGATAGCAGGTCTAAATGGAGCTACCCACGCAAAGGTTTCAAATGCGGGCGCCATATTTATGTCTTTCGACGAGCACCGCGAGCGCCAGAAGAAGGGCTATACCAGCGAAAGGATTATAACCCAGGCAAACGAATTGCTCGCAAAGAATATTCCCGAAGCAGTCTGCCTGGCGCTTCCGCCCCCGCCCGTAAACGGCCTCGGAACGGGCGGCGACTTCAAGTTCTACGTTGAAGACCGAGCCGATTTGGGCCTCACACAGCTTGAAAAATACACGCATGAACTCGCCGCAAAGGCCCAGCAGGAGCTGCCGGCAGTAGCAAAAGCTATGTCGACTTACAGAGTTTCAAACCCACAGCTCTTTGCAGATATAGACCGCGAGCGCGCGCAGATGCTAAATGTGCCCATAAGCTCAATTTTCGACACAATGCAGTTTAATTTGGGCTCGGTTTACGTGAACGACTTCAACATCATAGGCAGAGTTTACCGCGTTGTTGCCCAGGCCGAAAGCACCTCAAGAAAGGACGTTGAGGATATCTACAACCTCTACGTTCCAAACTCTCAGGGGCAGAATGTTCCGCTGGGGTCGGTGGCGTCTATAAGGCGCATAATAGGGCCTGCGAACGTCGTTTTGTACAACCGCTCTCCCGCCGCTGAAATCACCGGCAACTTGACTCAAGGAAGCTCCACCGGCGAAGCTATAAAGCAGATAGAAAAACTCGCCGACGAATTTCTTCCGAACGGAATGGCAATTGAGTGGACAGACATAGCCTTCCAGGAAAAACTCACCGGCAACACGGCCATGTACACCTTTGCATTCTGCGTGGTTTTCGTATTCCTGCTCTTGGCGGCCCTGTACGAAAGTTGGACATTGCCGCTTGCGGTTATATTGGTAGTGCCGCTAGTTTTGCTCTTTGCCATTATGGGCGTGCACTTCAGAGGTATGGATAACAACATAATGACGCAAATCGGCTTTATAGTTCTAATCGGCCTTGCGTGTAAAAACGCAATTTTGATTGTGGAGTTTGCACACCAGCGCGAACAAAAGGGAGAGGAGCTGGTATCGAGCGTAAGCAACGCCTCCAAGAATAGGTTGCGCCCGATTTTGATGACTTCTCTTGCCTTCATATTGGGCGTAGTGCCGCTAGCCTACGCTACTGGAGCGGGCAGCGAACTCAGGCAGGCGCTCGGAACGTCCGTGTTCTTTGGAATGATAGGCGTTACGATATTCGGCTGCATATTTACACCCGTATTTTACTACGTGATACGCAGGCTCTTCGGCCGTCCGAAACTTTCGGATGGAAAGAGCGCATAGGGAGGATTTTAAAGATGGACGGATTTTATTTAAAACAAACGCTAAATTGCTCCCGCGCTCTGCTTTGCGCGGCGGCCGCCGCCCTGCTTGGCGCGTGCACTCTGGAACCCGACTACGAAGTGCCGGAAACGCCGCTAAATGCCAAGGTGGAGGCTCTAAAGAGCTTTAAGTACGCCGAGGGGCAGTGGAAGCAGGCCTGCCCGCAAGACAACCTGCCCAAAGGAAAGTGGTGGCTCATTTTTAACGATGACAACCTAAATAAGCTAATCGAGACCTGCCGCGCAAACAATCCAAACCTGAAGTCTGCCTTCTACGCAGTTGAGGATGCCCGCGCAAAGGCCTTTATGACCGAGGGAGAGCTCTACCCCTGGGTAAATGCCGACGCTGCCTATTCCAGAACCGGCACCTCTGAAAATTCTGCAAACTACCGCGGCACATACAGCGACTACGCTCTAGGGCTGGGCCTCACTTGGGATATAGACCTATTCGGGCGCGTGCAAGCCCTTCTTGCAAGCGACACCGCCGAGGCACAGGCAGTATTTGCGGCCTACGAGAATGTAATGCTTATGCTTGAGTGCGAAACTGCATCAACCTACTTTACAATACTCCAATACAATTCGGAAATCGATATCTTAAGCGAAACTGTAAAGACGCGCGAGGCCCAGCTTGAGATTATAAAGAACCGCTTTGCCGCAAACTATTCCTCCAAAACCGATTTAAAGAGAGCCGAGCAACAGCTTTACGAGGCAAAGTCCCAACTTGCGGCAGTGCAGACAACAAAAGATACAAGCGTAAATTACCTCGCTTACCTAATAGGTACAATTCCATCTAAATTCGATGAGCCCACAGGTAATTTAGTTTACGCAAAGCTTCCCGAAACCCCGCTTGCCCTGCCCTCAACTCTACTTGAGCGCAGGCCCGATATAGCGGAGGCGGAGCGCAAAGTGTACGCGGCAAACTACCGCATTGGCGCGGCAAATTCCGCTTTCTTTCCAACAGTGCAGCTAACTTCATCGGTGGGCTTAGACTCTCAGAAGGCCGATACCCTATTTAATTCGGCTTCGCTTGCCTGGGGAGTTAGCCCCAATGTCTATATACCTATCTTCCAAGGCGGCACGCTATGGGGGCAGAGAAAGAGCGCAATCGCCTACCACGCCCAAGTTGTAGAGGCCTACAAGGCCATAGTTTTAAACGCCATATACGAGACTGAGAGCGCGCTTTCAACCATACGCGACTTAAAGGTGGAGTACGAAGCCAGAGCGCAAACTGCAAGCGCATCTCGCGAGGTTCAAGAGCTCACGAAAGACCAGTATGAGGCCGGGGCCATAGACTACTTTGAGTTTACAGACGCCGAGCGCCTGGCCCTACTAAACGAACGCGAGCGAATAAACGTAATGGGAAACCGCTTTAGAGCCGTAATTAACCTCGTGCTCGCAATCGGCGGCAGCGCGCGCGAATATTCTACCGAGAGCGAAAATTAAATATTAAACGTCTCAAAATAGCGAAACGGGCTTAAAATTTTTTAAGCCCGTTTTTTTATACCACCACTTTTAATGAGCCACTGCCAACTAAAACATACATTTTATCGTAACTAATATCTTAAACTAAAGGGAAATTTTACTCTAAAAATTTGCCTTTAAATTTCGAAAGCTATTGAGGCTGAAACTTGCAGTTTAAGTGCAACTTTGTATTCATTGAAAGCTTAAGCTCACGCTCCCTAATGTGGCTTCGATTAAAACCGCGCATTCAATCCTCACAATGCAAAGCAGCCCAATTTAAGATTTAGGCCTATGCCAATTCGCAATAAGGCGGGGGATTAAACACAAAAAAAGCGCCGCCTTGTCAATTCAAAGCGGCGCCTAAATTTAGCAACTGAATAAGCTTATGCCTGACCGGCCAAGCGCTTGTACTTTGCCCAGCGGGCGTTTACAAACTCCTGAGCAAACTTCGTAAGCTCTTCCGCGCGAACCGGATTTGAAACCTGCAACTGCCTGAAGCGGTTTTCATTCTTCATGTATTCGCTTACCGGCAACTTCGGATCGGCACTGTCTAGCTTAAACGGATTCTGGCCGAGCGCAATCTTACGCGGGTCGTAGCGGTATAGCGGCCAGTAGCCACTGTCAACCGCGGCCTTCTGGTGCTCTACGCCGTTTACGAGATTGAAGCCGTGCGATATGCAGTGGGCGTAAGCTATGACGATGGATGCGCCCTTGTAGCTTTCAGCCTCGCGCATAGCCTGAATTACCTGAGTATCCTTAGCACCCATAGAAACCTGGGCAACGTAGATATTGCCGTAGTCAACTGCCAACATACCCAAGTCCTTCTTCGGGGTGGACTTGCCCTTTGTCGCAAACTTTGCAACTGCGCCTATCGGGGTGGACTTGCTCATCTGGCCGCCGGTGTTGGAGTAAACCTCGGTATCCAATACCAAGACATTGATGTTTCTGCCGCTTGCCAAGACGTGGTCTAAGCCGCCATAGCCGATATCGTAGGCCCAACCATCGCCGCCGATAATCCAGACAGCCTTTTCAACCAAATCGTCTGCTATCGGCAAGAGAGCCTTTGCCTCAAACGAATCGTCGCTTGCAATCTTTTGCTTCAAAGCCGCTATGCGCTCGCGCTGGGCTGCGATGCCCGCGTCGCCGGTCTGGTCGGCTTCGAGTATGCTCTTTACCAAGTCGTCGCCAACTTTGCCTGCCAGCTTCTGCAAGAGTTCGCCGGCAATCTTTGCGCGCATATCCAAAGAGATGCGGTAACCCAAGCCGAATTCCGCATTGTCTTCAAAGAGCGAGTTTGCCCAAGCCGGACCTCTGCCGTCCTTGTTTGTAGCGTAGGGTGTTGTCGGCAAATTGCCGCCGTAAATAGAGGAGCAACCCGTCGCGTTTGCAATCAAGAGCCTGTCGCCAAAAAGCTGGGTGAGCATCTTGATGTATGGAGTTTCTCCGCAACCTGCGCAAGCACCGGAGAACTCGAACAGAGGCCTGCGGAACTGAACTTCCTTTACGGTGTCCTTGAGCTTCAAAACATCTGCGTCCGGCAGGCTCATAAAGAACTTGAAGTTTTCGCGCTCGGCGTCGCGCACAGGCTCCTGAGCCACCATCATAAGGGCCTTTACGCCCTCCTCAGTTCTGCTCTTTCCGGGGCATACAGACGCGCACAAGCCGCAACCCGTGCAGTCTTCAACCGCAACTTGGACTGTGAAGGAGCAATTCGGGTAATCCTTGCTCTTGAATGCTGTGCTTTTGAAGGTCTTGGGAGCGTCCTTTAGAGCCTCGTTTGAGTAGAACTTCGGGCGGATTGCAGCGTGCGGGCAGATTGTCGAGCACTTGTTGCACTGTATGCAAAGCTGCGGATTCCAAGACGGAACTTCAATTGCTATATTGCGCTTTTCCCACTGAGTTGTTGCAGAGGGCCATACGCCGTCAACAGGCATTGCGGAAACAGGGAGCTTGTCGCCCTCGTCGCGCATCATAACGACCGTTACATTCTTTACAAAGTCGGGGGCTTCGTCGGCAACCGTCTTCGGGAAGCCGCGCTGCGATGTAACTTCAGACGGAACCTTTACCTCGTGCAAGTTTGCAACTGAAGCGTCGATAGCCGCAAAGTTCTTTTCCACAACGGCCTTGCCCTTCTTCATGTAGGTCTTTTCCGCATAGGCCTTAATCTTTTCTATGGCCTCTTCGCGCGGCAAAACGCCTGAAATTGCGAAGTAGCAGGTCTGCATAATCGTGTTTATTCTGCCGCCCATACCGGTTTCCTTTGCAACTTTGTAGGCGTCGATTACGTAGAACTTGAGCTTCTTATCTATAATTTTCTTTTGTACGTCGCGGTTTAAGTAATTCCAAACTTCGCCCGCCTCGTGAGTCGCGTTTAGAAGGAATACTCCGCCCTCGGCCGCGCGGTCGAGAATGTCGTACTTGTCCATAAAAGAGAACTGGTGGCAAGCCACGAACTGGGCGTTTTTAATTAGGTACGGAGCCTTGATTTCTTCCGGACCAAAGCGCAAGTGCGAAACCGTTATGCCGCCAGACTTCTTGGAGTCGTAAACGAAGTAGGCCTGAGCGTAGTTGTCGGTGCCGTTGCCGATAATCTTAATTGTGTTCTTGTTGGCGCCAACCGTGCCGTCGGAACCCAAACCGAAGAATACGGCGCGCAAAACTTTGTCGCTTTCAAGGTCGAATGATTCGTCCCAAGCGAGCGAATTGTGCGTAACGTCGTCAACGATGCCGACTGAGAAGTGGTTCTTGGGCTTGTCGGCGAGCATATTTTCAAACACGCCCTTTGCCATTGCCGGTGTGAACTCCGCCGTAGAGTTTCGGGTCTATTGAAATTTCGCCGGAATTTCTGCCTTCGATTATTGCAGTTGCGATATCCTGATAGAGAGGTTCGCCGGCGGAGCCCGCCTCCTTTGTCCTGTCTAGAACGGTTATCGCCTTTACGGACTTTGGCAAGACCTTAGCAAAGCGCTTTACGTCAAAGGGCATAAACATGCGAACCTTTACAACGCCAAACTTGCCGCCGTTTGCATTCAAATACTTTACAGTTTCCTCCAAAGTTTCAACTCCGGAGCCCATCGCTACAACGACGTACTCGGCATCTTCAGCTCCTACATACTCGTACAAACCGTACTTTCTGCCGGTGAGCTTTGCAAACTTTTCCATATTCTTTTCAACCACATCGAGGCAGTTGGTGTAATAGGCGTTGCGGGCTTCCAAAGACTGAAAGAAGGTGTCGGGATTCTGCGCTGTGCCCTTTACAAAAGGCTTGTCAGGAGTTAGGCTGCGAGCGCGGAATTCGAGAACCTTTTCGTATGGAATCATCTCCTTCAAAACATCGTCGGAGACAAACTCGTAGGTGTTGACTTCGTGGGAAGTTCTAAAACCGTCAAAGAAATGCAAGAAGGGAACGCGGCTTTCGAGAGTTGAAGCGTGCGCGATTGCAGCAAAGTCGTGGGCCTCTTGGGCTGAGTTCGAGCAGAGCATTGCAAAGCCGGTCTGGCGGCAGGCCATTACGTCGGCTTGGTCTCCGAAAATTGAAAGTGCGTGGCTTGCGAGGGCGCGAGCCGAAACGTGCAAGACAAAGGGCGTGAGTTCCCCCGCAATCTTGTACATGTTTGGAATCATCAAAAGCAGACCCTGCGACGCCGTAAAGGAGGTCATAAGCGTTCCTGTTGAAAGGGCGCCGTGAACGGCTCCCGCAACGCCGCCTTCGCTTTGCAGCTGGGAGATTTCAGGAACGGCATCCCAAATATTCTTCTTACCCTTAACGGCCCACTCTTCGCAAGATTCCGCCATGGGCGAGGACGGGGTAATGGGGTAAATTGCAATAGTTTCGCTCACTCTGAAAGCTACCGAAGCCACTGCCTCATTTGCATCAGTAATGCATTTATTCTTCATAATAATTTACGTCAACTTTTTGAGATTAAAAACTCCCGCAACGGCGGGTCGGAATCAAACGCGCGCGCCTTTACTCTGAAAAGGCGGGCGCACTTTATTCAATAATAGCACGAAACGCTATACCCACTATTTTTTTGCGTCAACTAAAAAGCAAATTTTTAACTAACATTATTTAACGCTAAAACGTTTGAGCCAAGCTATTTTCTCTGTGTTCGCAAGCGGTCCGATAAGTCTAAATTTGGCAAATGCCTCTTGCCAAACCTCAAAATTGTAAAAAATGCCTCTTACCCAGGCTCGGCGATGTTAAAAAGGCAACTTGCGATTTAATATGCTCAAAGGCGCTAAGGTCGAATTTCTCATAGTCTTGTCAGATTCTCTTGTCCTACAATTTAATCTGAAAATCGCACAGTTATAAAGGTCGCGACCTAACTCTGTCTCAAAGTTGTCCTACACTTGCTAAGCCTCGCAATCAATAGAGCGTGTAAAACATGGCGCTGAATTTTAATACCCACATTATGTTTGGAAATTGCACAAACTTTTGCGTGAAAAGCTTACATAGTTAGAACCTTGCGGACACTTTGTGCACATTTAAAATTGCATATGTATTAAATGAAAAAGCCAGCGGATTTTAATTAAAAGGCGGAAATAAAATTTAACTTTTGCTTATTTACGACTTGCCATATTGCGAATGAGACTAGATTATTTTCTTATGAAATATGCAATGTTGATGGGTTTGGCGGTAGTCGCGCTCGCAAATTTTGCGTCGGCCGACATACGCTTTAAGAATATATATCAAAACAATATGGTTTTGCAGGCCAACGATACAAACACTATCGCCGGCTGGACTGAACCTGAAAAAGCCGTGGAAGTAAAGGTTTATGCGACATCTAAGGATGGAAAAAAAGCCGAATTTAAAGTACAGACAAAGTCCGACAAGAGGGGGCTTTGGCAGGCTGAAATAAAGCAGAAGTTTCCGAAGCGCACGAACTTGGAAATTACTGCAACTTCAGATTCCGGAACTGCAAAGATTTCGAACGTAATTACGGGCGAACTCTGGATGGGTTCAGGCCAGAGCAATATGGAGTGGCACTTTGGCAACGCCTCCATAGACAGAGCTTACCGCGACAAATACGAGCAAGACGCCCAAAATTCAAACGGCGATATACGCATTTTTAGAACCCAACACATAATACTGCCCGAGCAGATAGAGGAAGTCTGCGGAGACTGGCGCATAATAAATAAAAACATACACCACGGCGATGTAAGCCAAGTCTGCTACATATTTGCAAGCTTAATAAGTAAGGCGCTCGATACTCCCGTGGGCGTCATAAACTCCTCTTGGGGCGGAAGCAGAATTGAGCCGTGGATTTCTAGAAAGGCCTTTGAAAATTCGCCCGAGTGCAAGAAGTTTATAGATAAGCTCGATGAGGATGTGGCAAACTTTGAAAAGCTCAGGGCAAACTACATAGCCAATTACCCGAAGTGGCTTGAGCAAAATCCGAATTGGACTTTGCAAAACAAAAATGGCAAGACACGCCCGCAGCAGCCCATAGACGTGATATCGCGCAACGACCAACCAACCTGCATGTATAACGCCATGATAAACGGCATAGCGCCGCTTTCGCCCCGCGGAGTGCTTTGGTACCAGGGCGAATCGAACGCCGGCCAGCCCTACGAATATGGCGACCTAAAAAAACTTATGGTAAACTCGTGGCGCAAGCTGTTTAAGCGCGACTTCTACTTCTACTACGTCGAGCTTGCAGCATTCACAGACACGCAAAAGCAACCCGTGCAAAAGGGCAGCTGGGGCGCTATACGCGAGGCGCAAGCTGAAGTACTCGATTTGCCAAAGACCGGAGTTGTGACAAGCATTGATAACGGCGGCTCAAAAGTTGGCGGCCAGGGAGACATTCACCCGCCGCACAAAGAGCTAGTTGCAACGCGCCTGGCAAAACTGGCACTGGCGCAAGTTTACAAGCGCGGGAATGAAAAGGACGCTATCTCGCCATACTTTAAAGACTACAAAATAGACGGAGATAAGATTATCGTTACAATCGCAAATGCAAATGGCCTGCGCAAAATGGCGAATGTTGAAAAGCTCCAAGGCTTTGCAATCCGCGGTTCCGACAACAACAACTGGAAGTGGGCGGACGCCGAAATTAAGGGCGATAAGATTATCATATCAAGCCCCGAAGTTCCTGAACCCAAGGCCGCGCGCTACGCTTGGGCAAGCTGGCCGCTAATTTCGGTAGAGAACAAAAACGGACTGCCTCTGCGCCCCTTCTCAACCGACCACGGAGCCTACCTGGATTACGGAAAGCCCATTCCGCAAGACAAGTAATGATTTTAAACTTTTACAGGGCTCTTAAACGGAGCCCTGTTTTTTTGCGCGTTTATATCTAAGTTCTACCTAAAATTAAAAGCGCTAAAAGCGGCTGAGTCACCTTAAGCATTAAAATACGCAGTAAGAGAAATGAGAAAGTCTGAGAGTTTTTAAAATTCGAGAAAAGGGAGATTCGCTCCGCACGCCTAAAGATAAAAGTTTGCTAGTAAATGCGCAAAAAAAAAGCCGGAGCCAATCGCTCCGACTTTCCAAGAAATAAATTAAAGGCTTAATCCTTTTTACTTTCCTCTTTTTTTGCCTCGAGGTCCTTGAGTGCAGCCTTGCGCGAGAGCCTTACTCTGCCCTTGTCGTCAATGCCTATGCACTTAACAATCATTTCGTCGCCCAACTTGCAGACATCTTCCGTCTTATTTACGCGGAAATCTGCGAGCTCGGAGATGTGGACCAAGCCCTCCTTGCCGGGCAGGCACTCTACGAATGCGCCAAAATCCTTAATGGAACGGACTATGCCCCTGTAAGTCTTGTTTACTTCAATTTCACCCGTAACCATCTCGATTTCGGAGACGGCCCTATCCATGCTCTGAGCGCTCTTTGCAAATATGAGAACCTTGCCCGGATTGTCGTCGTCAATGTCTATCGAAGCGCCCGAGACTTCCGTGATTCTGCGGATATTCTTGCCTCCGGGGCCTATCAACATGCCGACCTTTTCGGGATCAATCTGCATAATCTTGATGCGCGGAGCATGCTCTTTCAATTCCTTGTTGGGCTCTGCAAGCGCGCTTGCCATTACGCCCAAAATCTGGGTGCGAGCCTCGCGATTTTGCATTATGGCCTCCTTTGCAATATCGAGCGGCAAACCCTTAATCTTGAGGTCGAGCTGGAAGCCCGTGATGCCGTTTTTAGTTCCGCAAATCTTAAAATCCATATCGCCGAAGTGGTCTTCAGCACCGAGAATATCGGTTAGGACAACGTGCTTTAGGAGCTTTCCGTTTTCGTCAAAGCGCGTTACGAGGCCGCAAGAAATACCGGCAACCGGAGTTTCAATCGGCACCCCCGCGTCCATGAGGCTCAAGCAGCCACCGCAAACCGTCGCCATAGAGGTCGAGCCGTTTGAATCCATAATTTCGGAAACTACGCGTATCGCATACGGGAATTCGTCCTCGGAGGGGAGAACCGGCAAAAGCGAGCGCTCAGCCAAGGCTCCGTGACCTATCTCGCGCCTGCCCGGAGTTCCAAAACGTCCGGTTTCACCCACGGAATAGGGCGGGAAGTTGTAGTGCAATATGAAAGACTTTTGCTTGGTGCCGCCCGTTAGGCCGTCCAGCTCCTGAACGTCGCGCGATGTGCCCAAAGTTGTTATGACGAGAGCCTGAGTCTCGCCGCGCGAAAATAGCGCGCTGCCGTGAACTCTCGGCAAGACATTTGTAGCGGCACCCAAGGGACGGATTTCCTTTATGGCTCTGCCGTCGCAGCGCTTGCCGGCATCGAGTATATTGCCGCGGTAAACGACTTCCTGAAGCTCCTCAAAAGCCATCTTAATCTGGTTTTCGTCAAAGTTCTCCTCGCCAACCTTGCCCTTTACAAATTCGGCAGTCTCGGCCATGAGCGCATCTACATCGGCCTGGCGCTTCAGCTTCTGGTCTTGGAATACTGCCGTAAGGAGCCTGCCGCCTACATATTCGCGGCACATTTCGAGAATTTCGGGCTTTACTACAAAGAGTTCAAAGTCGCGCTTAGGCTTGCCGCAAATTTTTGCGAGTTCCTTCTGGGCGTCTATAATCTTTAAAATCTGGGTGTGGGCAAACTCCAAAGCCTCGATGAATCTCTCTTCAGGGCACTGCTCGGCAGAGCCTTCAATCATCATCATTTCCTTTTCATTGCCTACGTAAATCAAATCCAAGGTAGAGTCGTACATCTGCTCGTGAGTCGGATTTACAACAAACTTGCCGTCAATCTCGCCAATGCGCACGCAACCTACCGGCCCCGCCCACGGAATGTCGGAAATCAACATCGCAGCACTTGCGCCGTTTACCATCAAAATATCGGGGTCATTTTCCATATCGACGGTCAAGACCTGACCGATAACCTGAACCTCGTTCATAAAGCCCTTGGGGAAGAGGGGGCGCAGAGGCCTGTCGCAGAGGCGCGAAGTTAAAATTTCCTTTTCGCTCGGTCTGCCCTCGCGCTTGAAGTAACCGCCCGGGAACCTGCCCGCAGCCGAGAAACTTTCGCGGTAATCGACAGTTAGCGGGAAGAAGTCCTGCCCGGGCTTAACCGAATTTGCGGCCGTTGCCGCTACAAACAGAGTCGTTTCACCGACACTTATAGTGACGGAACCATTTGCCTGCTTGGCTATAGTTCCCGTTGATATTGTTATACCGAGGTCCTTTACCTCGACGCTGTATTTTTGTTTCATTCCTTTTCTTTCAGATGTGCGATAAGACGGATGGGACGTGCTTTTATCGCTAAGTTACACAAAAGCCAAACACCTCCTAAAGATCTGGCAGCGCGGCCTTCAAATTAAAAACCGCATTATAAAAATGCGACTCGCCGCAATTGTAGAGAACCCAAGCTCCATATTCAAGGGCAAAATTAACCCTTCACGCAAGAGAAATGCGGCTTCAAAAACTAAAATGACGCGCCCCAAAAGCGCGTCATCAAAAATGCAAAGAACTTTATTAGTGGCGCAAGCCCAAGCGAACTATGAGGGAATTGTACCTCTCGAGCTCGTTTTTCTTTAGGTAGTCGAGCAACTTGCGGCGGGCGCTTGTCATTGCGATTAGGCCGCGGCGCGAGTGGAAGTCCTTCTTGTGAACCGCCAGGTGGTCTGTCAAGTGTGCGATTCTAGCAGAGAGAAGCGCGATTTGAACTTCGCAAGAACCCGTGTCCTTCTCATCGAGGCGGTATTCCTTGATTATACTTGCCTTGTCTATTACTTTATCTTTTGCCATTTTCAATCTTTCTTCTTTCACAGTTTCGGAACCTTAATTTTAAGATTCGCAAGCCCAGCACCGCGCCGGATCTGCCGTTAAAAAGAGCCAATGACAAGCCCTCAAACTGCGGAATCTTCGGCAAAACTTTCGCCCCGCCTCAGACTCTAACGCTTTTAAAGTGTTCGAATATCGCAAAACTATTTCCCAAATACAAGCATAAAATTCTCAAATTAACTAAGAGCTTAAAGAATTGAGCTCCCCACTCAAAATCTGAAACCTGCGAATAAAGAAATAGAAACTTCTATTTAAGTGCATAACGCCTCCGCCACCAGGAAATTCCCCCTGCAAGATGCGCAAAAAAAAGCCCCGCTTGCGCGAGGCTAAATTTGAGCTAGCTAATTAAGCTTCAACCTCAATTTTTAAAATCTTCCAGATAGTCTTGTGCCCCTCAATGTTGGTCTCTACTACGTCGCCAACCTTGTGCTCCAAGAGAGCCTGGGCGATAGGAGTCTTGTAGGAGTAAATGTTCTTGTCCGGATCGGAATCCCAAGCGCCGCGAATGTAGCACTTCTGGGTCTTGCCGTCCTTTTCAACCGTAACGACAGAACCTATGCCCACAACGTCCGTCGGAGCCTTCGAGAAGTCGATAACCTCGCACTGCGACAACTCGCGCTGCAACTGTGCGCGGCGCGCCGACAAAGTTTCGTCGTGCTCGCGAGCCATCTTGTATTCCGAATTTTCGCGCAAGTCGCCGAGTTCGCGCGCGGCTTCGATAGCCTTCTTGCTCGCGGGAATCTGATTCTTGATGATATCCTCCAATTCCGCCCTGCGAGCCTCCAAAGATTCCTTCGATACATACAGACGCCCCGCCTTTGTATCGCTTCTGCCCGCAACAAGCTCCTGAACAGCCGGATACAGCTTTATAAAGCGCGCCAAAATCGACTTTTGCGTAAGGTCGTCAAAGCCCTGATTCAAAAGCAAGCTCTGAGCCAAGTCGCGCGCGGTCTCGGAAGAGGCCCCTGCCAAGAGGTCGCGAACCAAGTCGTGGTCGTCGCTCAGCGCATCTACAAGGGGTATGCGGCGGTTTGTATCGCTTAGCAAGGCCTCGTCGTCGATAGCCGAAAGCAGCGCCGTAAAGAGCCTCTGGTTTATCAATCCCTTCAGTATATCCTTAAACTTTGCCGCGTTTCTATTTTTAACTATCCACAAAATAACCGGGCCGCGCAAGGTCTGTTCGTCTAGCCAGCGGTGCAAATTCTCCTCAACCATCTTGCGGCAAGATACGCCCTTGTCGTTTTCGCCCTCAGTCGAAAAGCCCTTTACGTACTTCGACTGGCGGGAAGTATCCCAATCGACAAGGAAGTTTACGCACTCGTTTGTAAAGCGCCCCTCGCTATTTTTCAAAAGCTCTATAATCATGTCGCGCCAAGCGTCGGGGAATATGCGCGTTATCAAATCCAAAAATCTGTCGTAGTAAGATGCGGGCAGGTTTCTGGCAAGTTCGTTTAGGCCGTCCTTCGGATCCTGCTCGATTGTCGCAAAAATTATATCGCGGCTCTTTGGGGCGATTTCCTCAACCTTTTCTTCATCGCCCGGATAGAGGAAGCGGATTAGGTCGTTTCTGACCCAAATGCCGTGCAATTTGTCGGCCTGCTTCAGAGAGCGGGCGGTCTTAATTGCGTTTGTAAGTTCGTCTTTAATCTTGGGCAAGTCCTCTTTTATGCCCTCTACGCTCTTTGCGACGGCCTCTTTGTTTTCGCCGCTCATAACCATATTAAAGAGCTTTTCGGCAAGTAGAATCTTCTTCTTTGAATCCCTATTTAAAAAGTACTCTTGCAAGAGCTCTTGCTCGGGCTCTATGGCCTCTTCCTCATTGCGCAATTGGTAGTGCTCGTTCTTCTTTTTGGGGCAGGCAATCTTTGGGTCGCGAACCAAGAGCTTCTTTGCCTTGTTCCACCAAGAGCGGAATTCCTTTTCAGATTTAAATAGCCTTCCCAATGTATTCTCAAGCTCAACGGTCGTCGCCATCTTATCTGGCATTTTGCTAAGGATATTTTCAACAAACAGCGCCGGAGACTCCCTCATCTGCTTTTCGACTTCCGCAGGATTTTCGCGATAGCGCACCAATTCGTCGTCAGAATCTAGTATGTCTAGCTTATCGACGCAAAAAGCGGGATCCATCATGTGGTTCGGCTTTAAGTCGAAATCTATTATCAATCTGTTCGCGGCTTGATCGTAAGCTTTTATAACGCCAAAGCCCCAACTTGAGTGCATGCAGTGCGCGCCCTTCTTAAACTTTTCAAGTTTTTCGCGCTTTGCCGCAAGTAGCGGATTCTTTTTTATTAGGGATTCTATCTCTTCGGGATTCATATTTTTATTTGTTTTTGAAAGTCAAGTATGCAATAAAGCTTCTCGCACAAAATCTCTCTATGTCGGAAATAGACACACACAGACTCGCAAAGGCAGCTCGATTGATAATGGAATACGAAAAGCGTCCGTCAAAGGCAGACGATTTTCTCGAGACCAAAAACATACTTTCCTATAAATACGGAGAAGAAAGACGCATTTGTCAATTTATCTTTTTAACTGTTTTGCGCAATAAGCTCATAATTGAGGCTATTTTAGCGAAATTTTTAAAAAAAACGCCGCGCCCCGGACTTTTTGCCCTCCTTAAATGCGCCGCTGCAGAAATTTTAGCTTCGGATGAAAGCAAGCTAGCGAGCATAATTCACGCATGGGTTGAAACTGCAAAGCAAAATTTTAGCATGGGCGAATCAAAACTTGCCAATGCCCTTTTGCGAAAATTTGCCCCCGCATACGCCGAATTTAAAAGTAGCGCAAAAAGCTTGGAGGATTTCGCCCTGCTATACAGCCATCCGCTCTGGCTTGCAAAATCGTGGAAAGAGCAATTCGGCGAGGAAAAGGCAATTGAGATTATGAAGCTCGACAATAGACCCAGCGACGTATTCTTCAGGCTTTCCACCACTAGCTCTGCGAAAAATGTCTTCCTGCCATATCTGGAAAACTTTGAAAAAACCCCTCTGGAAAACTTTTTTAAACTAAAGCGCGGAAGCTTCTCAAAAGTGTCGGAACTTCTCAAAACTCCGCACGTTTACATACAAGATCCCGCAACGCGCTTTGCGCCCCTTGCGCTAAACCCCAAAGGAGGTGCGATTTTGGATTTGTGCGCAGCCCCCGGCGGCAAGAGCCGCGCAATAATTGATATGCTGCTGGCCTCTCCGCAAAATGCAAAAGGCGCAAGCCTTGTAGCCGTTGACATAGACTCACCGAGGCTTAAGCGCCTGCGCGAAAATCTGGAAAAAGTTGAGAGTTTTAAGACTGAAATTCTACCCTGCGACTTGCTCTCGGAAAATCTAGCCGACAAGCTAAAAGGTGCGGGGCTTCCAACTTCCTTTAAGACAAGTTGAAAGTGCTCAGCATGACAAAGCATCA
>URYY01000025.1 GCA_900552245.1 uncultured Opitutales bacterium | reverse complement strand
TAATAGCCGCCACAAACCGCCCGGACGTCTTGGATAGCGCACTTTTGCGCCCCGGCAGATTCGATAGGCAGGTTGTAATAGACCTCCCGGACGCAAAGGGCCGCGAGGAAATTTTAAAGATTCATGCAAAGAAAATTAAACTCGACCCGAGCGTGGACTTGGCAAAAGTTGCAAAGCTATCGCCCGGTTGCGCGGGAGCGGACTTGGCAAACCTCTTAAATGAAAGCGCGATTACCGCAGCGCGGCGCAATTCAAAAATCGTCACAATGCAGGACATTGAAGTTGCGCGAGACAAAGTCTTCTACGGCAGAGAGCGCAGGCGCGTGATGGACGACGACGAAAAGAGGCTAATAGCCTTCCACGAATCCGGACACGCCCTGATACAGTGCGCGATAGACAAGGGCTTTATGCCTGTCCACAAGGTTACGATTATCCCTCGCGGGCAGAGTTTGGGCTCAACTATGTTTATGCCCCAGCGCGACATCTTAACGCAGAGCAAAGCCAAACTCCTAGACCAAATCTGCTCGACTTTGGGCGGTAGATGCGCCGAAGAAATCGCGCTAAAGGAAGTAACTAACGGCGCGGCCGGCGACATCAAGCAAGCGACCAAAATCGCCCGCAAGATGATTTGCGACTGGGGTATGGGCAAAATCGGCCCCATAGCCCTGGGCGAAAATCAGGAGCACATATTCCTCGGCAAGGAAATTGCCAGAGAGGAGCACTTTAGCGAGCGCACGGCTCAGGAAATCGATGACGAAATTAAGGAAATTATCGACGCCCAGCTTGCGAGAGCGCGCGCGATAATATCTGAAAAGATAGACGCACTAAACCTGATGGCACAGGCCCTAATTGAGTTTGAGACTATAGATGGCGACTTGGCTCGGGATATTGCAAACGGGTCTGTATCAAATATAGAGCAGGTTCGCGAGCGCTTCCATGCAGAGGCAAAAAAAGCCGAAGCCAAGCCCGAAACAGAGGCGCAAACCGCAGAGCTTTCCGACTTAAAGCCGCAAGTTCAAGAGTAGATAAATATAGTTGCTACATATTTGCAAAATCCGCCTAAAGCTCCAAGCCACGGCGGATTTTTTATTTGTCAGTAAGGCAAAATCTTCAAAATCTGCGAGGTCTCTTATTCCATAAAATAAGCCAATAGAATCTCATTTAGCGCATTTGGCCAATCGGAAAAATTGCGAGCCTTTTCATACGCATTAACAATTCAATAAAAAATTAAAAAGCCCGCCTAAATAAAGACAAGTAAAAGCTCCACAAGCAAAATCTAGAGATATTGGCAAAGCTAAAATAAAAGGGCGGATTTCAAACCCTACAAAAAAATTTTAAGTAAGCTAAGAGCAAACGCAAAAAAAGGCGCGAAAAACTCGCGCCCTTTTTAAGCGATTTAACTAAGATTTCTTCCATCTGCCCTCGCCCCAGCGCTTCTTTTCAGGAATGGGAACGGGCACTGCGCGGGCCTTCATCTTTAATAGAGCAGGTTCGCTGCGCAGGAGCTGGAAGGCCTTTGCATTAAAGCCGCTTTGCATATTCGCGGCAGATTCAACCTCGACAAAATCCTCATCGCCAACCTTGAGGTAAATTCTATGCTCCACAAGCCCGCCCTCCGCGTCTTTATAGATGTAGTTTGAAAGCATTTTTACAAAGCGCTGAGAGTGCATATCGGGCTCTATTACCCAATCGCACCTCTTTATGGATATGTTGGCGGCCTCCTGCATAGTCTCTATAGTTTCGCCGTTAAACTTAACTTCGCTTGCGTTGTCGCTTCTGCATTCGCCAACCACGCATACACAGGCTCCGTCAACGATGGAGTTTGAATATTTCTCGTAGGCTGAGGGGAAGAAGTTTATCTGCCAAGTCTTCCCCTTGCGAGAGGAGAGCGTAAAGTAGGCCCAGGGCTTGTTGTCCTTCTTTGTAAGGCGCTTTACCACGTTTGAAATTACGCCGCAAACCCTGAATCTATCGCGAGAAATGCGCTTTACTAAAGCTTCGTCCGGAACGGAATCCAAGGCGTCGTCCAGACCTGCGTACTCGTTCATGGGGTGGCCTGAAACATAGAAGCGCAGCAGCTCCTTTTCGGCCGCGAGCTTCTGCGCTATAGGCATTGGAGGCACGCTTAAGTCTATCACATTTGAAGAGCCCTTTGAGGAGCCGCCAGATACGTCGCCAAACAAATCGAACATATTGGTCTGCCCCACTTCGGAATCTTTGCGAAGATCGCCGGCGTGGTTCATTATTGCGTCTAAGCTTGCAATTAGCGCCCCGCGGTCTATCCCGAAAGAATCGAATGCGCCCGACAAAATCAAACTCTCCATAACGCGTCTATTGGGCGCCACGCGCTCTGCAAAGTCTAGCACGCTCTTAAATGCTCCGTTTTTGTCGCGCTCCTCCGTTATTTGACGCGCCGCGCTATCGCCTATGCCGCGGACGGCTGCAAGCCCAAAGCGTATGGAGCCCGCCGAATCCTCGAACATAAAGTCTTTGCCGGGCTTCCAATTCTTTTCAATTATAGGCGTAAAACCTTCGCGCGATATATTTATATCGGGTCCCAAAACCTTGATATTTATGCTCTCGCACTCCTCGATAAATTTTGAAACCTTGTCGAGATTGCCAAGTTCGCTCGAAAGCACAGCCGCCATAAATTCAACGGGATAGTTGGCCTTAAGGTAGGCGGTTCTGTAACTTAGCATGGCGTAGGCTGCGGAGTGCGACTTGTTAAATCCGTACTGCGCAAATTTTTCAAGAACGGCAAAAATTCGCTCGGCCTCGCTTTCGTCTATGTTGTTTACCTCTTTTGCCTTTCTTATAAACACCGCCTTTTGCTTTGCCATAACCTCTGGCTTTTTCTTGCCCATGGCGCGCCTTAGAATGTCAGCTTCGCCAAGCGTGTAGCCCGAAATTATGCGCGCCGCCATCATGACCTGCTCCTGATAGACCAAAACGCCGTAGGTCTCCTGAACCAAGTCCTTCAAAAGCGGGTGCGGAACCTGTATTTTCGAGGCGTCCTTCTTGCCCTCGATAAACTGGTCTATAAACTGCATTGGCCCCGGCCTGTAAAGAGCGATAAGCGCGATAATCTCCTCAAATACGCTTAAGCCTATGCGCCTGCAAAGGTTTTGCATTCCCTCGCTTTCAAGCTGGAATACGCCCGTTGTTATACCGCTATTTAAGAGCCTAAAGGTATTGGCATCTTCAAGCGAAATTTTTTCAATATCGAAACTCGGATTGCTGCGCGTGCGCCTTACGTTGTCTTGGGCGGCGCCTATCACATCGAGCGTCTTTAGCCCAAGAAAGTCGGCCTTCAAAAGCCCGAGCTCCTCGTCCGGATACTTAGGAAACTGCGTTGTGAGCGAGCCTTCCTGAATCATCATGGGCACCAAGTCGTCCAGCGCCCTGTCGCCAATTATGATTCCACAGGCGTGCTTGCCAGTCTGGCGTATCATGCCCTCCAGAATTTTTGCCTGCTCGAAAATGTGCTTTGCCTGAGGGTTTGAATTTATGTAGTCGCGCAGCTCCGCCGACTTTTCGTAGGCCTTGTCGAGCGTAATTTTTAAGTCGTCGGGGATTTTTTTTGCGAAGGCGTCGGCCTCGTTAAAGGGCATTGAATTTACTCTCGCTAAGTCGCGTATTACGACTTTGGCGCCCAGCGTTCCAAAAGTTATGATGTTTGCGACCCTGTCTTTGCCGTACTTTTGGCGGACGTAATCTATAACCTCGCCGCGGCGCTGTTGGCAGAAGTCCACGTCAAAGTCGGGCGGCGACACGCGCTCCAAAGATAGCATTCTCTCAAAGAGCAGCCCAAAGCGTATGGGCTCTATGTCGGTTATGTGCAGCATGTAGGCTATCATGCAGCCCGCTCCGCTTCCTCTGCCCGGCCCCACCGGAATCTGGTTTCTGCGCGCCCAATTTATGAAGTCGTAAACTATTAAAAAGTAATCGACAAAGCCCGCGCCAACTATGATTGAAAGCTCGTAGTCGAGTTTATCGCACAAAAACTTGGCTCTGTCAGGCGGCTCGCCCTCTTTGGGAACGTAGGCGCTCGGATTGTCGTAGTCCACGCCGTAGCGCTCCGTAAGCCCCTTCTTGCAAAGGTCGAACAAAAAGAGCCCGTTTTTCATTAGACGCTTTCTATCGTCATCGCTCAGCGAAAAGTTCGCCTCCTTGCCGTTTTGCGCCAAGACTTCGTTTTTCTTTGCAACGTAGAGGTCTAGTATGCGGTTAAAATTGACCTCGTCCTTGTCGAAAACTATGTCGGCCGGAGCCTCGTACTTTGGGTAGTGGTTAGCCTTTTCGGGCATCTTTAAATCGACCATCTCGGCCACGGCTAGCGTGTTGTCCAAAACCCCCTCAAGTTCGCCCAGGGCGACTGCCATCTCCTCGCGAGTCTTTAGGTAAAACTCGTTATTCGGATAGCGCATGCGCTTTTCGTCGCTCAACACCTTGCCCGTTTGTATGCAAAGCATGGCATCGTGCGCCTCTGCGTCGGACTTATAGATGTAGTGGCTGTCGTTTGTGGCAACCGCGCGCAAATTGAACTCCTTGGCAAGCTTCATTAGCCCAGGTATAATTTTCTTCTGCGCGGGCATAAAGTGGTTTTGCACCTCTATAAAGTAATTGTCGCGCCCGAATATGTCCAAGAACTTTGCGGTGGCCTCGCGCGCCTTTTCGTAGTCGCCATAAAGCAGGTACTGAGATGCAACGCCGTTTAGACAGCCGCTTAGGGCGATTATCCCCTTTGAGTGCTGAGCAAGCGTCTCCAAATCTACGCGCGGGCGGTAGTACATTCCGCGGTAGTAGGCCTCTGAAGAGATTTTTGCAAGGTTTATAAAGCCTTCGTAATCCTTTGCTATGAGAGTCTTGTGGAATATCTGATAGCGCGGGAAATTTTCGGGCTTAAGCATCTCAGGATTATTTTCTATGTCGCCTATATCGTCGGTGCGCTCAACATTTCGCTTGGGGTGGTCTGCCATATTGTGGTCGTAAACCAAATAGACCTCGCAGCCGCAAAGGGGCTTTATGCCGCGCTGCTTGGCTGCCGTATAAAAGTCGTAGGCTCCGCACATATTGCCGTGGTCGGTCATAGCAACCGCTGGCATTCCAAGTTCCTGAACGCGAGCCATGAGCTTATCTATGCGGCTGCAGCCGTCCAAGAAGCTGTGGTCTGTATGCAAATGTAAGTGTACGAAATCCATAGAGTCTAAACCCGACGCCCATGCCGCAGCCTCGGCAAAAGCCGCGCACAAGCCTTATAAATTTAAAAATGTTAATTGTATCCAACGCTAAAGATGAAGCTACTTGCTCCACTCAAGCATCAAGTCAACCGGCGCTTTGGCACGCTTTGCAAGCTCGCTATCCACCTTAATTTCAGGCGACATATCGCGCAGGCAGTTGCGCAACTTTTCGAGCGTATTTTTGTCCATGTGCTTGCAGCGCAGGCAATCTTCACCCGCTAGGGGCGCGGCGATAAAAGTCTTTTCCGGAACCTCGCGGCGCAGGCGGTGGAGCATCTGGAAAATCGTCGCAACTATTATTGTGTCCGACTTTTGCTCGCGCGCCCAGCTTATCATCTTTTCAGTGCTGCACACAAAGTCGCAGACATCGCGCACCGCCTTGGGGCATTCGGGATGGCAAACTAAGGGCGCGTTAAAGGCCCTCTTTACCTCCGAGAGAGGCTCGGGGCTATACTGCTCGTGCGCCTTGCAGCAGCCGTCCCACAAGATGAGTTTGCGGCCCGTCTTTTCCTCAACCCAAGAGCCCAAGTATTTGTCGGGCGCAAAGATAATTTCCCTGCCCTCGGGTATCTTTTTTACGAGTTCAACGGCATTGCCGCTTGTGCAGATTAAATCGCTCAAAGCCTTCACCCCAGCGCTGCAATTTATGTAGGAAACCACAAAGGCCCCCGGGTGCTTTGCCTTTAATTCGGCGAGCTTTTCGGGCGGGCAGGATTCCTCGAGAGAGCAACCGCTTGTGGCGTCGGGCAGTAGAACCGTCTTTTCGGGATTTAATATTTTTGCAGTCTCTGCCATGAAGTCCACGCCGCAAAAGACTATGACGTCTGCGCTTGTGTCGCGCGCGCAAAATGAAAGCCCAAGGCTATCGCCGACAAAGTCGGCTACGCGCTGTATATCGTCATCGACGTAATTGTGCGCCAATATTACGGCGTTTCGCTCTTTTTTCAGGCGCAAGATTTCATTTTGCAATTCGCTTAGCTCAGGCTTTGCGCTCTTTTCATAGGGCTCAAAAATTATAGGCTTCATATGGCAAGAAAATTGACACTAAGCCCCCCTTCGGTCAATCTGTTTTTAACAATGGCTGAAAATCTACAGGCAAGCGTCGCGCTCTTTAGCGGTTTTGGAAACTTTCTAAGCTACCTTGTGCCGCAAGCTCTCGAGGGGCAAGTGCAGGTGGGCTCAATGGTCCGCGTGCCGCTCAGAAACACTACGGCGATTGCAATAGTCTTAGAGCTTTCCAAGCCAAGTGAGACTCAAGGCTTTAAGTTAAAGCACATAATAGACTTAGTGCAAAAGCAGCGCGCTCTTTCGCCGGATTTAATAAAGCTTGCCCTCTGGATGCGCGACTACTACTGCTGCTCGCTTCAATCCGTCATGGAATCCATGATTCCAGCCGTCGTGCGCGAGGGCAAAAATCCGCTTGCCCTAAAGGAAATCAAGATTGAAAGAGTCTTAAGCGAGGCCGAATTAACAGCCCTTAAAAAGCGGGCCCCAAACCAGGCAAAGCTCTACGAGACACTTCTTGAAAACAATGGCCCAATGCTGAGAGCCGCCCTCATAAGGCTTGCCCATGCCTCGGATAGCACGGCGAGTGCGCTAATTTCCAAGGGGATTTTTTCCGAATCTCTAAAGGAGCAAAACAGACTCTCATACGAGGACGACATCTCAAGCGCCGAGCTTGTAAGCTCTGAGGCGCATACATTAAACCCCGAGCAAAAACAGGCGCTCGACAACATCTTAAATGCGGTAAGCTCAAAAAAATTCCACACAAATTTGCTCTACGGCGTAACGGGCTCGGGCAAGACGGAAGTCTATATGCAGGCCATGCGCAAGGTGCTGGAAGATGGGGGCTCTTGCATATTCTTAGTGCCCGAAATTTCGCTTACACCGCAAACAGTGGGCAGGCTGCGCTCGCGACTGGGCGACTGCAATACGGAGCTTGTCGTGTGGCATAGCGGCTTAAGCGACGGCCAGCGCTTAGATGCGTGGCGCGCGCTTGCAAGCGGGCGGGCGAGAGTCGTGGTAGGCGCGCGCTCCTGCGTGTTTGCGCCAATAGAAAACCCCGACTTAATCATAGTTGACGAGGAGCACGACGGCGCCTACAAGCAGGATAAAAACCCGCGCTACAACGGCCGTGACATGGCAGTATTAAGGTGCCACATCTCGAACACCTGCTGCGTATTGGGCTCGGCAACTCCATCGCTCGAATCGCTCTATAACGCAAAAATCGGCAAGTATTCGCTCAGCAAAATTACCTCTCGCATAGACGGCGCAAGCCTGCCAAAGATACTTCTAATAGACATGAAGTACGAAAAAAACGCGCTTTCAAATATGCTTGTCGATAAAATTCACGAAAAGCTAGAGCGCGGCCAGCAGGTGATTCTATTTTTAAACAGGCGCGGATACTCAAAGGTGTATGAGTGCCCCGATTGCGGGGAAGTAGCCGAGTGCCCCCACTGCTCGATAAGCCTCACTTGGCACAAGGCGCAAAACATCGTAAAGTGCCACATCTGCGGCTACGAGCGCCGCGCCCCCGAGGCCTGCCCGAACTGCGGCTCAAAAAACGCAAAGTGGAAGAGCTTTGGAACGCAAAAAATTGAAGAGACTCTAAAGGCCCTTTTCCCCTATGCGCGCATAGGCAGAATGGATGCCGACACAATGAAAAAGCGCAACGACTACCGCAAAATTTTGGCGGACTTTAGGCGAGGCAAGCTCGATATCTTAATAGGAACCCAAATGATAGCCAAGGGCTTGGACTTCCCGCGCGTAACGCTCGTGGGAGTTTTAAATGCAGACATCTCGCTAAATATGCCCGACTTTAGGTCGGCGGAACACACCTATCAGCTCCTAGTTCAAGTGGCGGGCAGAGCCGGCAGGGGCGACGAAAGCGGCGAGGTTTTAATCCAGACCCGCCACCCCGAAGCCGCCCCCATTCAGTACGCAAAGAATGCCGATATGGAGGCCTTTTTGGAAGAGGAGCTCGCAAACAGAATAGCCTACCACTACCCGCCCGCAACAAAGCTAATTCGCCACATATTTAAAAGCAAAAGCCTCTCAAAGCTCGAATACTACACTGAAAAATGGGCGCAGCTTGCCCAGGAGAGCTTTGGCGACATCTGCCAGGTGCGAGGCCCCATTCCCGCCCCCATAGAGCGCATGGAAGACTACTACAGGTGGCAAATCTGGTACTTCTGTAAGTCGATCTCGGCAGTGAGCTCAAGAATCGCAAAACTGCGCGAAACTTTCAGCTTCGACAAGGAAGTTCAGGAGCTTCTGGACATAGACCCCTACGACCTGACGTAAAACCCAAACCCTAAAAAACTCAAATTCTTCACACCTTTAAAAATCAAATAAAAAACGAAAACCCTAAAAGCGAAAGTCTTCAAAATATGCTAAAAAAAATTCTAATAGCCACAATTTCAGCCCTAGTACTCTGCGCCTGCAATTCAATTACGGAAGAAGCGCCAAGAAGGATAAATTTTGACCGCTCAAGCGCCGTAATTATAGACGTGCGCACACCCGAGGAATTTAAGGTAGAGCACATAGAAAGCGCGCGCAACATTCCAATAGCAAGCCTTAGGGAAAGAGCCGCAGGGGAATTTGCAAATAAGTCGCAAAACATAGTAGTTTACTGCAACCGCGGCATAAATTCAAAAAAGGCAAAGTGCATACTTGAAGGCGAGGGCTACACAAACGTGACCGACGCGGGCTCCATAAGGAATTTGAAGCTCGATTTTAAAAGCGTAAAAGAAGGCAAGTAAATAGCCTAGAAATTCTGCGCCGCAAAAAATTTGCCATCTAACTCAATAAGCGGCGCTACTTCCCCTCTAAGGCTACGCAAGCAATTCAAAAGCCGCTTATTTTGCAAGGCCCAAGCGCACAAAGAGCAATGCGAAAAGCTTCAAAAGAAAAAAACTAAGCGCGCAAACTAGGGCAATGCGCAAAGCAAAATCGCGCAATAAAAAAGCCTTGCGCATCAATTTGCAAAGCTTTCCCCGCATAAAAAGCGCGGGCTTAGTCCAACCCGCGCCAATTTCAAGCTGAGCTTTCGCTACTTTATTTCGAGAATTAGCGGCATCTGCGCCCGCATCTCGCCGCCATCAAGCAGCGTTTCCAGCTGACTTGGAGCAAAGCGCTCAAATATAAATTTCCTAACATTTGCAAAGGGCTCCGCCCCCTCCGAAAAGCTCATTATAAACTCTTCTAGAGTCATTGCGTAAGGATACTGAATTACGTCGAGATTCAAAAGCATGCTTTGCGAATCCGCCTTTGTGCAAGACTTTAAAGCGTCCGTAAGCCCTCCTATTTCGTCAAAAAGTCCGGTCTTAGTCGCTGAACCCGCCAAGTATATCTTGCCCTCGGCAAGCTTTAGAACTTCGCTTTCTGGGAGATTGCGCCCCTTGGAGACAGTCTTTATAAACTTGTCGTACATGGAATCCACAGACTTTTGCAAGACTGCGATTTCCGACTCGTTCAATGGGCGAGTGAGGCTGTCTATATCCGCCATTGGCGAGGTCTTGACCCCGTCGAATGTTATTCCAAAATTATTTGCCAGAGTCTTGCCCGAAAACTTAACGGCAAAGACGCCTATTGAGCCCGTTATGGTATTTTGCTGGGCAAAAATTTTGTCGGCAGCACAGGCAATCCAGTAGGCGCCGCTTGCGGCAGTTGCGCCCATTGAGGCGACAACCGGCTTTTTGGCGGCAAGCAGCTCGACTTCGTGGCGGATTTCCTCGCTTGCGTAGGCGCTGCCGCCGGGAGAGTCTATCCTGAGCACAACGCCCTTTACGGAATCGTCCTTAGCTAAGTCGCGCAAGAGTTTGCAGTAGGGGCGGCTGGCAACCTTGCCGCGCACAAAGACCTCGGAATCTACAATCTCGCCGCTTAAATAGACAAGCGCAATGCTATCGCTTTTAATATTGCCAAAGCTCACTTTAAAAGTGTTACCGTAATTTAAAAGCGAGATTTGATTAAAAGAGTCCAAAGCCTTGTCGCGCCCGACGCACTCGCTCATTTTCGACACAAAGTCGCTGCGGTACATAAGCGCATCTACCATATTTTTATTGAGCGCCTCCCCCGCCTCAAGAAGCGGGTTTGTTTCCGATATTTGCTTGAGAGAATCCGCGCTTAAGTCGCGCGAAGCCCCTATTTTTTCAAGCATCCAAGACCAAATATCGCCCGCTATGCCGGATAGTATCTCGCGGTTTTCGGGCGACATTTTATCGGATGTAAAAATCTCGCCAAAGCTCTTGTACTTGCCCGCCTTTATCACCTGCGCATCAATGCCGTACTTCTTTAACGCATTTGCAAAGTAGGCGGAATTTATAGAAATTCCCTTAAATTCCAAAACCCCGTAGGGATTCATGTAAACTTCGCTCGCAACACTCGCCAAATAGTATTCCGCAAGCCCCGGATTTTCCAAGTAGGCGTAAACGGGCTTTCCGCTCTTTTTAAAATCCGCCAACAAATTTCTGGCCTCCGCAATTTGGGAGAGAGAGGCGCTTGTAAAAGAACCTACGAGCGCAATTCCATAGATATTGGGATCGGCTGCCGCCTTTAAGATTTTGCGCTCAAAATCCCAGACACTTATTGATAGCCTGTCTTGGGCGGATAGAGAGAATTTCTCGCGGTTTGTCGCAAAGTTTACCACGGGCTCGGACAAATTTATAACGAGCATTCTGGGCGTATCGGCAGCCTCAATCTCGCGCAGAGAAACCGACACTGCGCTGTAAATTGTAAGACCCACGAGAAGTACGATTAAACAGCCGCAACCGCTACAACTTGCAAAGCAGCCCGGAACTAAGCTCCTTATAAATCTCATCATTTCATTTGCCTTTCTAAAGCTTGAAGCGCTTTATTTGCCTTCTGCCCGTCTTTTTTTCGTACCACTCAAGGCAGGAGTCGGGCACTTTTATCTCTTGAAGAATTTCAGAAAAATTCACTGCGGGCGTCCTTACTCTATCGGAAAGGGCGGAGATATCCAAAGTAAAATCCGCATCGCGCTCAAGCCTAATTGGCGTAAGAAACTCCTCGCTATCCAAGCCGAAGTGCTCGCAAATGCGCCTCGCGGCCTCGAAGCGCGACATGGAGTCCAAGCCCGCATAGTGGTATATTCCGGAAATATTCGGCCTCTCGCAAAGTTCAACCAAAAGCTCCGCCACCCTGCTTACGGGCTGGAAGGCCTTGATTTCATTTTCCAAGACTTCGCACTTCTTTCCGCTTGCCATCGCCAGAAAGAGCTTTTCGTCGAATGAGCGGTTCTGCTTTAAGCCCCGCCCGCAAACGTGGGATATTCTCAAAACTACGCTCTGCGAAGCGGCGTACTTTAACACGGCCTTTTCCGCCATAAGCTTAGTCTGACCATATAGCGACGATGGGCAAGGCATATCGGTATTTTTGTAGGGCGCGCTGGTTCCGTCGAACACGGCGTCGGTCGAAAGGTGTATAAGCCTCGAGCCAACGTGATTTGCGAGCATCGCAGGCAAAAGCGCGTTTACTTTGTGCGCAAGCTCAGGATTTTTATCGACCACCGCCGGGCTTGAAATCGCCGCGCAATTTACGACATACTCGGGGAATCTGTCTAAGAATAGGCGCTCTAGCTTTGCATTGTCCGTCAAGTCCATAGTTAGCGACTCAACTCCCGCCGTCTGCGGATAGGGCGCATTCTGCGATATCGCCGTAACTTTATGCCCGCGCCTCAGCGCCTCTTTTACAAAATTGGAACCGACAAGCCCCGTTGCACCTAAACAAATTATCTGCATAGCAAAAAAGATGATGTATTTTATCTAAACTTGCAAATAATAAAATTAGGCTAATAATGAAATGCCTAAATATGAAAATCGAAGACATTGTAAGACCATCAGTTTTGAAGCAGCCTGTGTATCAGGCTGGCAAGCCAATAGAGTACGTCGCGCGCGAGTTTGGGCTCGACCCCGACGGAATTTTGAAGATGGCGTCGAACGAAAATCCGCTCGGCCCATCGCCAAAGGCAATAGCAGAAGTTGCAAAACACCTCGGCGGACTAAACTACTACCCCGACGGCGGCTGCTACGAATTGGGTCATAAAATAGCAAAGCGCATGGGTCTAAAAACTACGCAACTGGTTTTCGGAAACGGCTCAAACGAAGTTATAGAACTCGTAGCCCACGCGCTCTTAAACCCGGGCGACAACGCCGTAATGGGTGCGCAATCCTTCATCGTTTACAAGCTATCGACCCTGCTAATGGGTGCTGAGTGCCGCGAAGTTGCCATGCCAAACTTGCGCTACGACTTTGATATGCTGCGCGATGCAGTGGACGAAAAGACAAAGATAGTATTTGTGGCAAATCCGAATAACCCCACCGGAACCGTCGCAAGCAAAGGCGAAATTTTTGACTTTGTGCGCTCGCTGCCCGAAGGCGTCGTATTCTGCTACGACGAAGCTTACAGCGACTTTCAAGACGACCCCGTCGATATAAGAAGCCTAATAGCCGAAGGCAGACCCGTAATAGGCCTTAAGACCTTCTCAAAAATCTACGGCCTTGCCGGCTTGCGCGCCGGCTACGGCTATATGTGCGAAGAGCTCGCAGGCCTCATAAACCGCGTGCGCGAGCCCTTTAATATGAATACGCTCGCGCAAATAGGCGCCATGGCCGCTCTCGACGACACCGAATTTTACGAAAAGAGCAAAGAGCTAAATAAGCAGGGCCGCAAGATGCTCGAAAAAGCCTTTGACGAACTCGGCGCCGAATACATCTCTGAGGGCGGAAACTTCATAATGGTAAAGGTAAAGGACGCGCTAAAGAAGTTCGACGCGCTACAGAGAGTCGGCGTGATAGTTCGCCCGAATGTCGGCTACGGACTGCCGGATTGGCTCAGAATTACCATAGGCCTGCCGGAGCAAAACGAGCGCTTCATTGAAGAGTTTAAAAAGCTTGTCTAATGCTTCAGCCTCTAACAAGTCTGATTCTGGGATTGGGCGTAAGCGTATTTGCCTTTTGCGCAAATGCCGTATTGGTGTCTATTTCCTACGCTGTTGCGGCTCTGAGGTTTGAGCCCTCAAAGTCCGCAAGCACCGAAAAGCTCTCTAAGCTTGAAAAGCGCCTGTTAAACAAGTCTAAGAGGCTCGGCACCTTCGTCACACTCGGAATCAGATTTTTTATTGCGCTAATGGCTTCGGGCATATTTTTTGTGTTCGTTTCCATTTTTGGCTTCGCCTCCTGGCACTTGTCGCCTTTAAGGTGCGCACTTTTGCTTGCGCTCGCCTTTTTAGTTGCGTTTTTTGTGGAGTACGCGCTCTGCGACTTGCCATTTGCCTCTTTTGCCACGAAATTCCCGATGAAGGCTCTGAGGCGCTACTCAAAGCCCTACCTGCTCTTGTTTGTGCTGGCTTTTCCCTTTGAATTTATAGCCCGCAAAATAAGCTCAAAACTCTTTGGAAAAACCGTGCTAAAGGAGGGCATATCCTTCGACCATATAGACGTTTTGGTAAAACTGCGCTCCGAGGAGGAGGAATCGGA
The DNA here is from genome assembly GCA_900552245.1 of uncultured Opitutales bacterium. GTDB lineage: Bacteria > Verrucomicrobiota > Verrucomicrobiia > Opitutales > Intestinicryptomonadaceae > Intestinicryptomonas. The sequence goes on along the minus strand of URYY01000025.1, from coordinate 5,054 downwards.
CGAGCTTACGCCCTACGCCCGCAAAATAGTCAGAAACTCCATACGCCTAAACGAACTTGAAATTAGCGACGTTATGATACCGCGCTCATCAGTGCAGTATTTTGACGTAAACGCCCCGCTTGAGGAAAACCTGCAAAAGGCGCTAAAGTTTGGGCATACGCGCTATCCGCTGTGCGACGGAAATTTAGATAACTGCTTGGGGATAATCCACATAAAAGATATTTTTAAGGCTCTCAGAAGCGGCGAAACCATGGACCTTATGAAACTAAAGCGCGGCATACTGCGCGTCCGCCACAGCGAAGCCATAATTGATACTCTCTCAAAACTCCGCCGTCACGAACTCCACATGGCCTTTGTTGAAGACGAATTTGGCGGGATAATAGGAATTATAACGCTAAACGAGATTGTTGAAGAGATTGTCGGGCAAATTAAGGAGGAGTTTGAAGACCCATCAGACTCCATAAGGCGCTCCGGCAAAAATACATTTCAAATTTCAGGAATGGCAGCAATACACAATGTCGAAGATGCCCTTGAAGTCGATTTTGAAAATGACGAGGTCTCAACTTTCGGCGGTCTAATAACTTGGGTTCTGGGCAGATTCCCCGAAAAGGGCGAGCGCATATTGCTGTCGGAGCAAAATTTGCGCGTAACTGTCGAACAGGTTAGCGCGCGGAGAATAATAGAGTGCAAAGTGGAGCGCCTGCAAGAGCCGCAAAAGTAAAAGTGCCAATTAGCGCTACACTTGAGTTTTTCCGCCGGAAATTCGCTGCTCTGGCAACTTGCACTCGTGTTGCGAGGTAAAATTTGGCGCAGGCTTAAAACTCACGCGGCGCAACTTATTTAGACTGCCCCGTCAAAAGTCCAATGCAAAAAAAGTTACAAAATTGTAAGTTTTTATGCCGCTACTTTTCCGGCGGGGTACTTACGCGCTTAAATGTTTTATATTCACTCATATGCGATAGTGGAACGTCCCTATTTGCGGGAACGAAAAGCACTATTGAGGCCTGCGATTTTGTAATTTCATCTATGGGCGCCAGCTTATCCAAGTCGAAAGAAACTATCATTCTGTTTGACATATCGTGAGATACAAAGGCGCGCAGCTGCGCTGCGCTGTAATCGGCTCCCGGAGAATTTGCCTTGCTAAAACGAGCCGGGATTGCACCTTTTTTTGTAGGTATTTCAAAGGTAAGAAGAAGTGGGCTGCGGTCTCTTATCGCGCCTTTTGCGCCCTTTTTTTGAATGATCTCTATGCCCTTTGGCGTGGGCGTAAACAATCTGAATATATTTGCCTTATCGATATTTACATCATGCTTTCTAAAGAAACTTTCATCGAGAGTAAGGGGCGTTTTACCAAGCAACTCGCCTTTCAAATACACCTTGGCTCCGCTTGGGTAGCTGTCTAAGCTAAATGACGTAGGCACCTTAGTATTTACGCTGTAAGCTATTAGCGAAATAAAAAAAGCTAGGCAGGCTACTATTGCAATTGTGTAAATTAAACCCTTGTGCGGCATGTCAAGTTTCTCCTTAGAATCCCAATTTCAAATACGCTTCAAACTGCTTGACTATTTTGACATTTTTGAGAATCAGTCAAGCCTCAAAAATATAGATGACTCGGCAAAGTCGCCACAATTTTGCATTTTTACTACAAAATTGTAACTTTTTGATACAATTTTGAATCTTTGCGAAAAAAATTTTTGACTCAAAGGACATAGTGTCAAAATATTGACCCCCGTTATTCGCAAAGGTCAAGTGTCTAATTTAGAGCGTGTAACAGACAAATTTCTATTAAAACCAAATATAAAACGAAAAAAAATGAATAGCTACGTAGCAAGAGTCTTGGAAGACTTAAACAAAAAGCAGCCCTGGGAAAAGGAATTCCTACAGGCTGTAGAAGAAGTACTCTCCTCACTGAGCCTTGTCCTAGAAAGCGACAAGAAGTATGAGGAAAACAAAATTCTCGAAAGAATGGTAGTTCCTGAGAGAATCATAATGTTCCAGGTTCCCTGGTTCGACGACAAGGGCGAGCTCCAGATAAATCAGGGCTACCGCGTGCAGTTTAATAGCGCCATAGGCCCCTACAAGGGCGGCTTGCGCTTCCACCCCTCTGTAAACTTGAGCATACTCAAGTTCTTGGGCTTTGAACAGGTATTTAAAAATTCGCTCACAACCCTGCCCATGGGCGGCGGCAAGGGCGGTTCAAACTTCGACCCCAAGGGCAAGAGCGACAATGAAGTCCGCTCATTCTGCCGCAGCTTTATGACAGAGCTCGCACGCCACATCGGTCCAAATACGGACGTTCCCGCAGGCGATATCGGTGTTGGCGGCCGCGAAATAGGTTTCCTATTCGGCCAGTACAAGCGCGTTAGAAACTCCTACGACAGCGTTTTGACGGGCAAGGGTCTCTCTTGGGGCGGCTCGCTAATTCGCCCTGAAGCTACCGGTTACGGCAATGTTTACTTTGCACAGGAAATGTTCAACGCCAAGGGCGACTCTCTCGAAGGCAAGCGCGTATTGGTTTCGGGCTCGGGCAATGTTGCTCAGTACACCGTCGAAAAGCTAAACCACCTCGGCGCAAAGGCAATATCGCTTTCCGACTCAAACGGCACAATCATAGACGAAGACGGCATTGACGCCGAAAAGTTGGCCTATGTAATGGATTTGAAGAACAACAAGCGCGGCAGAATCGCCGAATACGCAAAGAAGTTCAAGAGCGCAAAGTACCTCGAAGGCAAGCGTCCGTGGGGCGCAGTAAAGGCCGACGTTGCAATGCCCTCGGCAACTCAGAACGAAATTAACCTCGACGACGCAAAGGCTCTGTTGGCCAACGGCTGCATCTGCGTTTCTGAAGGTGCAAATATGCCCTCCACAAACGAAGCCATCAAGCTCTATGTCGAAAGCAAGATTCTCTACGGACCTGCAAAGGCTGCAAACGCTGGCGGCGTAGCAACATCAGGCTTGGAAATGTCGCAAAACGCTATCCGCTTGAGCTGGACTAGCGAGGAAGTTGACGCAAGGTTGCACGGTATAATGAAGGCAATCTTTAAGAATGCCTCCGAAGCCGCTGCAGAATTTGGCACACCCGGAAACCTCGTTAACGGCGCAAACATTGCGGGCTTCAAGAAGGTTGCCGACGCAATGATTGCACAGAACGTTTAATTTATAGACCTAATATTTTTCGATGCCTTGCGCGGCTTGACCGCGCAGGGCATTTTTTTTGAGAAAAATTCCCTGCAAGAACCCGCGCAAAACGAAAAAATTTAAGCAACACAAAGTCGGAGAAGCTCCCGACAAATTGAATTTTTGCGGGCAAAGTAAAATGCGCAAAGTAGCTAAATATCTATGGGTAAAATGCGCCGCACCCGCTCTTTATTTAAAAGGCGAAGTTCATTCTAAGAGTGGAATATTCCACTTAAATTTGCGGCGGGCAAACGTCGCGCAGAAATGAATGCTCCCGAATAAGAAATCGACTTTTTTTGACGACTCGCCACGCAAAGCCGGTTAAAGGCCGCCATTAAAAGTAGCGCAAAAATAAGCTCCTCACACCTTTTACATAAAAATGCCCGGACAAATAATCTCAGTGAAAGTCTTAACGCAAAAAAGGCCGCGCCCAAAGGGCGCAAGCCTTTGAAAACTCAGTTCCAGCCCCGCTCACTTTCCCAAGATTTTATCTCGGCAAATTTCGGCCATTTTTCGCGCGCCGGCTTCATTTGGGTGAACTCCGTCGCAAAGCAAATCCGCCCTGCCGTCAAAGGCCGCGTAAAAGTCTATCACGGGCAAGCCGAGTTTCTTTGCAAGCTTTAAAGTAAGCGGCATAACCTCGTCTTCCACGACCTTATTTGTGATTCCCCAAGCGCTCTTTGCGACATACATTTGCGTTGCTATTATAATCTTGGGCTTCGAAGGCAAGTCTCGGTAACTTTTCACAAGCTTTTTAAAGTCCGCCTCAAACTCCGCCTTGTGCTTCCAATTCTGCGGCTTTGAATCGTTCGTGCCAAGCTTTATGATTACGATGTCGGGCGCAAACTCGAGGGATTGAGCATACTTCTTCTCCTTCATATACGGAAAGTCTCCGCTATTTAAGAGCGTTCGCCCGCTTACGCCGAAGTTTTTAACTTCGTACTCTCCACCCAAGAGCGCTCCCAAAACCGCAGGATAGGAATCTTTGGCGGGATTTTTAATCCCGCTTCCCGCAGTAATACTATCGCCCACACAGGCAACTTTTGTTAACGCAAAACAAAAACTAGCCGCAAAAAATAGAGTTAGCGCAATTAAAAACTTTAATATTCTTCTTTTCATAAAAATAAACACATCTATATCATTTCTAGGCATCTACTTCTCTGTAAGCCTGCACGAACTTTTCATCTCCTGCCTTGGAGTTGTCGCTCTGGCCGTGCTCTAGACCTACAAAACCCGTGTAGCCCTTCTGGCGCAAGTGCGCAAAAATCTTTTTGTAATTTATCTCGCCCGTGCCGGCCTCCTTTCTGCCGGGATTGTCGCCCACCTGAAAATAGCCGATCTCGTCCCAACAGGAATCTATGTTGTTTATGAGGTCGCCCTCAGTGCGCTGCTGATGGTAAACATCGTAAAGAATTTTGCAAGATGGGCTGTTTACGGCCTTGCACACCGCCCGCGCCTGAGCCGCCTTCTTCAGCCATAAGTCGGGGTGGTCTTTCGGATTTAGCGGCTCCAGAACCATTACAAGGCCGCTAGGCTCGCAAATATCCGCGCAAAACTTCAAGTTCTCCACGACATTTGTAAATTGAATCCCCTCTTCCAAGCTCTCGTCAAAGCGGCTTGGAACGACAGTGCAAAACTTGTTGCCCATGCGCTTCGAAACTTCAACGGCATGTTCCATGGTCTTTTTTAGAAATTCGCGAACAGCCGCTTTATCTGTCTTTCTATCGCCGTAAGAAAACCTGTGGGCGGTCATAAGCGGCACGCCGAAGTCCGAATAGGCTACAAATAGCCCCATTTTCATGCCAAGTTCGTGATAGCGCTTTGCAACCGCCTCTTGAACCTCCTTGGGGCGCCCCGCCATACCGTTATCTTCAAAG
>URYY01000024.1 GCA_900552245.1 uncultured Opitutales bacterium | reverse complement strand
AAGCTAAAAATATTATATTAAAAACGAAAGAATTGTTTTATCATTTTTCTACAAAAGAAGTGAATAAAGAAGAATATATAATAAAAAAAGAATTTAATACTTTTTCATTCTATAATAAAGAAGAAAATAAGGCATATTTTGTAAAAATAAATTTAAAAGATTTAGAAACAATAAAAGAAATATTCGAAAATGAAGAAATAAAAAAATATGGTTACAAAACATCAGAAGACTATATTATATTAAAACAAAGTGGAATTTTGCCAAAAAGTATAATATATGATGCAGAAATAGCAATATATGACTTAGACCCATCAAACATGAAATACAAAATACAAGATGTAGCATTCCAATATTTAGATTTTAATATGGACGAATATTTAAATACATTAGGAATAAAAAAACAAGAACAAATAAATTTATTCGAACAAACTTCAGAGAATGATGAATACGAAAAAAATATTAATACTTTATACTGCTATTTAATACAAAAGTTATATGAAAAAACTGCTGAAGAATTAGAAGAACTAGATGAAGTAGAACTATTTAATAATATAGAAATGCCATTGGTAGAAGTGCTTTCAGAAATGCAATATGAAGGAATACAAATAGATAAAGAAGAATTAGAAGAATTTGGACAGAATCTTAAACAAAAAATAGAGGAGATTACAAAAGAAATATATAATTTAAGTGGAACAGAATTTAATATAAATTCTCCAAAGCAATTAGGAGAAATATTATTCGAAAAATTAGAATTACCAGTAATAAAGAAAACAAAAACAGGTTATTCAACAGATGTAGACGTTTTGGAAAAATTAAAAAAAGAACATCCAATAGTAGAAAAAATATTAGAATATAGGAGTTTGGCAAAATTAAATTCAACTTATGTTGAAGGTTTAAAACCATATATAAATAAAGAAACAGGAAGAATACACTCTTATTTCCACCAAACAATAACAGCAACAGGAAGAATAAGCTCAACAGAACCAAATTTACAAAATATACCAACAAGATTTGAATTAGGAAAACAAGTAAGAAAGATATTCAAACCAGAGCAAGGAAAAGTATATATTGATGCAGACTATTCACAAATTGAATTAAGAGTATTAGCACATATGTCAGAAGACACACATATGGTTCAAGCCTTTAAAGAAGGGCAAGACATACACAAACAAGCAGCATCAAAAGTATTTAAAACACCAATGGAAGAAGTAACAAAAGAACAAAGAAGTAATGCAAAAGCAGTAAACTTTGGAATAGTATACGGAATAAGTGACTTTGGATTAGGGGAACAATTAGGAATATCAAGAAAAATTGCAAAAAAATATATAGAAGAATATTTGCAAGAATATGCTGGAATAAAAAACTTTATGGATGAGATGAAAGAAAAGGCAAAGGAAACAGGATATGTAGAGACATTATTTAATAGAAGAAGGTATATTCCTGAATTAAAATCAAATAATTATATGGTAAGACAATTTGGCGAAAGAGCGGCAATGAATACTCCTATACAAGGAACAGCTGCTGATATTATGAAAATTGCAATGATAAATGTCTATAAAAAGTTGATAGAAGAAAAATTAGATGCTAAAATAGTTTTACAAGTTCATGATGAAATGATGATAGAAACATCATTAGAAGAGGCAGATAGAGTAAAAGAAATTGTAAAAAATGAAATGGAAAGTGCAATTGAGCTTAAAGTTCCATTAATAGCAGAAGTATCAGAAGCGGAAAATTGGTACGAATGCAAATAATTTTTTGTCCAAAAGGGACGGTTCTTTTTGGACACTTTTTGAAAAATTTGGAGAAAAACTCGAAGAGGAAGTGCGGATATTGAGTTGCTAATTGTCCAAAACTTCTTCCAGTTTAAGGCTCTTTAGTTCAATAAAATCTCCATCTCTAAAAGACATTCCCGATAGTCCAAAACCGGCGAATTTTGCGCCTTGCGGAGCTTCTGAAACAATGGTAAATTCGCGTTCTAGCGCCTCTTTTTGCGGGGCAAATCCGGAAGTTTCTCGCTTTATTATATTGCCGTTTTTATCGGCAAATGCGATTGTCAAATATGCGCGGGCAGACATTGAGAGCTCAAACCTAAGCCTAGATGTAAATACGTATGTCTTTCCGGCATCGACGTAGCTAGTCTTTGATATTTCAAACGGGTTTGTGTTCGCAATGCGGGCGAAAAATTCGTCGCCCTTTCTCAATATGCAAAACGAACAGTTGCTGTCGGGAAATACTGTGGCTGTTAGAAAATTTGGAAATTCTCCAATAGTAGGAATAGCTTTCGCAAATTCCGGATAGTTGAATTTTGTTTCAAAAATAGTTCGCTTTGGGTTTTTTATCGATTTTGAAATCGCAACAAGTTTTTCATCGCCCAAATTCTTGCGCAGTTTATCTATTTCGCCTTCACTTAGATTTGCAAAATTTTTCACAAGCAGAGTATCTATTGGCGGTATGAAATTATTTACGTCTGAATATTTTGCGCTCGGAAATTTAGTAAATCTATCTCGCATTGCGGCGTATAAGTCCGACTGCCCAGCCGTCGATTTTAGACCTTCTATAAGCTTCGCAACACCATCGCATTTTTTCTGCACTGCCGCTTTAAAAACTGCCTTCTTTGCAAGGTAATAGGCGCAGAATCTCTTTGTCTGCTCAAATTCCAATCTGAGCTCAAAAATCCTAGCTTTAACCAATTCACTTTTTGCGTCGGCTTCGGCTTTCTTTAAAGCTTCTTCCATTTCCTCCAATCTATCTTGTGGGAAGAGCTCGGCTTGCGCTGTCTGCTTATATAGACCGAGCCACCTAGGAGCATCGCTTCTGCCTGCCCAGGCTTCTTCTGATAAATCAAAAAATCTTTCTGCCGATTTGGACGATTCTGCGTAGTAAGTGTCAAAGTAGTGGCGCTTTAATTCGGCGTAAGTTCTATCGTCTCCGTCAAGTATTCGCAGAACTAGCCAGAGTTTAAAATTATCGTATGGCCAGATTGGAGATGACTCCGCAAAGTAGAATCTAAATCCCATTCTATAAGCTTCGCGCATAGCCTCAAATTCAAATTTCTCTATGTTGCGGGGAATTCTGTAAGAAGAACCGTAAATGTAAGAGTAAACGCCAAGGGCGCGCGCCCCGGATTTGCCCCAGTTTGCAAGTTTATTAAAATCGGATTTTTTAAATTCTTTGCTGTAGTAGTTTGCGTGGTCGCTAGTGGCGTAAACTGCTATATTTTTGTTTACTTCAAAATCGGGCGCGGATTCCGTGGTGAGATACGCAAGCGCACCCAAAAGCTTATTGGGAAATTTCTGCGACACAATTTCTGCTGTTTTATTTGCAAAGTCAAAGTAAGCATTTGAATAGTTTTGATAGCCGTAGGCAAAGGAATAGGGCGGGGGATTGGGCCTTACGCGCAAGTCGTAATTTAAGTTGTCCGATATTGCTATGGAATAGCCTATTTTTTTCGGATTTTTTTCAAAAAACCGCATTGCTGCATCCGCCGCTATGAGGGGTGCCAGAGGGTTTGAAATGTCGGGCTGAAAATACTGATTGTTCCTATTTTTGCAAAGTTGGGGCTTTAGTTGAGGATATCTCTCGATTATCTGCTCATCAAAAATTTTATACAGATTGTGGGAAAATTCATTAAAAGTTGGATTTATTCCATTTAAATTTAAAAATACTCTGGCCGAGTCCGGATCTTTTAAAAGCCTTCCCAGGTATATGTTGCTCGATACAAATTTTGGACTGCTTATGTACTTGCCGCACTTAATCTCCAATATATCACTAGCAGGGCATATGAGACCGAGCCTAGTTGGCGCCAAGAACTCAAAGCCCAATTTTCGCAAAAAGTAAGAGACGGCAGCCTGCGGATTTTTCGAATATAAAATTTCAACGCAGTCTTTGTCTACATTTAGCTCAATTTCGCTTCTTAACTTTGCAATTGCATCTTCAGATATCAAAGAATCCGGATTTTTTCGGCTCAACTTTACACACCTGTAATTGCCTTGGTAATCCGGAAATTCATCGGGCTTAATCACCTCTATCCCGCATTCCACGAGGCAGTCTCTGAGAATGCGGGCAGCCTCTAATTCCTCCGGGCTTGCACTTGCCTGAACTACAATTGCAATCTTTTGCGAAGAATTTTTTTCAAGTGCAAAAAAACTGTCTTGGCGCAAGCCTATGTCTAGAGAGTTGCAGGCAAATAGCGCTAGCGACAGGCCTGCAAAAATAGCGCGCGAGATTTTAAAACTAATCTTAAGAATTTGCATTGAACTCTCTCAGAGTCTCAAAAATACGGAATATCTTCAATAAAAAACCTTCCCCTAAGGGAAGGTTTTGATTTTTGTTTAGACTTAAGAATGCTTCACTATTTCGTTTATTAACGCTATCACGCCAACCGCTAGAACTAGCAGCGCGCCTGCTTTTTCCCGAGTGCCGCTAAAGTAGGGAGCGTTCGGATTTTGCTGGTGCCGCGCCCATATAAATACGGGTATGCCCAGAGCAAGGAATATAAATTCCAAAAGCAGGAAGTTAAGACCCGCTGCATATATTAACCACACCGCATACAGACTTCCTACTATTCCCGATATGTAGCCGAGTGCGGGAGATATGTGCTGAGATTCAAAAGCCTTGCCATCCTTAGATATTTTCCAGAGGTAAAGCGTGCTTGCAAAGTACGCCGGCAAAACCATAACTCCGGTTATATCCAACATAAAGTTCCAAGCGTTATTTGAAAAGTACACTAGTAACATCGCAAGTTGCATAAGTACACTTGTCACAATGAGCGATACGCTCGGAGAGCCGCTTTTGTTCTCAATGGCAAATTGCCTTGGAAATGTGCCGTCTTTTGCTGCAGCTGCGGGAAGTTCTGCCGTTATCATAGTCCAGGATAGCCAACTTGCGAGAACTGCAACTAATAGCCCAGTATTCATGAGCCTAGCGCCCCACACACTGCCTGTCATAGCCTCCAACACTCCGGCGGTTGACGGATTTTTTACAGCTGCAAGCTCCGCCTGCGTCATAAAGCCGTAGGGCAGCACGGATAGCAGTACGTAAACTACCAAGCATCCGAAAAATCCCAACAGCGTAGCTTTGCCCACAGAGGATTGATCCTTGGCTCGGTTTGACATCACCACAGCGCCCTCAATACCTATGAAGGCCCATAGGGTAACTAGCATTGTGCTCTTAATCTGCGCTGGAATCGAACCTAGGTTGCTCTCGCCCTGCGTAGTTGCATGCCCGAGAAAATCAAAGGAAAATTTGTCTAGATGCATGCAGAAAAACGCCACAATTATAAATATGAAAAGCGGTATTAGCTTACCAATTGTGCCAACCAGATTTATAACGGCAGCCTGCCTTACTCCGGATAAAACTACAAGGCAAAAACCCCATATGAGTACGGAGCCGCCTATTATGGAATTTAAATTATTCCCGCCCGTGAAAGTTCCGGGGAAGAAATAATTGAGCGCATCCATAGTTATTACCGCGTAGCCGACATTTCCAAAAATTTGGCAAAGCCAATATCCCCAGGCTATTGTAAAGCCCGCATACTGGCCGAAACCGTCGCGACTATACATGTATATGCCAGCAGTTAGATCGGGCTTTACTGCAGCTAGGATTCTAAAAGTATTGGCTATAAAATACATTCCAATTCCCGTTATAATCCACGCCAGAATTACAGCCAAAAGCCCGGCTCCCGCCGCCATATTCTGCGGTAGCGAATATATGCCTCCGCCTATCATGGAGCTAACAACTATTGCCGCAAGCCCCACGACGCCCAGCTTTTTCGCCCCCGAGGCCGCCTGTGAATGGGCGGCCGTCTTGTTATCAAGGCTCGACATATTTGCAGTCCGCTTTCTACTTCTTTAAGGGTCTTGGAACGGCAGGGGTTGCGTATTCAAAATTTAAAAATCCGAGTGCCGTAAGGCAGTACGCAAAGGGCTGTGTTATATTTATAAAATTGTGGTAGATTTGGAATTCGCTGTGCTTTTGAACTCCGCGCAAGCTGAGTTCGTGATTCAGCGATTTGTTTAGCCACATCTCGCAGTGAGACTTAGCAATGTCGTCGTCGATAGGAGTGTCGAAATATTCGACGTATTCCGCCGCCCAGCCTCCGATGAGCTCTCCCTTGCTGTCCTTGCCCCAGCAGATCCCGACTCCGGTTGCTATGGCTTTGTGGTCCTCTATGCGCGCTCCGTTTCCGGCTATGATTACTTCCAACACCGCGCCGTGCACGAACTGATCCTTTACTTGGTCAACGTCCACTATATTTCCAAAGCAGGCCTTGGGCAGCACCGAAGTGTAGGGCACAATGTTAAAATCCTGAATCTTAGCCTCCATGAGGGCGCTGTCGTAGCAGAACGTCTCAAAGGGCTGCGGCGGAATGCCGTCTGCTGCTTGTCCGGCGCCGCCGGTGTGGAATGCCAATGTCGGATATCTCGTTCCTAATACCATATTTTTACCTTTCGATTTTATTTGTTCTTAAATTTGCGCCGTATTTGCGCATTTTTTTATTTAAGCTTTTCACCATCTCGAATACCGAAAGCCAAATATGTGCACTTAAGCTTAATCGTAATATTTAGAATTAAGTTAAAATTATTTTTTTGCCGGCTTATTTTTTTATTTCCCAATATCTGGATTGACTTTGCCAGGCTCTGTTTTTTAAGATTTAGGCGGATTTTTAAATGTCGCAAAATCTATTCAAGAGCACAAGTCTTATGGAAAATGAATTAAAATCGCTAATGGCGGAATTTGACTCCGCGGGGCAGTCGCAGGTTTTTAAATACTTTGGAGAGCTTGGCGAAAGTCAGAGGCAGGCTCTGCTAGAGCAACTTTCAAAAGTCGATTTAAAAGAGCTTGAGTCGCTAGTCGATACTTTAGTATTGAAGGAATCTAAGGCTGACAAGTTAGATGCCGAAAATCTCAAGCCCGCTGCTTTTATTCCGCTAGCCAAAAGTAAGGATTCAGACCCTGAGTGGCTAAACGCAAAAAAAGTTGGCGAAGCTGCAATAAGGCGCGGCGAGCTTGCCGCATTTGTAGTAGCGGGCGGGCAGGGCACGCGCTTGGGGTTCGACCACCCCAAGGGCCTTTTTAAGATTAGCCCCGTTAAGTCTAAATCGCTCTTTCAGATTTTTGCGGAAAAAATAATTTTTGCCCAAAAAAAATACGGCGTTCAAATCCCATGGCTTATAATGACAAGCCACATAAACGATGCCGAGACTAGGGCATTCTTTAAGGAAAATTCCTTCTTCGGGCTGAATCCGGAGAATGTGCTGTTTTTCACTCAAGGTCTAATGCCGGCAGTCGATAAATCTGGCAAGATAATTCTTGCAGATAAGGGCAAAATTGCTATGACCCCTGACGGGCACGGCGGCTGCTTGCGGGCAATGGTAAGAAGCGGCGCCATAGAGCGAATGAGGGCTATGGGGGTAAAGTACTTGAGCTATTTTCAAGTTGATAATCCCTTAGTCGATATAATCGACCCCTACTTCTTGGGCTTCCATATTTTGGGAGAATCCCAGATGTCTTCAAAGATGATTCCCAAGGCCTATGCCGGCGAAAAGGTCGGCCATTTTTGTTTGAGAGACGGCAAGCTATGCGTGATAGAGTATTCCGATTTGCCGGATAAGCTTAAAAATATGACAAATTCGGACGGCTCGCTAACTTTTAAAGCCGGAAGCGTTGCAATACACATACTGGACGTGGATTTTATTGAACTTCTAGGCTCCGGCACTTGCGGTAAAAAGTTGCCCTTCCACCGCGCCGATAAAAAAATTCCCTACCTCGGCGATTCCGGGGAAATAGTGAAGCCCGAGACTCCAAACGGCATAAAGTTTGAAATGTTTGTCTTTGACGCTCTAGAGGTTGCAAAAAATCCCGTAATTATAGAGGGGTCCAGATGCGACGAATTTTCGCCCGTAAAAAATGCAGAGGGAGTAGATAGCCCCGCTACTTGCAGGCGGGATCAGAAAAGGCAATTTGCAAGGTGGCTCAGAGCTGCGGGTGTAAATTTAGAGCTAGGCGAAGACGGCGCTCCGGTTTGGGATATAGAAATTTCGCCTCTATTTGCGACAAACGAGGCCGACTTTGTCGCAAAGTGGAATGCGCTGCCCGCTAAACCAGACATTTGTAAAGGCTTTTATCTGGAGTAAAAGGCGGACTTTTAAAAGCCTCGAAAGCCTTTTTTTCGGGGCTTTTTTGCGCTCGCTTGAAACTTTGTTGTTGTAAAGTTGTTTAAGCGAGTAATAGACTCAAAACACTCCTTAAATTTGACGAATATGAAAATCAGAAGAAACGAAAATAGAAAGAGGAAGGCCTTTACGCTCCTCGAAATTTTGGTCGTTATAACTCTGCTTGCGCTGCTTGCGGGCTTTGCGATAAGCAATGTTGGCAGCTTGTTTTCAGGCGGGCAAAAGAAGATAGCTCAAACCTTTGTGGATTCTGGCATGGATACTCCGCTTATGGCTTACAGAATGGCCGTTGGAGCCTACCCCACAACAGAGCAGGGGCTGGAGGCTCTCATAAAGGCTCCAGAGGGCACTGAAGGCGTTTGGACGGGGCCGTATTTGAAGCAGAAGTCTATCCCACAAGACCCTTGGGGCAATCCGTACCAGTACAAATGTCCGGGTGTAAACAATACTGATTCCTACGACCTCTGGTCTTGGGGTCCGGATCGCGTCGAAAGCGCGGACGACATCTGCAACTGGAAAAAGGAAGATAAAAAATAGTTTTGCAATCCGAGCTGCAGCAAATCTAATCCAGTCTTTAAAATGTTGAAAAGTAGAAGCGCATTTACTCTGCTTGAGGTTCTTGTTACAATTGCGCTAATAGGGATAATTTCAGCAGTTGCGGTTTCAAACTTCACTTTTTTAGACGGGATAAAGCGCAGGCCTCCAAAGGTAATATTTCTGGAAACTTTAAAGCTTGCGCGGCTTGCTGCGCTAGAGGAGGGCGAGGAAATTTCGCTATACTTTGAGGAGTCCACTTGCGATATGGTCGCAAGAAGAACCTACGACGGTTCGGAGGTCTTCAGAAAAAATCTATATTCCCTGGAAGATGAAAAGGCGGATGCTTCAGCCGGCTCCGAGGAGGGTATAGAGCGGCAAGTTGAAGAGTCAGATCTAGAAACTGTTGAATCGCTTCTCAAGCTTCAGGAAAAACGGAAGAAACGCGAGGAAAAACTCGCTAATCTGCCTAAGATAGAGGTGTTTTTTAGGCCGAATTATCCGGAGGTTTACAGCTTTACGACGAACGATTTAAAGGGCTTTGAAACTCTGCAGTGTCTCAGATTCGCGCCTGATTCTACAATGACTCCGGCAAATATAGAGCTTAAGATTGATACCCAAAGCATTCTCAAATTCAGTGTGGACGTGTTTTCAGGCTTCCCATTGGAGCTAAAAAAAACCGAGGCGAAAAATGAAGGCTAGATATTGCAGTGCTTTTACTTTGATTGAGTGCGTGGCGGCCCTTGCGCTATTTGCGGTGGTATCTGTCTTGATTTCGCAAACTTGCTTTAACTGCCTAGCCTCCGTAAACAGAATAAAGAAGGATTCGGCAAAAGACGCCATGACCGACTACATAAGGGGCAAGATTCTCGGTGTAAGCTCGCTTGAGGAATTTCAAAATGGCTTTGACATATACGATACTGACGGCAATAGCGTTACAATAACGGGAGACGCCGAAGCTACCGACATAATAGATTTATTTGTTCTAACTGTGGAGTGCGAGGACTTGGACTACAAGGAGAGTTTCTATCTAGTGCGCCCAGCCTGGTACGACCAGCTAAAGACAAACATAGTTGACCGAGATGAGATACTCGACGACAGGCGCGAATACCTCGACGATACAAGGAAGCTAATGCAATGAAAAACGCGCGCGCATTTACCTTGCTAGAGACTCTATTTGCAATTGCAATATCGGGGGTTGTAATGGTTGGCGCGTGCTCGCTTATGTTTGATATGGCTTCGGTTTTGCGGCACTTTGAAGAGGGAGAGCCCTTTGATTTGCACGTAAATGGAGTTGAAAATTTTTTAAAGTCGGCCCTCAGAAATTCGGATTTTCCAAGTGGTATGGACTATTCCTTAACGGGGGCTTCGGGGACATTTTCCGGGAAGCTATTGATAGGAAATCCCCCCGACGCCACCTTGGCGGAGAAGCGCAAAATATGCTTTGGCATTCTAAACGATATGCCTCTTTATATTGCAAAGCGCGGTTTTTCTCCGGAAAAGGTAGCTTGGCTTGATTTTAGGGAGGACGAGGGGCTGTACTTGCTTTGGACTTTTATAAAAAATGAGGATCCGGATTCATTTACCGACGAGCGCTGCGTATATGAGTTTTTGATATCCGCCTATGTTGAGAAGTTTGAGTACGTTTACATAGAGGAGGATACGGGCAGGTGGCTGTATGAAGAGGATATGGATATGCTTTCATCTTCGTCTATTGCGGCAGGTTCGCTGCCAAAATTTTTAAAGCTTACATTTAAAAGAGGGGCTGAGACATTTGAGCGCTATGTGCCGCTTTCACCAGTAGTGGACTCCCAATTTGCGCCGTCTCAGTCGGCTTCATCGGGCCAGTCGGGCGCTTCATCGCAGCAGGGGCAATCTCAAAGTTCGGGAGGAGGGCGCAGATAAGCTATGGAGTTACTGAAAAAGACTAGAAAGGCTGCCGTATTATTTTTCATACTTGGCGCAACGCTATTTCTGGCAACAGTCATAGTTTTTGTAATGGACTACGCCCTTGTAGAAATGCGCTTGCGCGTTCCCGTGGTGTACGAAAACAAAATTAGGCACGACGCCTACAACGCGTTTTATGCGGCCATGGCCGAGCTTAAGGAGTACACCACTATAGACGGCTCTCTCTACTCGCCCAAGCAGGGTTGGGGAAGTTTACTTGCGGACGGCAGGGCGAGGCTGCCGGAGGGCTTGACTTGCAAGGTTGAAATTGTAGATGAGACGGGCAAGTTGCCTCTGCCGGTTTTAAAGGAGAGCGAGCTTGAAGATTTACTTTACGAAATAGGCTTTACCGAGTCTGACGCAAGTGTAGTTTCGCAGCTTTTGCTCGATTGGGTCGATAGCGACGACAGCGCCAGATTGCAGGGGGCTGAAAAGGACGATTACGATGTCGATGCGGCGGTTCCCCCAAACAGAATGCTGCGCTCCTTTGACGAGTTGCGCTACGTTAAGGATATTTCAAACTACTTCTTTAGCGAGGACGGACAGCCAAACGAAATCTACGAAAAATTTGTGTCGGCAGTTTCGATTCTAAACACCACCGGCGAGGTAAATTTTAATACCGCAAGCGAATTGGTGCTGCACGCCCTCTACAAAATGGACGATATCGACTTCGACAATAACATATTCGACGCCATAAGTGGCGATGCAGCCGGAGTGCGCGACGGCATTACTTGGGTAACTCAGAAAACCGAATTGGAAAATAGGGGCGCGACTTTGCCCTTGAGGTATGTGGGGGTGAGTGCCAGAATTTTGAGCATATATGTCAGTGTGAGCAGGGGCGTGTCAAAATTTACTCTCACGGCCGTCTGTTCCGTATCTGGCAATTCCATAACCGTAAATTCCTTAATTGAAGGAGGCCGCAGAAAGTAGTATGAAAAAAAACTTGAAACTTTTAAAAAATTGCATTCTACAAACACTCTTGGATTGCTTGGAGGGGAATTTTGATGGGAAATAGAAAGACAGGTATATTGTTTGTTCCACAGGAGGCTTTTTTCTTCAAAGTTGAAGATATGCCGCCGGGGTTAAGCGAGGGCGATTTGCGCTCTTACGCACAGACCTTGGTGGAGAGCAATTCACCGCTTCCCATAGACTTGCTGCGCTGGGGATTTTGCGCTTCTGAGGGGAAAATTCTGATTTTTGCCAGCGCTGCAGATGTTTTGCTTAGAAATAAAAAATTGCTCCAGCTCATGGCTATCGCGCCCAGGGTAATTCCATTTGCGGCGCTTCTTTGGGGAATGAAGTTTAAGGACGGTTGGAACCTCGCGGCAAGGCGCATTGACTCTGAGATAGTTGAATACGCCGCAATAAAAGTTTCAAACGGTAAGTGGATCGATGTTTTTGCGCTGACAAAAAAAGCGGATTCTTCCGAGAAGGCGGCTCTCGATAAGCTCTGCAAATTGGCCGGAATCGATTCATTCGACTATCGCTACGATTTTTCAATAGATAAAAAGGGACTTTTAAATTTTGAGATTACTCTCTTGTCGGATTCCGGCGAGAAGCTGTGCATAACCCACGGCGGATTCAAATTTTTTGCACGGGCTGATGTTAGAGACCCAGTCTCGCTCAGAGCGGCTTACAAGAACGTATTTAAGAACCGTCTTGCACTGGCTTCCTTTGTCTGCGCATTAGTTTTTTTGATAGCGCTTGTATTTTGGAACTTGTCGTTTCTGTACCGAAAGTCGGAAATATCGAGTTTGAGCTCCACTTTTGAAAAGTTGAGACCTGAGTCGGAGCTAGTCCAGCAAATGGGAGGCGAGGTCTTATTTTTGAGGGACATAAGCTCAAAGCAGCTAAATAACATGCTGCTCTTAGCCAAGGTAAACAGATCCAGACCCGAGGGCATAAACTTTTCAAAAAGTGCCGTATCGGGCCCGAGAAACATTGAGGTAAAGGGGCGGTCCTCGTCGGTGGCGCTTATAAAAGACTTTGAGAAAGCCCTGAAAAACAGAGCCGACGTAAAGGAGGTAAATATGCAGACTTCCGGCGCAACGGCGGGCGGAACTTCTTGGACTCTCAATGTGGAATTTAAAGAGTGAGGCAATTTCCAATGTTAAATAAACTTAAAAAATTTTACGACTCCAGAACTTCGCGCGAGAGACTCTTGCTTTTTATGCTCTTGTGGACTGCCATAATAATATGGCTATCAACCAGCATTTCTACGCAGAGGAAGCTCAGTGCAGAGAAGTCTGATTTGCTTGCTAAGATAGAATCGGCGGAGCTCTTAATTTCGCAAAAATCTTCGGTTGAAAAAAATCTTCAAAAGCAGAAGCAGAAATTCGATAGCTCAAAAATGATAGAGGATTTGCGGGTTGAAGTTGAGAAGATTGTGCGCGCCCAGGGCATAGCGAATTTCGGAATGACATTTGCGCCCGAGCAGAAGTCGGACAAAATGACTATATACACTTTGAATTTGTCGATTCAAAGAGAGGGAATGGAAAAGCTGGTGGCGCTCGAAAGGGAGTTTGCAAAATTGGCTCCATACCTGTCGGTAAAGAGCGCCGAGCTAAATTCGGACGGTAAGGGCGTCATGTCGGCGCGCTATGAAATTAGGTCTTTTGAATTCAAAATGTAGGGGAGTATTGCGCTTGGGCTTGGAATGTTCGGGGTAAATTTTAAGGGAGAGTTTGTCTCTGTAAATTTAAAATCAATTTAACTTTTATAGGCGATGTTTGTAGACGAGAAGGAATTTATTGTAAAACTTTTTGAAAAGCTGGGGCTTCGAGCAAAGGACGAAATTGTCGAATCCGTAATCGCGGCGGAGCGCTCGCGCAAGGCTCAGCTTGTGATGGAGCAGACTGCAAAGAGCGATGCTATAGTTGCAAAGGCAATATCTGAATTGTCGGGCCTGCCGTACGCGGATAATTTAAGCAGTTTGGCTAAGCCCTCTAAGACTCTTTCCTTAAAACTGATATCCGAGTACGCGTGCTTTCCATGCTTTGAAGATGAAAATTCGATAGAGTTTCTAACGCCGTGGATTCCTACGGAGGATATGGGCAAATGGATTTTCTCGCTGTCCGGAAAATTGGCGCTATGGAAAATAGCTCCGTCGCTTGCCCTTTCGGAAAAAATATCCGAAATCTTTGGAGTCGGCGCCGGGAGCCTTTCAGAGAAAGACTTATCGGCTTACGCGGCGGAGGCCGACGGCGAGGTGGAGGAGGACGAGAACGCTGCCATAATAAAATTTGTAAATGAAATAATAACGCGGGCAATGGCGGATAGGGCGACCGACATACACATAGAGCCTCAGCGCGACTCCCTAAATATCAGGTACAGGATAGACGGAAATCTGGTACCGGTAAAACTGCCGGACAACCTCTTGAAGTTTAAAGACTCCATAATATCCAGAATCAAAATTATGGCGCGCCTCAACATTTCTGAAAAGAGGCGCCCGCAGGACGGCCGCATAGGCTTTTCCCTAAAAAACGGCGAGGATATAGACATACGTATTTCATCTTTGCCCACAATGTACGGCGAGAGTATTTCAATGCGCCTTCTCACAAAGAAGTCTCAGCCAATATCGATAGTGGATTTGGGCTTTTTGCCGGAGGATATCGAAAAAATCAAAAAACCGCTTGCCAGGCCCCACGGGATAATACTTGTAACAGGGCCCACCGGCTCCGGAAAATCGACGACGCTGACGGCTTTCATACGCAAGTTGCGCTCGCCGGAAATACGAATAATAACAGTTGAGGACCCCGTGGAGTACGAGGTAGAGGGGGTGAATCAGACGCAGGTGCACCCCGAGATAGGGCTTACGTTTTCCTCGGTTTTGCGCTCGGTTTTGAGGCAGGACCCGGATGTGATAATGGTGGGTGAAATCCGAGACCGCGAGACTGCCGATATTGCAATACGCGCCTCTTTGACTGGGCACTTGGTCTTGAGCACCCTGCACACAAATGACGCAGCCGGTGCTCTGACGAGGCTTATTGATATGGATATAGAGCCATTTTTGATTGCATCGTCCGTAGAGATGATTATGGCACAGCGCTTGGTCCGAAAATTGTGCAGCTGCAAAATCCCGGCGGATTACGATATTTCGTATTTGGCCTCTTGTTTGGTATCGCTAAAAATCGATCCGAGCGAAGTTCAAAACGCACAGGGGGCTTGCAAGCCAAATGGTTGCCCCCACTGCAGAAATTTGGGCTATTACGGGAGAGTAGGAATTTTTGAAATACTGCTTGCAACGGATCAGATTCACGAGGCGATACTTGCGCGAAAAACCGCCAGCGAAATTCGCGAAATAGCGCTGCAGCACGGGATGAGAACTCTGCAGCAATGCGGTTGGGAACTATTTAAAAAGGGAACTACCGGGCTTGAGGAGATTATGCACTACGCCTCTTTGGTGGATGAAAACGGAAAGTAAAATATGGCGGAATTTCAATACAGGGCGACAGATTCTAGCGGGGCAATTTTAAAGTCTGCAATAACGGCTGCTGATAGGCGAAGCGCAATGGCAAAGCTTGCGGCGCGCGGACTCAGGGTGATAGATTTAAAGGGGGCTGAGCCGGCGTCGGCCTCGCAGGCTGCCATATCTTCTGAGGATTCAAAGAGGGCATTAAGCGGTGGAGAGAAGTTGGCTCTTATGTTCTTTAAAAAAGTTTTGCAGCTTTGCAAGGGCGGTATGCCCTTGGGCGACGCCCTGAAGTCGCTTGCCCAGCGCTCTTTAAATAAGGATATGCAGGCGCTTTCGCGCGAACTTTACAAATCTGTAAGCGAGGGTGCAACCGTGGCGAGCGCAATGCAAAACTATCCTAAAATTTTTGAGCCCTGCATTGTCCATCTCTCGGAGGCGGGCGAAAGCACGGCAAACATAGTTGCGGTATTTACAAACATTGTGGAATATTTGGAAAGCAAGAGGCAATTGAGGGCAAGCGTTAGCTCGGCGCTCGTTTATCCCATAATACTTTGCTCTCTGGCCTTTGGCGTGGTATTGCTATTCTTGTTTTACTTGATGCCAATGATAGAAAATATGATGGCAAATCTCGGCGGCGAGCTCAACTTGCCGGTTAAGATACTCTTATTTATGGGAGATGCCATGATTTATGGCACGCCTATTGTGGCGGCGGTCGTTTTTATTTCAATAATCGCCATTGCAAAGTGGCGACAATCTGAAAGTGGAAGAATAGAAAGCGATAAAATTCTTCTCAAAAGTCCGCTCATCGGAAAAATCGTATTTAATGCGGATATTTGCAGATTTACCAATTTGATTTCGACTCTGTACCAGTCGGGAGTAAACACCACGGAAACATTTAGGCTCGCGGAAAAGACTATAAAAAATGCGTATCTGCGCCTGCAGTTTCAGCAGTGCAGACTCGCAGTAAACGATGGCGTTGCGGTTGCGCAGGCCTTCAAAAATTTCAAAATTTTAGACGATGACGATATAGATATTCTCTCTGTGGGCGAACGCACAGGCAGCCTCGTCGAGTGCTTTGCAGAAATAAAGAAGATGCACGATGAAATTCTGAGATCGGACATCAAGACAGCTACCTCAATTTTGACGGCTGTTGCGCTTTTGAGCGCCGTAGTTATAATATTTCTCGTAGCTTTGGGCATAGTCTCTTCCGTATTCGGTTTGAGCGAAAATCTAGTTTAGGCTTTGATTATGATTTTTAGACGCAAAATTTTGAAACAATATGCTTTAAATTTTGTTAACCACAGGTATACCATTACAAGTAGTGCGCGCTTTTTGTCGGCGCGGCGCAAGAGTCGGATTTTTTACATGAAGCTTTTAACTGTTATAACATCTCTTTTTGCAAGCGCGCTTGCATTTTCTCAAACAGCGCCCGCCCCGCAGGGGCAGCCTACGCAGGCGCCTATTGCCGCTAGCGGCAATGCTCAACCCCAAGCTGCGCAGCCTGCCCCTCAAGAGGCTTTAGCGCCGGCTGCTACGCCCGCGGGCGCAACATCGCAAAGCATTGTACCGCCTCCTCCATTTGGCCGCAGAGACTTTGGAAGGGGCGCGCGGCCTTTCGATAGGGCTGACAGATTTTCAAATCCGATATCGGGCATAAACGAATCAGGCGATCTGCAGGGGCCTTTCTATTTTGTGGACGAATCTCCAATGCAAATTTTACAGGCACTGGAAATCTTAAAAAAGAAAACTATACTCATAGCCCAAGGCATACCCAATGTGAAAATAAATTTTGTCTCAAAGCGAAAGATGACGCGCGATGACGCTATCTCGGCTTTGACTGCGCTGTTGTCGCTAAATGGAGTTGCGATTTTGCCCTTGGACGACAAATTTATGAGGGCTGTTCCGGTTATAGGTGTAAATAGGCAGGCTCCGGAATTTCTCTACGGAGATATAGAAAATTTGACCCCGACTCAGACCTTTTACACGAGGCTATTTGAGCTGGAATATATGGACGCCCAATTCTTTCTAACTAAGGTGCGTTCATTTTTGAGTATGGAGGGCGTTTCGGCAATTGAGCATTTCCAGCGCAGCAATGCCGTCTTGATAACCGATACACTGGTAAATTTGCAAAAGGCCGAAAAAATTCTAAAAGAGTTGGATAAGCCTGCAAAATTGAGGGAGGATGTTGCGTTTATCCAGATAAGAAACGTTGGGGCTGCAGACTTGCGCGAGAGGCTTGTAAAAATGCAAAATGAGATGCTAAGGAAGTATTTTGAGGGCACGACCTTAGATGTGGATACGCGCACAAATCAGCTGATAGTTGTCACAAACAAGGGAAACTTGGATATCATAAAGAAGTTTGTAGAGGGTTTGGATGTGGTGTCCGAGCCCATACTGAAAAACGAAGTTTACAAGATACGCCATTGCAAGCCGGCGGAAATCACTCAGGTTCTAAATTCAATAATTCAACAGCAGCGCCAGCAGGTTCAGAAGATGACGCAGGCAAAGAATAGCAACGCTGCAACCATAGCCGCAAGTGCTGCAAGCGCCGCCGCCAGAGCCTCCTCCGGAAGGGGAAGACCGGGGCAGACACAACGGGTGAATGTGAATTTGGCAGGTCTGAGCGGTCTTACTTCCGGCGATGGAACTACGGGGCTTGAATTCAGCGACTATGTGCAGGTAGTCGCCCACGAGAAGAGCTCGTCGGTTGTCGCCTACGGAACGCCGGCAGACTTAAAGCAGTTGGGGGATATAATTGGAAAGTTAGACGTTGCAGTCGAGCAGGTTAAAATAGATGTGATTATAACTGAAGTAAATCTCACGGATTCGCAAGTGTCGGGCTTGAGCACCTTTGGCATTTCACACAACTATCCCTCCGGAGCGGACGGCAGTGGCAACCCGAATCCCTTTGGCGAGGCGAATGCCGTTGACATAACTACGAGCACCGGCACTTTGCCGGACTCCAGCACGAAGGCCTTTTCGCTAAATCTCGGAAAGTCCGGATTTAACGCAGTCTTTAACACGGCCAGCGAAAACCAGAATGTGAAGGTTTTGTCGGCGCCGACAATCGTAACAACTCACTCTGTCGAGGCTGAAATCACGGTCTCGGAGGAATATCCGATAATAACTTCTACGACGACGGATCTCTCTAGCGTAACGGCGACGAAGTCGCAAGTTGAATACAAGGATATAGGTATAACCCTGTTAGTTACTCCGTACGTTGGTACCGACGGAAAAATCCAGATGGAAATACGCCAGAGCGTCGACTCCATAGCTCGCTACACGACGATAGACGCAAACGAGCAACCCGTAGTCAGCAAGCGCTATGCAAAGAGCACCGTCTATGCCGAAAATGGTGAGGTCATCGTGTTGGGAGGTTTGCAGCAGACTGATGCCAGCGACAACGAGGGGTCTGTATGGCTCTTGGGAGACCTGCCTTTGATAGGCTCGCTCTTTACTCCGGCGACGAGCCAGAGCAAGCGCAGAGAACTGATAATATTCATACGCCCAACTGTGATACAGAGCTTGGATTCCGAAAATACAATTTCAAAGTACGTAAAGGGAACGCACATAGAGCGCGAGGTCTCAAACTATCTTAGAAATGGCGACTTCTACACGCCGGCGGAGCTAAAGGCAAACTTCGAGGAGTTTGAAAAAAATCGCTTCTACAACAAGCTCTTTACCGCTCCGTGGACACTTATTACGGGCGATAGGCGCATAGTGGACGGCTCGACTCGCTCTATTGAAAGGGAGTCTGCCGAAGCTCAAAAAAGCTCGGGTATAGAAACTCCGGAGGGTACAAATAGTGATAACCTCGAGGGCGGCGATGCTACCTCAGCTGCTCCAAAGCCCGAAATTTCCATAGAGATTGAAACCATACCTGCTGAGGAATCCGATTTAAAGCAAGGTAAATCTGTGGCTGCGCAGACAGCTAAAGAAGATGACTCTGAAGCTGCAGAGGGCGAAGTTAACGAGCAAAAAGTTCCTGCAAATTCACCGGAGGCAGCTTCTAAAATTAAAAATGAAAATGAGTAGGATTTTCTATATATTTATTTTTGCCGCAGCTGGCGCATTCTTCCCTGGCTTTTCACAAGATATGCCACCTCCGCCGGACGAAGGTGGGTTTGGCCCTCCCATTCCACCCGAGTTTAGGAATATGAGCCCGGAGGAGAGACAGGCTCGCTTTCAGGAGTTTATCAAGCGCAGGCAGGATGAGGAACAAAAGCTTTCGGCTCAAATAGAGAAGGTTGTTTCGGCTCCGCCTTCGGCGGTGGTTTCGGGTGC
>URYY01000023.1 GCA_900552245.1 uncultured Opitutales bacterium | reverse complement strand
TTCAGCTTAATATGGGCCACTCAAACCAAGCGCTCTTGCGCTCGCGCTACGTAAACATGCAGGGTTTATCCTGCAAAGACGCTAGCTCATTCTTTAACTAAAGAGCGGAGCTATTTTGCGGAAGCTTAATTCTATATTTTAAGTTCGGGGAATACTTAAAATTTTCAATATTCGATTGCGCTGTATCTTTACATTTCAATGCTTTTATTTATGTATTTTGATATCAAGAAAATTCTATTCTTTGAGTGCTTTTTCGACAAGTTCCCTAGATTTGTCGGTCAAGACATTCAGCGGCAACTCGTAAACTCTACCTTTTGCAAATGCATACAGCTTGCCCCTTTCAATTTCAAGAGGTCGGCAGACAACTTTTTGGCCGTCTTTATTTTCCAATTCCAAACTTTCGCTTATACGTTCAATTTCTTCGATAGTTTCATTTATTTTTGCGAGATCTTCTTCAGACTCTCTTATAAGCGCTTCGCCTCTTTCGATTTCTTCCCTGCCGTTTTGCCTGGTCTGCTCCATCGATACGAATCTTGCCATCGCGGTGCCTTCGGCCGCTATGTAGTCTCGCCTGTTTGCCTTTGCCTCGCCGCTTGAAATGAGCCTGCGGCCGTCATAGGCTTTTGCCTTCGCCTTCCTTATTATACTGTCGGAGTTTTGTAAGTTTTCTTTTAGTTGCTTTAATCTTGCGTTTCTTTCTTTAGGGGTTTGGAGTGGAGTTTTTATTTTTTTTGATGTTTTAGGAGTGCTTATTTCTTTTGCATTAAGGTTTTTTAATGCTTCTTGAGCTTTTACTTGGCCTTGCTCGGCGGCTTTGCGAAACCAATAGGCAGTCTCTTTTAGATTCTTGTTTACGCCTTCGCCTTTAGCATAACAGTTACCCAAATTGAATTGAGCTTGGGCGTCGCCTTGCTCGGCGACTTTTTTTATGCTATTCATGTCATTTTGGGCAAACGCGCCTAAAAAAGAGCGAATGCAAACAATGCAAACGCAAAGAGTCGTTTTAATATCTTTTTCATATCTGCTATTTTTTATATATTTTATGAAATACGCACGCGGGGCAGATGTGCCACGCATGTATATTTATATACTTATTCGCAGCTGGGAAAAAATCTTCCCTCTTGTTTTTTGCTTAATTATTCCATTCGTCCTAATTTTCTCAATGCCTCTTGCGCATTTGAGTTACCTTGTTCTGCGGCTTTGCGGAACCAATAGGCAGCCTCTTTAAAGTCTTGATTTACGCCATCGCCATTATAGTAGCATACCCCCAAATAGAATTGAGCTTTGGCATCGCCTTGTTCAGCGGCTTTGCGAAACCAGCAAACAGCTTCTTTAAAGTCTTTGCTTATACCAACGCCGTTGCTGTAGCATAGTCCCAAATTGAATTGAGCTTTGGCATCGCCTTGCTCAGCGGCTTTGCGAAGCCAATAAGCGGCTATATTAAAGTCTTGATTTACGCCGTTACCATTTTCATAGCATAGAGCCAAATAGAATTGAGCATAGGCGTATCCTTGTTCAGCGGCTTTACGGTACCAGTAAACAGCTTCATTAAGGTCTTTGTTTATGCCGTTACCATTTTTGTAGCATACCCCCAAACAGAATTGAGCCTCGGCTAATCCTTGTTCAGCGGCTTTTTGATACCAGCAAACAGCTTCCTTAAAGTCCTTGCTTACACCATCGCCATTATAGTAGCATACCCCCAAATAGAATTGAGCATTTGCGTAACCTTGTTCAGCGGCTTTTTGATACCAGCAAACAGCTTCATTAAGGTCTTTGTTTATGCCGTTACCATTTTCGTAGCATACCCCCAAATAGAATTGAGCTTGGGCGATGCCTTGTTCAGCAGCTTTGCGGAACCAGAAAACAGCTTTCTTAAAGTCTTGATTTACGCCTTGAGCATTATAATAGCATGTACCCAAATTTAGTTGTGCGTTTGCGTCGCCTTGCTCTGCTGCTTTTTTTATGCTATTTATGTCGTTTTGGGCAAACGCGCCTAAAAGAGCGAATGCAAACAATGCAAACGCAAAGAGTCGTTTTAATATTTTTTTCATATCCGCTATTTTTTATATATTTTATGAAATACGCCCGCGGGGCAAAAGTGCCACGCATGTATGTTTACATACTTATTCGCAGCTAAGAAAAAAATCTTCCCTCACTTTTTCATTTTGTGAGACTATTTTGCTATCCTTAAGTTCTTTAAGGCCATTTGGGCGTTTGCGTGCCCTTGAGCTGCGGCTTTGCTAAACCAATATGCAGCCTCATCGAGGTCTTTGCTCACACCCTTTCCTTTAGCGCAGCATATGCCCAAGTTATACTGAGCCTCTCTATGCTCTTGTTCCGCCGCTTTTTTTAACCACTCTACAGCTCTCTTGGGGTCTTTATCGATTTCTGCTCCATAGAGATAGTATATGCCCAATAGGTACTGAGAGTCGGCATGCCCTTGCTCTGCTGATTTTTTCCACCAGCGTGCCGCCTCTTTCAGATTTTCATCTACTCCAAGCCCATTGAAGTAACACAGGCCCAAGTTAAACTGCGCGTCTCTATATCCTTGCTCTGCCGCATTCTTTAGGCACTTTACGGCTTTTTTAGTATCTTTATAGATTTCTGCATCGCAAAGGTAGCTGCCCACCAACTTAGAGTCCGTGCAATCTTGCTTGGATATTTTGCAAAAAATATTTTTATTTCCGGCTAGTACAAGCAAGATTACAAATAGGGCAAGAAAACATGCAAACATCCTTTTCATTTTTCATTCTCCGTTATATTTCTATCACAGCTTTAAGCTTACGTTTTGGCACGGCTTAGGCTTTATGTTCGTCTTACAGTTATTCGTAAGCGGCGCTTAAATCTTCCACTTGCTTTGTTAAAAAAGTAGCGATATCCTTTGAACCTTTTGCAGATTTTAGCTGCGAGTCTTTGACTTTCTTTTGAACGTATTTACTCACAATGTACAATTAGCGGCCAGTTTAGCTTTTCTAATCTTTACAAATCCGCTTTTTTGCCGTAACATCTGGGTATGAAAAAACTTCTTAAGGCCATTTCAAAGCTCAAAGTTGCCGTTGTTGGCGACGTAATTCTAGACCACTATGTCTGGGGCGATACCGACAGAGTCTCTCCGGAAGCTCCAGTTGTGGTTGTCGACGTAAAGCAGGACACTTGGTTTGCAGGTGGGGCGGCGAATGTTGCAATCGACGCATCGCAGCTAGACGCAAAGGTTATATTATTCGGCTCTACCGGAGCCGATGAAGCGAGCGTAACACTGTCAAATATGCTTCTTGACGAGGACGTCGACTTCAGGCGCTCGCAAGCAATAGAGGCGGCTCCCACAATAGTTAAAAGCAGGGTTGTTGCAAAGGGCCAGCAACTTATACGCATAGATAGAAATGGAAATCCTCAACATTACATTCCGTCGCTATCCTTCCTAAAGAAAATGTTAAATACAATTTCGAGTGTGGATTGCCTTATAATTAGCGATTATGCCAGGGGCTTTTTGGATGACAATATATTGCGCTCGCTAATTGAAACCGCCCGCTCGCAAAAAAAGTTTGTAGCGCTTGATACAAAACCTCGCAGAAAGCTAAATTTTGCAAATCCCACACTGCTTACGGCAAATCGCTCGGAGGCTTTTATGCTCGCAGAGATGTTTGATGACGATCCTTCCATTTTGCCCATAGATGCGCTAGCCTCGTCAATTTACAAGCGCCATGCCCCGGAGTACTTAGTTATTACTCTTGGAAAGGACGGAATGTACATCTGTAGGAAGTCAAAGCCGCTTAAGTATATCCCCACAATGGCGCGAGATGTTTGCGACACCTCCGGGGCGGGCGATGCTGTAACAACAGCGCTTTCGCTTGCAATGTGCGCGGGAGCCGATTTTGAAGAAGCCGCAAAATTTGCAAACGTTGCGGCCGGAATTGTAGTCGGCAAGATGGGATCTAGCACTATAAGTGCTGATGAACTTAAGTCTTTTAAGCTTTAGAATTTTACATAGCTTTTGCAGTTTGGGCACACGGTATTATGCCGTGCGCCTTTTATTTTTTAATTTTCAATCTGTAAGGTTTAAATCATTAGCTTGAATAGAGTAGGGAGTAGGTAGAAATGTGAATTCTCATTTGGAAAGCTAGCGCTGCTTTTTTATGTTCAAATGTAACATGTTGTAAATTAGGTAGTTGAAAAATGAAAAACTAGTTTTAATGTTTTTAAATTTAAAGCGTTTCAGCGCAACGTAAAAATATGTAAGCATTTAAAATTTTCTCTTTGAGCTTAGCGATTTTACAAAAAAGTCGTTTTTTTTAAAAAATGCTTGCAAGCGCGGCTGTTATAGTGCTTCATATACGCTTTTTACGGAACTTCTCGTTTCGCAAAACAACAATAAATAAAAACTCAAAATATAGAAAGTATTATCCAAGGTTTCCCGAGAGGGAAATACGGAGCTCTGATTATGAATATCACTGTAAAAGACTTGATGGACGCCGGTGTGCATTTTGGCCACCAGACACGCCGCTGGAACCCCCGTTCCAAGCCCTATGTTTACGACCACCGTTCGGGCGTATCCATCATCAACCTCGAAAAGACCTACGAACAGCTCGAAAAGGCCGTTAAGGTTGTTGAAGACATAGTTGCAGAAGGTAAGGATATAATCTTTATCGGCACTAAGCGCCAGGCGCAGGAAATTTTGCGCGAGGCCGCCGGTATGTGCAATATGCCTTACTGCGTAAACCGCTGGTTGGGCGGAACATTCACAAACTTTGAGACTATTCTTTCAAGCCTCAAAAAGTATCGCCGCTTCCTCGAGATGGAAGCTAATGGCGAAATGGATAAGCTCTACGCAAAGGAAGCCGCAGCTATTCGCCGCGAAATGTCGCGCATGAACCGCAATTTTGAGGGCATCAAGGATATTTCCGAGCTCCCCGGCGTAGCTTTCGTAGTTGACGTTAAGACAGAGGAAATCGCGGTTGCAGAGTGCCGCAAGTTGGGTATTCCAGTCGTAGCTTTGGTCGATACAAATTCCGACCCGACTTTGGTTGACTATCCGATTCCGGGCAATGACGACGCCGTTAAGAGCATACGCTTGATAACGGAAGTTTTGGTTGAGGCCGTACAGGCGGGCTTGAATCGCCGCACCGTTCAGCCCAAGACCCCCCAGATTGTTTCCCGCGCTCAGAAGGCGGAATAAGGAAAGGACTTTAAGATGGCAGAAATAAATGCAAAAATGGTAAGCGACTTGCGCGCACGCACAGGCGCAGGCATGATGGAGTGCAAAAAGGCTCTTGTCGAGGCTAATGGCAACGAGGAGCAGGCTATCGAAATTTTGCGCAAAAAGGGCGTTGCAACAGCCGCTAAGAAGGCTGGTCGCACGGCTTCTCAGGGCTTGATTTCGGCTTACATACACTCTAACAACAAGGTTGGAGTTCTAATCGAAGTCGCTTGCGAGTCCGACTTTGTTGCAAAGAATGCGGACTTCCAAGCTTTTGTTAAGGACTTGTGCATGCACATAGCCGCTACTTCCCCGATTTGCATCTCGCGCGACCAGGTTCCCGCAGAGCTTGTTGCAAAGGAGCGCGAAATTGCGGAAGCTCAGCTTGCAAACGACAAGAAGCCTGAAAACATCAAGGCCAAGATTATCGAAGGCAAGCTCGACAAGTTCTATCAGGGCGTATGCCTCTTGGAACAGCCTTTTGTCAAGGACGACGCGCACACTGTGCAGGAAGTTCTCACACAAAAGATTGCAACTATCGGCGAAAAGTTGGAAATCAAGCGCTTTACACGCTACCAGATTGGCGCGTAGTTTGCTTGAATTTTCAAGTTGCGCTAAGCTTTTTAAGGCCTCGGATTTTCCGAGGTCTTTTTTTTAGCTGAGGTGTTAATTAACTTGGGTGGGGGAGAATTTTTTAGTGGGGGTAAAGGCTTTTAGTGAAGCGGTGCAGATTGGAGGATTTAAGTTCAAAAAGTTCAAAAAAATACATTCTTTCAAAAGTATCAAAAGTAAATTTGTAAGATTGCGGCGGCGGTGATATGCTGTGTTTTATGGAAACTCAAATAAAAACACAGTACGGATTAATTAAATATGAACGTGCCACAAAGTTTACTTTGGAGGAGGGAAGCTTTTTAAGTAAGGCAATAAAAGAGGCCTTTTTGCTTTTAAATTCCTCCTCGCAAAAACTTAAAAAAGGTGAAGTTGACGAGGGCTTGACTGCGACTCTTTTTAAAAAAGACGCAAGCGGGCTTTCGGCGACACTTGACGGGCTAATTGCAAGCTTTAAAGATAAGAGCTTAAAGTGCGTGCGCGAGTCCGTTTACGAGGGAAACGAGGGCGGGGCGGAAGCTTCGGTATTGTCCAGCGTATCGGAAGATAGCGGCGAGATTAAAATTTACGACGCCTTTTTTGATACAAAGCAAATAGGCGACGACAGAGCCGGAGTAATTATACACGAGGCCGCGCATCTTGCGGGCTTGAGGGGCGAGGGCAATGCGGATTCTGCGGACTTGGAAAGCGCGGAGGCTGTAAAGAACTTTTGTTTGTGCGCAAACGGCAGGCTTTCGCTTGAAGAAATTGCGGCCGAGGCGGAGGCCCCGGAAAATCCCGATTCCGATGAGCTAACGTACAATCCCGACCAGGCGCGCGCGCCCAAGGGGCAGTCAAACGGCGGCCAGTGGGTTGCAGAGGGCGACAATGGCGGGGCGTCCAAGAGCGGCGAAAGCAAGAGCGCTCAAAAATCAGCAAGTGCGGCAGCGGAAAATGCAAGCCCTGCGGAGGAGGAAGAAGAAGAGGAGGAAGCGCAAAGTAAAGATGCAAATTCGCAATCCGAAAAAAATGAGGCAAAAGGTGAGACAAATAGTGAGGCAAAAGAGGCGGAAGCTCCAAAGGGCGCCATAAGCAAAGACCTGCGCATGGAAAAAATAGATGAAAACAGAAACCCAACGGGTAAGTACGTAGATTTTTCAGGTACGTTCAATACTAAACCCTATGTAAATCCAAAAACTAAAGAGCGCAAGGAGGGTGTTTGGTCTGCATTTGATTTCTATGATAAAGGATATGAAAAAAATTCGGATAATACGATAATTGTCCATGTTGAGATTAAATATAAAAATCCAAAAAACGGATATGATACAAAAGCGATTGATGTTGCCTATGATGTAAAGGCTAACGAAAAAGGGGAGGTCAAAATACCAAGACTATCCGTGGTAAATATCGATTGGAAATCCGAGGAAATGAAAAAGATAAATGACTATATTACAATATATGGTGAAGGTAATTTTAATATTTCAATGAGAATTTCCACAGTTAAGGGAAGACCCAAAGATGTTTTTGGGGCTGAAAATATTGAGCAAGGCAAAATTTCAGATTCCGATATAACCCATTATGCACAAGTTCATGCAAGTGCGAGCAAAGAAATTAATTATGCGCCGAGAGAAGGTGCCGAAGGTGGTGTAATAAAGAATTACAGCGAAAAACCGGGAGAGCGGAAAATATACGATGGTTCTGTTAATATTAATATATTTAACGGAGAAGTTAAAGACTTGTAATTGTAATAAAAGTAATGATTGACAAATTCTTTTTCATGCTTAAAACCAGAATCTGTTATGAAATTTTCGCTGTTTTGTATTCTGCTTGTTTTTTTCCTTTGCTTTATCTTGCGGGTATGGGGCTTCAGAAGATGAGGCTAATAATGAGGCGAAGAGGGAATATCAGCAGAAGATGCGCTTTGCGCACGCCTTTGAAAATGGAATAGGAGTTCACAAGAATGAAGAGAATGCTTTCCATTATTATTTGGAGGCGTATTTCAACAACAGGTATAGTGAGGACGAACCCTTGAAATACCTAAAGAGGAAAGCCGAAGAGGGCAATACTTACGCCGAATACTACTTGGGGTGTTATTATAGCAGAGATAATTACGAATGGCCAAGGGGCGGCGATAAAAAGGCCTTTTATTGGTATTCCAAAGCAGCCGAGAAAGATTATCCACCGGCAATTCATTCAGTCGGGTTTTACTATCTTGGTGGGTTTGGAGTGGATAAAAATATTGAAAAGGGACGCGAGCTTTTAATACGAGCCGCCAATCTTGGTGTAGAAAAGGCGCAAGATTACGCTATAATGTTATACACGGACAATGATTTCGAGATTTTAGAGACAAATTACGGCGAAGCCTTTAAGCTGTTTGAGGCGCGTGCAAAGAAGGGGTCAATGGACGATATGCACAATATGGCGGTGTGCTATTTTCACGGTTTAGGCGTGCCTGAAGACAAGGCCAAGGCGGTTGAGATTTGGAGATCTATTTTAGATGCAAAATTAGAGATAAAAAAAGGGGAGAAGGTTTATTATCGCATTGCGCCGATGTGTTTTGCGCTTGCGAAATGCTACCACTATGGTTTGGGTGTTGAGAAGGACGAAGAGAAAGCTAAAGAAATTTTAGGTTTGCATATGGTCAACAAGGCAAGTCTGGAAACTTTGTACAACAAGTTTATCGTCTCTTGGAATTACAACGGTTTTATACCATTTAGCTTTCAGAGAATGCTGCCATAATAGTTGATTCGTAAATTTTAAGCCTAAGCCCTGCCGATTGTTCGGCGGCTTAGGCTTTTTTATTCTTATGAACGCCTTTCCAATATTGCGCTTTTTCGGGATTCTTGTGCTTCGGATTGTATTTACCCTCGTATATTTTTATCAAATAATATGAAGGCGAATTAAGCTGAGCTTCGCCGCAATTTTGCGCATTATTCTTTGCGCCGGATTTATAGGATTTTGCATTCAAAAGTTCCAAGCAGCGTATTGCAAAGTCAAAGTCTTTCGGAACAAACCAACCGCAGTAAAAATTTTTCCAGCACTGATTATATATCTCAAGTTCCAATATTGCGTCGCATTTTGCCACATCTCTTTTTACGCCCAAGCCGTGGTAAAGCATATAGGCGTAAAGCGGCAAAAAATATTCGCGCAAATCCCAGGCAAGTTTACCTTCGGATTTCCGAATTTCTTCGGCTGTCATATTCCAAGTTTTGCTCTTTGAAAATACGAGAGCAGCAATATCCGCATTTTTTTTAGTGCCTATTCCGTTTAAGCAAAGGTTCGCGTAATTACTTGTGTCAAAAAGAGTCGAATTTAATAGGGCGTAATTGTAGGCTTTTTGCGCATCTCTAACTGCGACGTCTATCTTTAAGTCGTCGTCAGTCGGACTCATATTCAAAGGCGGTTGGTCCATTCCTCCGTATTTATTTTCGTAGATTGTGGATTTTGCAAATTCCGGATTGAAGCCTTGGTAGTACAATGATAGTTGCAGTGCGGTAGCGCCGTCTTCGTAAAATCCGGATTTTTTTGCAGATAAATTTTTAAAACACTTATCTTTCTTGGCTTCGTCTGTAATTGCGTTATACTTGCTTGTAAATTTTTCTCCCTCAGTTTTTAGCTTGTCATAAAATGAATCGTCGGGTTTTGCTATTGCTCCAAGATTTAGCTTTTCAAAATAGGTTTCGGGATTTGCGAGCGGATTGTTTATTTCTTGAAATTTGTCAACCCTCGTTAGGTTGAGACTCCTTAGAAATACCTTCAGCGCATTGTCGGCTCTTTGGGGGTTGTAAAATGGATTTTTAATTTTTCTCCCGCCGTCTTTTAGCATGTGATATTCGCTGCCAAATAAAAATACGTCCAAGAGCAAATCCTGTTTTAGATTGGATTGCTCTATCAGTCCGGCAAGCTCGCCTTTTTCATCCGAATGTTCTGAGTTTTTCGGCGAGCAAGCGCATAAAAGTAAAGCGGCTAAGAGAAATAAAATCCTAAGCGTCATGCCTTCATGGTTGCAAGATTATAGAAATTTTCAATGTTAAAATTTATTTTTTAATAAGTAATACAAATCTGCAATCTAATTTGCGAGATATCTGAATGGATTCAATTTTGCAATTAAAGAGCTCTTTTAAATTGTCCTTTTTATTATTTTGCACATGGGGGGAGAATCCGATTTTTAAACCAAAATTTTTTTCGAAATCTTTTAGTTAGTTTGCGTAATCTGCCAGCTTCTTTTTGTAGGCTAAGTAGAATTTACCTCCGCTTACATTCTTATAGAATTTGTCGATTAAATCTTCGTCAACTCCCAATTCCCAGAGCAAATTATCTCTCAGAAAGTTCAGGGTAATCGGATCTGCGGCACCGCCCTCGGCAATGAAATTTTCCAATATTTTTTCCGCTTTCTTTCGGTCGTAGTCGGGGTTTGGACTCTCAAAAACAATCTCCTCGGATTCACCAAAATATGGAACTTTTAAGGCTTTCTCTTTTGCTGCGTATTTGAAGATATTGTATCTTTCGTTGAAAGACTTTACAATGTCCTCTTTTGCGACATTCGGATTTGACTGCCTTAGCTCTTTTAGGTGCTTCTCCCACAGGTAATTGAAACCAGGACTGTGTGGAGATGGCATTTTGTAGAGCAGCTTTCTTTCGCCTATGTATTTAGACTTGGCTTTATTTGCCTTTTCCTGCCAGTATTTTGCAAGTTCTCCATTGGCGTCGCTACTGTCATATGTGCCGCTATAAATATTCGCAAGCTCTTGCATATCCCAAAAATAATCGGATTTTGAAAGCAAAAATACGGCGAAATTTCTATCTTTAGGAAGCAGAAATCCCGAGTAGAAATTTCGCCAAATCATTGGATCGGAACGCGCCAAAATTCTTTCGCACATCTGAAAGTCTAGTGGGAAGCCCATATCGCCATTTTTGAAAGCGTAGGCGTAGATTCCTCCGCATGAGAAATTTCCGGAGCTTACAAAAATTGAATCAGCAAATAAATCCAGCTCAAAATCGCTGTAGATTTTTCTGAAGCTTTCAATTTCCTCATGTGTTGGATTTTTTGAATAAAGCAAATTTGCGAGATTGCAAAACGCAATTGGCGCACTTATTGCATTCTCGCCTTCTGCCGCAATCTTTGCCCACTTTAGGGCAAGCTCTTTACTTTTCATTTTAGCGCTCTTTGAGACTTCCGATTTTTTTAAAACAACTAACGATTCGGGCAGTTTATTTTCATTAAACCTAAAAAATACAAGTTCGGGAGCCCAACCCTGATAATACAAGGAAAGTTCCAAGGCTCTAAACTTATTCTTAATCGCAAGCTCTTCCATGTATCTTACGGGATTTTTTAAATACGACTCTTGCTCGCTTTCGGATAGGAAGCTTTTTGCATAGCAGTTATCCTGCATAAGAGGTACTTCTTTTAAGCCCATATCAAGCGCAAGTAATACAGGGGAGAAAATCTGAAATAATAAATATGTAAAAAACGCCAGATATACCTTCATGCACATATCTTATATCATGCAAACTTTTGTATAAAAATCAAACAAATTTTGTTTGTGAACTAAATCGCGCCTATGTTTTAGAAAAATTTATATAAGTAGTTTTATCGGGTAAATCTGTTTATCTGTATCTGTAATTTTTACCTAGTGTAAAATTGATTTTAAAGTTGACTTATGCTGAATTTTTTAACGAGAGTAAAACTCGTATGTTGAGGAGTTGTTTATGTATTCTGCTTGTTTTTTCCTTTGCCTTATCTTGCGGGTATGGGGCTTCAGAAGATGAGGCTAATAATGAGGCGAAGAGGGAATATCAGCAGAAGATGCGCTTTGCGCACGCCTTTGAAAATGGAATAGGAGTTCACAAGAATGAAGAGAATGCTTTCCATTATTATTTGGAGGCGTATTTCAACAACAGGTATAGTGAGGACGAACCCTTGAAATACCTAAAGAGGAAAGCCGAAGAGGGCAATACTTACGCCGAATACTACTTGGGGTGTTATTATAGCAGAGATAATTACGAATGGCCAAGGGGCGGCGATAAAAAGGCCTTTTATTGGTATTCCAAAGCAGCCGAGAAAGATTATCCACCGGCAATTCATTCAGTCGGGTTTTACTATCTTGGTGGGTTTGGAGTGGATAAAAATATTGAAAAGGGACGCGAGCTTTTAATACGAGCCGCCAATCTTGGTGTAGAAAAGGCGCAAGATTACGCTATAATGTTATACACGGACAATGATTTCGAGATTTTAGAGACAAATTACGGCGAAGCCTTTAAGCTGTTTGAGGCGCGTGCAAAGAAGGGGTCAATGGACGATATGCACAATATGGCGGTGTGCTATTTTCACGGTTTAGGCGTGCCTGAAGACAAGGCCAAGGCGGTTGAGATTTGGAGATCTATTTTAGATGCAAAATTAGAGATAAAAAAAGGGGAGAAGGTTTATTATCGCATTGCGCCGATGTGTTTTGCGCTTGCGAAATGCTACCACTATGGTTTGGGTGTTGAGAAGGACGAAGAGAAAGCTAAAGAAATTTTAGGTTTGCATATGGTCAACAAGGCAAGTCTGGAAACTTTGTACAACAAGTTTATCGTCTCTTGGAATTACAACGGTTTTATACCATTTAGCTTTCAGAGAATGCTGCCATAATAGTTGATTCGTAAATTTTAAGCCTAAGCCCTGCCGATTGTTCGGCGGCTTAGGCTTTTTTATTCTTATGAACGCCTTTCCAATATTGCGCTTTTTCGGGGAAAAGATAACTCTATTTAAGTATCTAAGCTTTGATAGACTAAATTTTTATATATTTATTATATATATTTAATTTTAAATTTTAAGTTGACTTAACTGTTGTTCTTTTAGGAGAATCAAACTTATATGTTGAGGAGTTGTTTATGTATTCTGCTTGTTTTTTCATCTGCCTTATATAACGTATATGGTAGAAATATTGCGATAGAGAATAAGTTGAAATATGTGCAGAAGATGCGCCTAGCTAATGTTTTTGAAAATGGAATAGGCGTACATAAGAATGAGGAGAAGGCATTTAGTTACTATTACGAAGCTATTTTTAATGACGGCTATACTGAAGACAAACCCTTGGAATACTTAAAGAGGAAAGCCGAAGAGGGCAATACTTACGCCGAATATTATTTGGGGCGCTACTACGGTAACTATGAAAAGATTAGGGGAGATAGCAAGCTGTCTTTTTATTGGCATTCAAAAGCGGCCGAAAAAAATTATCCTCCGGCAGTCTTTCAAGTGGGGCGCAGTTATCTATACGGCGACGGTGTAGATAAAGATCTTGTAAAGGGCAAAGAATTTTTATTAAAGTCCTTTGAGCTTGGTCTAAAAACTGCTCAGCGATATTTGGTATACTTGTACATAGATGATGACACGGGAGCTTTTGAGACAAGTTACAAAGAGGCCTTTAAGTGGTTTTCAGAGTCTGCAAAGAACGGATCCTTGGAAAGTAAATACGACATGGGAGTGTGCTATTTCCACGGTTTGGGAGTGGCTGAAGACAAGGCCAAGGCAGTTGAGATTTGGCGGTCTATGTTAGATGAAGTAATCGAAGACAAGCTTCCGGGAATTAAGTCCAAAGTGTGCTTGGCGCTTGCAAGGTGCTACCATTACGGCCTTGGAATTGAAAAAGATAGAGATAAGGTTGTAGCTGTTTTGGGCGTATGGCTTTTGGGGGTCAGCGATGCAGATCTTTCAGAACGTTCGTATAAGCGATTTGTAACAGACTGGAATTATAATGGGTTTATGCCCTTTAGCTTTCAGCCCATATTCCCGTAATGATTGAAATTGATTCGTAAATCTTAGGCCTAAGCCCTGCCGAGTATTCAGTGGTTTTGCAATTATTTGCCGCTTTATTTGAGGAACTTATATTTAAATTTAAACGTTTATTTGTATGTTTTATGGCGATGTTGGAATGTTTTTTAATAAATATTTGATTTGTATTAAATCTTAGTTGGCATTTTTTAATAATCTTTTTTAATTTGACTAAATTTTAGCATTGCTTAAGCTACGTTTCGTTATGG
The DNA here is from genome assembly GCA_900552245.1 of uncultured Opitutales bacterium. Classification (GTDB taxonomy): domain Bacteria; phylum Verrucomicrobiota; class Verrucomicrobiia; order Opitutales; family Intestinicryptomonadaceae; genus Intestinicryptomonas. The sequence continues at coordinate 5,860 of URYY01000023.1, read as the reverse complement.
GTAGAATTGCTTTTCTTACAGTTTGCTTTTTGTCTCTATTTGCATCGCATTCTTACGCTGCAGAAGATGTGGGGGAGGCTTGCGCCGAGTTGCTTAGCAAGGCGAGCGATTATGAAAATGGAAAGTCTGGACTAAAAGATGAAAGCAAGGCCTTCTCATGCTATTTAGCTGCGGCGGAAAAATACGGAAATGAGCAGGCTTTGAATTATCTTAAGGAAAAAGCGGAAAGCGGTAATACGTGCGCACAGTATTACCTTGGGCGATACTACGGCAATGACGAGCTTGATTCTTGCGATCCGGAAAAAGCTTTCTTTTGGTATTCAAAGGCTGCCGAGAAAAAATATCCGCCTGCTCTCTACTATGCTGCAAGATCATATATAGACGCTTTGGGAACCGAGAAAAATACGAAACTGGGCGGAGAATTTTTGCAGGAGGCTGCGGAATTGGGCTATCGCGATGCCCAGACTATTGCAGCAAGGTATTACACAAATTTCTTAGAATACTACACAAAAGTGTACAGTAGAAATTATCCCAAAGCTTTGCATTGGTTTGGCGAGGCGGCAAAGCAGGGATCTTTGGAGTCTGAGTTTGATATGGGCGTGTGTTACTTCCATGGCTTGGGTGCGCGCGATAACAAGGCGAAGGCTTTTAAAATTTGGAACTCCATGCTAGAAGAACTCGATAAGCGCAAAGACGATTTTGATCCGATTCTAAAAATTAAGCTCATAGTTGCGCTCAGCCGCTGCTACTACAACGGTTGGGGCTGCAAGGCTGATGAAAAAAAGTCTATGGAGCTATTAAAGCGAGTAATGTGCGGTTCTGAAGATAATCCTGAAAACAAAAAATACCTTGAAATTGTAAAGGGAAATAGGCGTTACGAACTTGTTAATTTCTCATTTAAGCCAAATCTTTAGTTTGAAAACTTTGAATTTTTGATGTCTTAAGATAAGTTTCGTTTTTACACTGAAATAGAGTTACTGCGTTTTAAAATGTTCTGTCGTCGCTTTAAATCTGGCTTAAAATTTTTTCGCCTAAGCCGAGTAAGTTTTACTTTTGCGGGGATTGTCGCGCTAAGATGTTGTCTTCTTTTTGCGGCGGGCGATGCAGAGGAGTGCGATTTTGCCAAGTTAAGCGCACCCGAAACTTTAGCTTATGTGATTTTTTATAGCGGGGTAGACGATGATGTTTTCAAAAAATTAGTAAACAATTACCCGATTGAATTTCATCAGGAGTTCGGCGGTTTTATTGGAAATCGGAGTCTTTTTGATGGAGATTTAAGCCACAGAGATTTTAGTAAGGCTCGCCAAGCTTGCATGGCTTTAATAGATAGCGAAAAGGTAAAGGAAAATCCGGATTGGGCTTTGCTTAGGGATTACAACGTAATTTTGGCAAGCCTAATAATTAAGGCAAGTGCGGAGGGGCAAAGTAATGAAGAGTTTTCGCTTCTAAATAAAGTTGTGCGCGAAAATATGCCCAATTTAAATGAGTATCCGCATAGCGACAGAGCCTTTGCGCACGCTTTTTACGCATATCTTATGTATTCCGGAATTTCGCTTGAGAAAGATTTAAAGAGAGCTTCCGAAATAGTTTCGCGCAAGGAGCTTCTGCCTTATTGGATTGATTTTTACTTAGGCTACATCCTTCCACAGAACAAGGATTTCGCACTAGTTATATTAAGAGAAAACGCAAAAAATAAAAATTTAAGCGCGCTTCAAAATTTGTGTGATATCTATGCGGGACTATTCAATGATGGCGAAAAAGACGAAGAAAAATTTAAATTCTACAAGTCAAAGTACGATGAGACCTTGCGAGAGTATAAGCTAAAAAAATTTAACGAAAGAAAAAAATACCTAGATGAAAACATAAAGTATCTTGAGCTTTTATCAAAGGAAGGTGAAGCTAAAGATGCGGTACGAGATAGGTACAAGATCATGTCTTGCCTTAAAATTTTGTCGGACGAAAAAATTTTTCTATTTAAGCGGGATTTGAACGGAGAGGACGTCTATATTGAAAATCCCAATCGAGATATAGAGCGTTTTAATAAATTATTGGAGCTTTTAAAAAGTTAGGATGACAAAGTCTTAGGCTCGTTAAACACAATTTAAGCGCCGACTAAGCGTAAATTTTAGACATTTAAATTTTGTATGCGAGCCCGACTTTGGGTGCCTCATAGCCCTGTATTTCTGGGTGCTCTTACAGATTTTTAGCTAAAGGCGATAAGTTGAGACAATTTTACCTAAGTGCAAATTTAACGCCTATGGCTTTTAAAATCTAATTTTTTACAGAGCAATTATTCTATTGCTACTTAAACGCATTTGAAGTGAAATTCTACTCAGCCCGGAATTTTGCTTTCATAATTAACGTCGGATTTCAGCCATCGCTTAGTTTGTATAAACTTGTTCTAGAAATATTCTAGTAGGGTTGGGTAATACTTGGTATAAAGTCGCGACGCTCTAGAGTCTTTTAGCTTTTAACTAGGAGATGTAAAAGTTAGCGTTTTGCGCAAAATAGCTGCCTATACATCTCATAGGCCGCAATTCCCGCCGATGTCGAAAGATTTAGCGAGCGCATAAGCGCATTGGGCTGGGGTATCTTTATTCTAAATTCCGCGAGCTCCTCGTGCAGAAAATCAGGCGCGCCCTTGTCTTCGGAGCCAAACACGAGGGCATCTCCAATTTGAAATTCCGCTTCAAAAATAGTCTTAGTAGCCTTTGTAGTTAATAGCCACTTTCGGGCGGAGGCTCTTGGGGAGTTTTTGTAGGCCTGCCAGTTGTCGTAGTGAGTGACATCCAGCGAGTGCCAGTAGTCCATACCGCTTCTCTTTAGCTTTGCGTCTGTAATTTCAAACCCTAGCGGGTGTATGAGGTGCAGGCTAGCATTTAAAACCGCGCACATTCTGCCTATATTGCCCGTATTCTGCGGTATTTGCGGATTGTGTAATACTATATTTATGGCGCTTGTTTGCATCTTACTTGTAGTATCTTCTGAGGCTTACCAACCTCTGAGCATCTCGCATGGCCTCCGCCTCTTTCAAGTCTTGGCGCTTGTCGTAGAGCTTCTTGCCCTTGCATATCGCTATTTGCACCTTTACCAAGCCCTTTTTAAAATACATCTTAAGCGGTATCACGGCCGCTTTCTTTTTCTCGACTTCGGAGGCGATTTTTAAAATCTCGCTCTTGTGCAAGAGAAGTTTTCGCTCGCGCGTGGGATTGTGGTTATTTATATTGCCAAAGTCGTATTCAGAAATATGGGCGTTATAGAGGTAGGCTTGCCCTCTGTCTATGCGGACGAAGGCGTCTTGAATTTGCGCCTTGGCGTTTCGCATACTTTTTACTTCGGTTCCCGTAAGCGCAATACCGGCCTCGAAAGTCTCGCCTATAAAGTAGTCGTGCGCGGCTTTCTTGTTGCGTATTTCGGTTACGCGAGGCTTATTTTCCTTATTTTGCGCCATGAAATTTATCTTTCTCTATTGCCCCAAAGACACGACAAAACCGCCCCAGAAACTCTGCAAGGCGGCGCTCGTCGGCGTTTGTCGCGCCGCTAGGAATTCTTTTTCGGATCGTAAATTTCGTAGCTGAGCTTATCCTTTATGACTTCGAGAAGCGCTATATCCTCAAGCGATAGCTTCTCAAGCGACTCTACGCAGGGTTTGCTGCCTGCCTTTAGCTGCTTTACGCGGCGCGATATCACATTTATGAGAATATTGGGATCCTGAATTTTTTGCTGTGCCTGTTTTAAATAATCGTTTCTCAAGGGTTCCTCCTTGTTTTAAAGTAAACGCGTATTAAGTACTGAAAGTTGAATCTTTTGCAACACATTTTTTTCATTTGCCAAAAAAACAAAAAATAAACTTGTTTTTGTTGGGCATTTTTAGAGAATTGCACTTATGAGAGGCAGGGGTATTTTTACTTTAATTTTCTTACTTCTTTGTTTTTGTTTTGAGTGCGCATACGCAGGGCAAAACTTCGAGAATGTAAGGGCCTTGGAGTTTGAAATAAGCGGAGAAATTTCCTCGCCCCAGTGCCAGATAACAAAGAGGGCCCTAGCCCGCGCCAATGATTCCGGGGCAAACGTAGTTTTAATAAATTTGGATACTCCCGGCGGCGATTTGGCCTCTACCTTGGAGATAATGGAGGCAATCTCCAATTCAAAGCTCCACACAATCTGCTTTGTAAATCCAAATGCTATAAGAGCAGGCTGTTACATCGCCGTATCATGCGACGAGATTTGGTTTGCGCCAAAGGGCATTATGGGGGCTGCAGAGGCAGTGTCGGCTTCGGGCGAGGATATAGGAGATTCAATGAGGCGCAAGTTGGAATCCTTTATGAGCGCTAAGGTAAAGGCTATTTCCCAAAATAGAGACGCGCCAAACCCAAACATCGCAAAGGTGCAGCGAGCAATGGCAAATCCGGATTTTGAGCTTAAGTTTGGAGATAGGGTAATAAAGAGGCCGGGCGAGTTGCTGTCGCTCACTGCGCAGGAGGCCGTTGAGAAATTCGACGGGTTTCCGCTTCTTGCAAGCGGCATTGCCTCAAATTCAAACGAACTTCTAAAAAAGGCATATCCGCACGCAGAGAGCATAGAGCTTGAAAAACTCAATTTGAGCGCTTTCGAAAGATGGTCAAAGTACATATCAAGCTTTTCGACTGTGATAATGGGAATTGCCATATTCTTTCTGTTTTTAGAGATAAAAACGGCGGGGTTTGGCATATTCGGAATAATATTTATAGCCCTAATGGCACTTCTATTTGTGGGCGTAAATATGGCCGGGCTTGCGGGATATGAGATACCGATAATTTTCGGGGCGGGGGTTCTAATGTTGATACTTGAGTTCTTCGTGTTGCCGGGCACTTTCATATTTGGAATTCTGGGGATAGCTTTAATTTCCGTATCGCTTGTAATGCTAGGTGCGGCCCCCATTCCAACGACCGGTTTTTCGGACATTCTGGGCGCAATTTCAATAGGGGTTGGAAAGGTGTCGATAGCCATTATAATTGCCTTTGTGCTGCTTTACTTGCTAAGGCCCTTAATTAAGACTACGCCTCTTTGGAAGAGGCTCGTATTGGAGGGCGGGCAGCCCGATGAACTCGCCAGATTTTCCGACAGCGGGCTTGTCGGCAAAAAGGGCAGGGTTGTATCGGATCTCATGCCAAATGGAAAGGTCGAAGTTGACGGGCAAATTTACGATGCCGCGAGTATCGACGGCAACTGCATAGTAAAAAATACTGAAATTGTCGTGGATAAGTTTGAATCTTTTGCTTTAAAAGTTAGAATCTTGGACAAGTGATTTTTTAAAAATGTAAACTTTAATCCGTTGAAAAAGTAACAGGGAAATTTCAAAAAATAGAAAATCAGCAATAGGATATGGAAGAGATAACTTACAACATACTGGGCAATATAACACTGGCGGGCATTCTTGGCATAATCGCATTCATAGCCATACTGGTAGTGCTCTTTGTGGTATTTAGCTTTTTTAACACATGGCTAAAGGCCATGCTTGCGGGAGCTCCGGTTAGCATGGTAACTTTGCTTGCGATGCGCCTTAGGGGCGTTCCGTACGGCACCATAGTGGAGGCGCGCATAACGGCCGTCAAGGCGGGCTTAAATCTGACAATAGACGAGCTTGAAAAGCACTACTTGGCAGAGGGTGCTCTCATTCAGACCATTCAGGCTCTTATAGCCGCCAACAAGGCTCGCATGAATATGACTTGGGAAGACGCAACCCGCATAGACTTGGCAACCCGCGGCACAGGCAAGACCGTATTGGAGGCGGTACGCACTTCCATTAACCCCAAAGTGATAGATTGCCCCGGAGCTAATTCCGGCAGGCATTCCATTGACGGCGTGGCAAAAGACGGCA
>URYY01000022.1 GCA_900552245.1 uncultured Opitutales bacterium | reverse complement strand
ATAATGGTAAAGGCGGGAGCGGCTGTCGATCAAGTTATAGGAGAGCTTTGCGCTTTGGTAGATAAGGGCGACATAATTATGGACGCTGGAAATTCCGACTTTAGAGATACCGCCCGCCGCGAGAAAAGCCTGCTTGAGGCCGGCATAAAATACGCGGGCGTCGGAGTTTCAGGCGGCGAGCTTGGCGCTAGGACGGGCGCTTCAATAATGGTGGGTTCTAGCTTGGAAGTCTGGGAGCAGATAAAGAAGTACCTACTTGCAATAGCGGCAAAGCTACCCAATGGCGAAGTTTGCGCAGCCCGCGTTGGAGCTTCGGGGGCGGGGCACTTTGTAAAGGCCGTTCACAATGGCATAGAGTATGCGGATATGCAGTTAATTTCAGAGGCGGCGAGAGTCCTCAAGGCTTGCGGGCACTTTAGCGCCGACGAGCTTTCAGGCATATTTTCGCGCTACAATGCCGGCAAGTTGCGCAGCTATCTAATTGAGATTACTTCAAAAATATTTGCCAAAAAGGACGAGGACGGCTCGCCTTTGGTTGATAAGATTTTCGATTCAGCCTCTCAAAAGGGAACGGGCAAGCTCGTGGTTCAGACGGCGGTTGATGAGTCATCGCCAATAAGCGCCATTGCCGAGGCTGTGTTTGCCAGGTTTTTGTCGGCAATGACGGATGCAAGGAGCGAGGCTTCAAAGATTTTTGGAGGTGATTTTGACGGGTCTGCCTTAAGCGGCGAGAACTTGGAGGGCAGGGTTGAAAATGCGCTTTTTATAGCAAAGGTAATCTCTTACGCCCAGGGCTTTTGGCTCTTAAAGAGCGCCTCGCAGACTTACGATTGGGGGCTTGAGCTTTCGGAAATAGCGAAAATTTGGCGCGGAGGCTGCATAATAAGGGCGGATTTCCTCGACAATATTTCCTCAGCTTTTTCAAAGAATCCGGAACTAAAGAATCTCCTGTTTGACGAATTCTTTGCAGCAGAAGTAGGCGGGCGTATTGCCGACTTGCGCAAATTCTGCTCTGACGCCGCCATCGCAGGCATTGGCGCTCCGGCTTTCTTTAGCTCTCTTGCCTACTTTGATAATCTCAGGGCAAAGGATTCCGGCGCAAGCCTCATACAGGCGATGCGCGACTTCTTTGGCGCCCACACCTACGAGCGCATAGATAGCCCCCGCGGCAAGTTCTTCCACACAAATTGGGACTAAGGTTTTATGCTTAGAGCAAAAGATCAGATTCTGGTGATTTTCGGAGCTTCCGGCGACCTTACAAAGCGAAAGCTTATGCCGGCGCTCTTTGAGCTTTTTAGAAGCGGGGCTCTGCCCGAAAAATTCGCCATATTGGGCGTTTCGAGAACCGCTTTTAGCGATTCCACATTCAGGGACTTCCAGCGAGAAAAACTCTTGGAGTTTGCTAAAAATCCGACTGAGGCCGAATTGGATGCCTTCCTAAAGATGCTCTACTACGCAAGTTTCGACACAAAGAATACCGACGAGTACGGAACTTTGAAGGAAAAGATATTTAGCCTTCAGACGCAGCTTGGTCTGGGAGATAGAATTGTGTTCGACATAGCAAGCCCGCCGGAGCTCTTTGAAACTGTCGTGGACGGTCTGTCAAAATTTGGTATGAATAAATCGGTGGGCGAGGATTCCTTTAGGAGAATCATCGTCGAAAAGCCCTTTGGCTCCGATTTGAAAAGTGCAGTGAAATTAAACACAATCTTGTCCAAAAATTTTGAGGAGCAGCAAATATACCGCATAGACCACTATCTGGGCAAGGAGACTGTACAGAATATCTTGGTCTTGCGCTTTTCAAATGGAATTTTTGAGCCGCTTTGGAACAGAAATTACATAGAGTTTGTAGAAATTTCCGTCTATGAAACTTTGGGTGTGGAAAATCGGGCAAGCTATTACGAAAAGTCCGGCGCCTTGCGCGATATGATTCAAAACCACCTCATGAATTTGCTGGCATTTACCACTCTCGAGACTCCTTCCAACTTTTCTCCCGAGGCTATTCGAGACGAAATTTCAAAGGTGATGCGCTCTTTGCGCCCGCTGAATGCTGAAGATGTTAAGCAAAATGTAATTCGCGCCCAGTATGCGGAAAATCCGGAGAAATCCGTGAAGGGCTACTTGCAGGAAGACGGAGTGAACCCAAATTCTACGACCGAGACTTTCGCGATGCTAAAGCTTTTCATTGATAACTGGCGCTGGGCGGGAGTTCCATTTTTCCTATCCACGGGCAAGCGAATGCCGGAGAAGAAGTCGGAGATTGTCATACACTTTAAGTCAACGCCCCAGCAGTTTTTTGAGGGTCAGTGCATGGGCAAGTCTTGCAATAAGCTTACAATAAGGATTCAGCCCGACGAGGGCATATCGCTTATGTTCGGCCTAAAAGAGCCCGGTACGAGCTTTAAGGTTAGGCAGGTTGCCATGGATTTTAAGTACGAATCCCTAAATAAAGTGCGCCTGCCAGAAGCCTATGAGAGGTTGCTTTTAGATGCGATGCTCGGCGACCCAACCCTGTATTCAAAAAGCGATGCTCAGCTTGCAAGCTGGAAGATAATTGACCCGATTTTGAAATACTGGAAGAGCGCTCCGCGCCAGGATTTGCTCACATACAAGGCAAATTCAATGCTGCCTTTTGAGGCTCAAAATCTGATAGCTATCGCAGAGGGTGGAAACGTCTGCCAGATAACTCCGGCCGAGGACTTTGAATCATTTTCATGATATGCGCAAGGTTTTGACGTTTTCAAATTCAAGCGAGGCTATCCGAGCTCTAACCTTGCGCATTTGCGAACAAATTGCCAAGCGCAAGTTTGAGCGCTTTAGGCTCGCGCTTTCGGGCGGCGAGACTGCAAAGCTTATGTTTGATATGTGGCGCGAGGATTTCTCAAAATCCGCAGATTGGGCCTGCGTAGATTTCTTTTGGGTGGACGAGCGGTTGGTTAATTTAAATTCCGACACAAGCAATTTCAAGTGGGCGCAAGAAAAATTCTTTGAGCCTCTTGGAATTTCAAAGTCGCAAATATTTAATCCCAACCCACAGACCGATTTTGGGCGCGAGGCGGTTCGTCTGGAAAGGCTATTGATTGAAGGAAGGCCGCAAAACAGCAATATTTTGGATTGCGCGATTTTGGGAGTTGGAAGCGACGGGCACACGGCCTCAATATTCCCGAATAATCCGCGCATATTTGAGTCTGCCGCACTGTGCGAGATTGTCAGAAAGCCGGGCGATGAGTTTATGCGCTTTACGCTCACACCGCGTGCGCTAAAAGATACCGGAGAGCTAATGTTTCTTGCCTTGGGCGAGGGAAAACGGGAGGTCTTGGCAAAATTTTTGAAAGAGTCCGATTCATCAAGCCAAGAGCTTGTGGCTGCAAGAGTTTTTGCAGCTGCAAAAGAGGCAGTTCTCTTTACGGACGTTAAGGTGTAAAATTCTCCAAAAAAGGCTTTATTTGCGGCGCTAATTGTTTTAGAGTGTAGCCTTTAATACGCTTACCTATAAACTCTTACCAATGGGGGATACTATGCTTAAATATGCTCTTAGTTTACTTGCGCTTGCACTTAGCTTTTCAGGCGGGCTTTTTGCCGCATCAAAACACGGAACAAATCCAATCTACCCAAGCTACACCGGGCGCGTTATGGCGGGTTATCAGGGCTGGTTTAGAGCTCCGGGCGATGCCTCGGGGCAAGGTTGGGTGCATTGGGGCAGGGGGGCTTTTAATGACGACACTTGCACGGTGGAGGCCTTCCCAGATGTCTCAGAGTACGAAAAAACTTACGATAGCGGCTTCTTGGATAAGGACGGAAAGCCCATAAAGGTCTTTTCAAGCGCAGATGCGCAAACTGTGGATACGCACTTCCGCTGGATGAAAGAGTATGGCGTTGACGGAGCTATGGTTCAGAGATTTTTTGGAACTACGAACCCCCGCCACCGCGAAAATAGCGTAAGGATTTTAAAGCTTGCAAAAGAGGCTTCAAAAAAATACGGCCGCGCACTTGTAGTTATGTACGATTTGTCGGGGGCTCGCAAGGGGCAGGATATGTCAAAGAGGCTCATTGAAGACTGGAAGTATCTGGTTGACGAACTCAAAATTACTTCGGGCGACGGCACAAACTATATGTTCCACAGGGGTAAGCCCTTGGTCACAATATGGGGCTTGGGGTTTGTAGATAGGCCTTACGACCTGCAAAGCTCAAACATAGAAAAATTTATACGCTTTTTGAAAGAGGATCCGGAATACGGGAATTGCTCTGTTATGCTTGGAGTTCCGCCGACTTTTAGAACGCTTGAGGGCGATACTTTGAGCGATCCTAAGCTGCACGAACTAATTGAGATGTGCGACATAGTTTCGCCGTGGAATCCGGGCAGGTTTAAATTGGACGGCACGAAGGAAACTAAAGATGCGCTATTAAATCTTTTAAACGATAGAGTTTCAAAAGACGTAAAATTTTGCGAGGAAATGGGCGTTGACTATGCTCCGGTAATTTATCCTGGTTTTAGTTGGCACAATCTGCTTGCAACCCGCAATCAGGAAGCTCCCTTTAATTGGGGGCCGCGCCTCAAGGGCGAGTTCTACTGGACTATGGCGCACACCATGATTGCAAACGGCTCTAAGATGATTTATGTGGCGATGTTTGACGAGGTTGACGAGGGAACGGCGATATTTAAAATCCGCGACGAGCCCTATGAGAGTAAACGCTGCAAGTTCATAACAAACGACGGTATGGGTAGCGATTTCTACCTCTTCTTGACCGGGGAAATAGGCAAGGTTTTGCGCGGAGAGCGCAAGCTTGAAGCGGAAGTTCCGAGCAGGTAATTCGACGATTTTGCTTAGAAAATAAATATGTCTTTAGCGCCCTTGCATCTTTGGCATTGGGCGCTTTTATTTTTCCTATGATTCGCCTTTTTATGAGAGTTTTTAAACGCGAAAAATTAACTTTGCATCTTCATTGGCTCGTATTTTGATTTCTCTTTATTGCTTCAATCCAAACAGCTTAAAATAAAGACAACTTAAGGGAATAAAAAAATTTTAAAAAAAAGCTTGGCAAAAGGGCAAAAATAGGTAGCGTATGTATCTTTAAAGTGTTTGGTAAGGTATCCAAGTGGCTAAAGGGCGCGGACTGTAAATCCGTTCAGGCAACTGTTCACTGGTTCGAATCCAGTCCTTACCACCACTTTGTATGATTTCCTTTGCCCGCATTTAGCGGGCTTTTTTTTTACAATTTTAAATAAAGCGCCGCTATTACTTAAGCCTTGAATTTTTTAGTTTGTGAAGGTGGTTTTACTCCTAAATTCCGCTTTTTTCTTTGAATTTTTTTATGAGAGCCATTTAAAAATTTTTGCTTTTAATGCTTTCTGTTTTTTTATGTACCTGCGCACGCTTCAATTTAGACTTTGTTCAAGCATTAAAAGATTTGTTCTAGCTTAAGCTGTGGGCTAAAATAGCTTTACTTAAAGATAAAATGAATGCAAAATACCGTGAGAGGCTTTGGGGTTACGTATTTCAATTAGCCTCTTAGTTAAATTTAATTTAATTTCAAAAAACTTACTTCTATGCTTAAAAAAATTCTTAAAGTACTTGCGGTAGTCGCGCTTATAGCTGTGCTTTCCTTTGCCATTATTGCAATCTACTCTTACTCCACCATAGAAATAATGAGAAAGGGCTTAGATACAATTACGCATAGGAGCTATCCTGATAAATATGATTTGAGTGAAAATTTAAAAAGTCCCATTATGACAGTCTTTCGTTTAGATAGACTATCGGGTAAAGTAGCTGTTCTTTTAGATTGCGTTTGTGAGGGGGAAAAACTTTCTATATTCCCCGTAATTAAGTCGAGTAGAAACTTCGTAATATATAATGATAATTGTAGAGTAATTTTGTCAAATCCGAATGTCGTAGTTCCGTATTTCTTAACGAGATCTGTAGAGTATCGTGATACCGAAATAACGCTTGAGACAGTCTACGTAATATTTGATGTGCAAAGCGAACAGTTGGATTCCTTACTGGAAATTTTAAACGCAAAGAGTGACTTTTATGGGAATTTTGATGGTGGCGATTTACGTTTCAAAAGTTATTTTGCAAAACTTGAATTTACAAAGGACAGATCTTTCTTTGAAAATTTAATTTTGAGAGTTTACTTTATTTTGAATGAGTCTGAATCTTCAAAATTGCTAAATTCAATTGTCGATATATGGGAGAGGTACGATGCGCAAGAGGCTTCAATGATTACTTGGAATTTATATTCTGAGTATAATAAAATACTTTTCAATTTTGATACTCAGAAGTAGTTTCTCGGATCTTTAAACGCAATATTCCACTTTATCCCGTATTTTGTAGTTTTAGGCTCTCATCTGTTGCGGAATCTCAGATTGGGCGGATTGCTTTAGATGCGCTTCTTAGTTTATTAGATATATCAGCCTTTTTTATCAAAGATACAAAGTTCATGGCGGCTATTTCTCGCATTTATCGGCAAAACTCACTTAGCTTTTCTTAAGGATGTTAGAGGCCAATGGCGCTTTTTTATGCTAATTCTTAAGGCTGTTTTTAGTTTTAAACTTTTTCGTTCAGGCTAAATTTCACTAAGTTTACGGCTCATAAATTTCCACAAAACAGTGCCGTCAAAAAACGCAATTTTTTTCTGCAATGCTCAAGACACTCACCTACAAATCTTGATAAACATTTCCTCTAGGTGGCTAATTCTTCAATTCGTTGAGCGCAAGAGTTAGAGTCCGAATTTAATTTTCTATCATGGCGGCGCGTCGGCTTTAATACGAACTTTCCCACTTATATCGCCTTAATTTTGCTTATTTGGGCATAGTTCTATTGGCGCTGCCCCAGTCGCATATGGCGTCTAAGACGGGAATTAGAGATTTTCCCTTCTTTGTCAGCGAATATTCCACTTTGGGCGGAATTTGCGGATATACCTTGCGCCTTACAATACCGTCTTGTTCCAGTTCCTTAAGCGAGCTTGTGAGCGTCTTAAATGAAATTGTGCCTATCTTTCTTTTTAATTCGTTAAATCTGAGTGTCGGGCCCGTTTCGACAAGCCAAAATAAAATTATCATTTTGTATTTGCCGCCTATGACAGACAGAGTGTAGCCAAGCCTGTGTCTTCAAGCCTTATTCCTGTCTTGCTGCATTTGCTCGATTCTTTGCTCATACTCTACTTTAGGTTAGTATATAACTAATATGTGCGTACTTTACAGAGGCTAGAAGTGTGATAAAATATGGCAATAAAATTTTAAAGGAGGTTTGATTTATGAAGATGCTCGTAATAAGCGGTAGTCCACGCAGGCACGGCAATTCCTCAAAGCTTGCGGACAAATTTATAGAGGCTTGCAAAGAACTAAATATGGAGGTTTTTAGGTTTGATGCGGCCTTTAAAAACATACATCCATGCATCGCTTGCGAGAAGTGTCACAAGGGCGACGGCACATGCACGTTTAAGGACGATATGGATATATTAAGGCCGAAGCTTATTGAGGCTGATGCTGTGGTGCTTGTATCGCCAATTTACTACTACGGCTTAAACGCCCAGATAAAGTGCGCCATAGACCGCTTCTACGCTTGCGACGCGGCTTTGCACAAGCCCAAAAAATCCGCTCTCATGCTGTCTTTTGCAGACGATACCTACGAATCGGCCCAAGGAGCCATTGCCACCTACAGGGGCATATTAAACTTCTTGGGTTGGAGCGATGTGGGGCTTGTGATGGCAAAGGAATGCTTTGATACAAGCGATGTAGAAAAAACTCACTGCCTCGATGAGGCAAGGGAGCTTGCAAAAAAATTTTTACAATAGAAAGGACAAAATATGAGGTCGAACATAAAGGAGTATTTTGAGGTTGAAAATGTAGCAAGGAAGTTTGCGCAGGCCGTGCACGAGGGCAAAGGTTCAATCTGCCGCCCGTATTTTTCGGACAGGGCAAAGGTTTACGGCTATCTCGACGGAGTTTACCAAGAGTGCACAGCCGACGAATTTGCAAAGCAGTTGGACGATATGGGGGCGGATCCCGCACATGTTGCGCGCGTCGATGTGCTGGACGTGGAGGAAACTGTGGCTGTTGCAAGAGTCATAGAAGATAATTGGTTCGGGCACGATTTCACCGATTATCTAAATATGATAAAGACTCCTGAGGGTTGGAAAATCTTTGCAAAGGTGTACAACCAAAATTCCGTTCGCGATTAAGTGATTTTTTAGGTGAGGCGGCAGATTTTCTGCCGCTTTTTTAATTTTCGATAGTGGCGTCGCAAAGCTTTTTCTATTTAGTTTCTTTGAAAGATATTTGCCGAATAAAATTTTGCGCAGATTTTTAAAATGCTTAGCTACATAATAAGCCACTTTCGCTTTGGGGCTTGATTTTTCACCTTAAAATTGCCCGTATTAAGGAGCTTGCCGGACTTGTTTCATACACAAGAAAATCCGAAAAGCGATAGTGTTGATTTAGCGCTAGTTTAGCGCGCAAGGCAGAGATAGTCGGCGAGCTTTCTCAGAGCTTTGCCGCGGTGGCTTATCTGGTTTTTGTCTTCGCTATCGAGTTGCGCCGTAGTAATGCCCGTATTTTCAAACTCAAACAAGGGGTCGTAGCCAAAGCCGTTTTTGCCGACTTCGCCGCGGTTTATTTTGCCCTCAACCTTGCCCTCAAAAATTTCTACCTTGCCGTCGGGCGCTATGAGCGCAAGGGCACAGACAAAGCGGGCGGTGCGCTTTGTATCTTCCACATCTTCAAGCTCCTTTAAAAGCTTTTCATTATTTGCCTTGTCGGCGTCTTTCCCACTTACGCCCGCGTAGCGAGCGGAGCGGACTCCGGGAGCACCGTTTAGCGCGTCAACTACTATGCCGCTATCGTCAGCCATAACGTAGGCGTCGGAGGGCGCTATTGCTCTCAGGGCTTGCGCTTTCTTTAGGGCGTTTTGCGCGAACGTCAGGCCGTCCTCTTCGACTTCCGGCATTCCGCCAAGATCCTTTGCGCTTTTTACCGAGCAATTTATCTGCCAGTCCTTAAACATCTCCTCAAATTCCGCAACCTTGTGAGGATTTGACGTAGCTATGTATATGGTCTTTGCCTTTGCGCTATCATCGCTCGGCGGCGTCTGCAACACGCGAGTTTTTAAAGCGGGCACAAGCTCTGAAAATTCCGAATTGGAAGGCGTTTTTAAGGCGGCGCAAACTGCCGCCATCTTGGCGTCCAGATTGTCTATCATAGACACAAATACCGCTTCCGGCGTTGCGGCGTTTACGGCAGCTCCCCATTCAAGTTCGCCCTGATGACTTAGAATTATGTGCTCAAGCCTCTCTTGCAGGTCTTCGCCAAGCTTGCACTTTAGCGCGGCCTTTCTAACCACCCTAAAGCCCAAAACAACGTGCCCTTGCAAAACGCCAAGCTTAGTTTTGTCGGCAGACAAGCCCTGGGTGTATTCCAAGACTTTGCCTATGTCGTGCAAAATTGCCCCCGCTAGCGCAAGAGATGGATTCACAAAGGGGTACATCGGCAAAAGCTTAATTGCTATTCTCGCAAGGTTTAACGAGTGCTCCAATAGCCCGTGCAGGTAGGCGTGGTGCATCTTGATTGCAGCTTTGCTTGTAAAAAACTCTTCGCCGACATCGCTTATTGCGTATTTTACCGTCTCTCTGAGCTTTTCGTTTGGTATGGAATTTATAATGCAAAAGAGCTCGGCTTTCATCGCGCGCGGATTAAATGGAGAAGCTTCCACCAAGTCTGCATAGTGGGCTTCAAACTCCTCCTCCGTAAGTTTTGAGGCGGACTCCAGCTTCGGGCTTAGCTTATGGTTGTAAAAGTCGGCAAGCCCGCTTATTAGATAGGCCTCGCCAGTACTTGCTGCGCTTAGTGCGACAAAGGCCATTGAGTCTGCAAAACACATTGCGCTCAGGCTTCCGGTCTTGTCTGAAAATTCCGCCGTTATGAATTCCGCCCCGTTTTTAGATTGCCTCTTTTGAACGCTTTTTAAAATAGCTATACTTTTAAACTGCAGCTTATCGCCCTCTTGCAGTGTTTTTATTTCGGAAATTTTCTTGAGCTGTGAATTCATAGCAATAGGAGAAATCTTTTGCGCCCTCTCGTCAATTTTAAATACCTCTATTTTATATTAAGTTTAAAATTAGGCTTGCAAGGGTGGCTGGGCTAAGGCTACTCTGTCAAAATGTTTTTAGTCAGGGCGGCAATTCTTTTAATATTATCATCTATCTTGAGCGGTTGCACTTTTGCAATTTCGCCGCTTATGTTGCTTCTTATAAAAAATGAGCCCTGCGATTACTATGAGGCGCCTCGGATACGCTCCTTGCCCGATGATGCAGTTTTGCCATCGCAGCCTGTAGAATCGAATATCGCATTTGATTCCGACTTCACAAACTTCTTAAAAGCCTAGTTGAGCCCTATATTCCTGCCTTAGCAGGAGCGCCCTAATAGAGGTTTTTCGTTTTGGCTGTGAGAGCCTTTTGCGCCTTTAAGCTTAGAGAGCAAAAAATAAAAGCGCCCATTTCAGCGGGCGCTTTAAAAGTTCTTGAGCCTCTTCTTAGGCTTGCTTTTTATGCCAGTTCCAAGCTGTGCGAATTATGTCTCTTATATCCGTGTATTCGATTTTCCAGCCGAGTTCCCGCACCGCTTTTGAGGAATCGGCGTAGAGTGCGTCGGGGTCTCCGGGGCGCCTCGGGCCGAATTCGCAGGGAACTTTCAAGCCCGAAACTTCCTCGACAGCGTTTATCACTTCCAGAACTGAATTGGGTTTGCCTGTGCCTAGATTGTAGTGGAGGAACTTTCCGTCGCCGTCCAGCTTATCAAAGGCCGCTATGTGCGCGCGGCTAAGGTCATCGACGTGCACGTAGTCGCGCAGGCAGGTGCCGTCGGGCGTGTGATAGTCGCGCCCGAATATCTTAAGCGGCGGGCGCTTGCCCATGGCGGCAAATATCGCAAGGGGAATTAAGTGGGTTTCCGGATTGTGGTCTTCGCCTATGCTTGCGTCTTTTGCGGCTCCGCTTGCATTAAAGTAGCGGAATACGACGCTGTTTAGCCCATAGGCCTTGGCGCAGGCTTTCAAAAGGTTTTCAACATCCAACTTCGTCTGCCCGTAGGGATTTATCGGCAATTGCGGGAGGTCTTCAACCAAGGGCAGTGTCTTTGGTATTCCAAAAGTTGCGCAGGTTGAGGAAAAGACGAACTTTTTTACATTGTGCTTTAACATCGTATCTATCAAAGATACGACCCCAACCAAGTTATTCTTGTAGTATTTGAGCGGGTTTTGCACAGACTCTCCCACATTTATGTAGGCTGCAAAGTGCATCACAATGTCTATCTTTTCCTCGTCTAAAACTTTTCCTACAAGTTCTGAGTCTGCCAAGTCGCCCTCGTAAAATGGCACGCCCTCTTTCAGAGCGTAGCGGTGGCCGTAAACTAGATTATCTAAGACCACGGGGCGGTGGCCCGCCTCGATAATTTGCCTTACGCAGTGGCTGCCTATGTAGCCGGCGCCTCCTATTACAAGTATATTTTGCGCTTTCATGTTTTTCCTTACAATGTTTGTGCTCCGTCGGAAGTCGTGCACTCAAGTATTCGCGGTTTTGCGCCAAATTTTAGTTCGTATAAGTCTGCGAGCTTTTGGGCTTGGGCCTCTGTAAATTCCGAATTTACAAGCGCCATAACAGCGCCTCCAAAACCGCCGCCGCTTAGCCTTGCTCCGTAAACATTCGGCTCTGCCCTGAGGCAGTCCACAAAAAAGTCCAGCTCCGGGCATGAATTTTCAAAGAGCGTTCTAGAGCTTTCGTGAGACTCAAATAGGAGTTTACCAAGCCCCTGCATATCGCCCTTAATCAAGAGTTCGCGCGCCTTTAAAACTCTGGTGTTTTCCTCTATGACGTGCTTTGCGCGCTTGTAGGCGTTTGCCGACATCATCGTTTTCTTCGATTCCAGGTCGTCTAGCGTAAAGGCTCTCAAGAGCCTTTCCTCGCCAATTTCCGACAGCGCGTCGGAGGCTTCCATGCACTCTTTGTGGCGAGCGGCGTAGAGGCCGTCCACGAGCTCGTGTTTCTTTGTTGTATTAAACAAGAAGAATCGGCAGCCGTGGGGCAAGGGGTAGTTTTCAAACTCCTCCTCAAGGCAATCTATGAAAACTATCGAATCTTTCTTTCCGAATACAGACACCCCCTGGTCCAGTATTCCACAGGGCATTCCAACAAAGTTATTTTCGCTCTTTCTGCCGATTTTAACCATGGTCTTTTTGTCGACTTTAAAGTCGTAAAGCTTCGCCAAAGCCGCGCAGGCCGACATCTCTATGGCGGCGCTTGAACTTAAGCCCGCGCCCGAGGGCAGACTGCTTACATCTGTAAAGTTAAAGCCCACTTCCGCAGTTAAGCCCGCCTCAAGCAGGAATTTGAAAACCCCAAGCGGATAGTTTGCCCAATTTTGCTGGCGCGGAAATTTCTTAATTTCGGAAATATCCGCCAAAACTTTTTCGCCGCTTAGGGCGCTTGCAAACTGAATTTTTTTGTCGTCTCTTTTGGATACGGCACACATCACGAACTTATCTATGGCAGCCCCCATGACGTAGCCGCCGTTGTAGTCGGTGTGGTTGCCTATAAACTCTATGCGCCCGGGCGCCTTAGCCATCACTTCCGGCGCACACCCAAAAAAGTTCTTAAAATTTTGCTCTAACTTGTTTTCCATATCAGTTTCCTTTAGCTAAAGATTACGTAAAGCGAGCAGGTTACAACAAGCACAACCGCACCCATTATGTAAACCACCGGCGAGTGTTCCACTGAGATAGCCTCGTTTATGGGCATCACAATTTCCTGCTTCAGCGGCTTTATGAGCGTAAGCAGAAGCATTATGATTAAAATGGATATGAACGTTATTGCCATTCTGTTTAGGAAGGCAACTTCAGGCAGGACAAAGAGTAGCGTTGCGTATATTACAGGGCTAGCAATTATACCTATTGCCCCCGCAAATCTCGGCGCCTTCTTTGCGAACAAGCCGAAGATAAACACCGCCAAGATTCCCGGCGATAGAAAGCCCTGGAACTCCTGAATGTAAGTAAATATGTTCGTAAAGCTCGGATTATTTAAGAAGGGCGCAATCAAGCAGCCCGCTATTGTAAACAAGACTACGCAGACTTTCCCCGACAAAACTTGAGCTTTGTCGCTTGCGTCTTTCTTTACGAAGCGCTTGAAAATGTCTATCGTAAATATTGTTGAAGCTGCATTCAGCATAGAGGCAAGCGAGCTTATTACAGCGCCCAAGAGAGCCGCGAATATGAAGCCCGTAAGTCCGTTTGCGGGCACCAAATCCTTTAGCAGGAAGCCGAAGGCGGTGTCGTACTTATAGCCGACAAGTCGCTTTGTCTGGCTTTTACCCAAAAGCTGGTCGATTAATGAAGGTTGCAGCAGTTTCGGATTTTTCTCCATTGCCTGCTTATTCCACTTGTCAACTTCCGATACCAATGCGGGGTTCGACTTTGCCCAGCTGTCGTCGTAAGTGTAGCGTATTTTGTCGAGCTTGCCTGCCGATTTTGCCGCAAGGTAATCGGCAACAAGCCCCTTTGCAGCGTCGGAACTGAGAAGTTCGCTCACCTTGCCGTCCTTGTCTTTAGCTACTAAATCCGCCCTCATTTTTGAGACGACTCTGCCTAGCTGTTCATCGCTTGCCTTGTCGATTGTCGCAAAGGGCAGGGCGCCGTTTGCGTCTAAATTTGCCAAGTAGATTGTGGAGTATGCAGAGGCGTTTGCCTGCAAAATCTTTTCGTCGTTTGAGGCGGCGTCGGCCATCTTTTGCGAGTAGAGATTGAAGGCGATTAGCCCCGGGAACACGATTAAAAATGGCATCAAAATTTTCATAAAAGCCGCAAACATTATTCCCTTTTGCCCCTCCGCAAGGCTGGAGGCTCCGAGCGTGCGCTGCATTATGTATTGGTTTAGACCCCAGTAGTAGAAGTTTGGAATCCAAAGGCCTATGACGAGTGCCGTCCAAGGCACCTCGTTGTTGTCGCCGGGCAAAAACATCGTAAGTTTATCTGAGTTTGCAGCGGCGAACTTGCTAAAGCCGCTCGATGAGTCGCTTAGACCCTTGAGCGCGTCGGGACCTGCCGTGTGGGCTATTTTGGAAAGCTCTATTGCGCCCATTGCGTCGAATGCAAGATATGCGATTATTGCACCTCCTGCAATTAGCGCCGCCCCCTGAATTAAGTCTGCCCAAGCACAGGCTTTTAACCCCCCGAAGAATACGTAGAGAGCCGCTATTATGCCTATTGCCCACGCAAAGAAGGTAACGTCCATTTCAATGCCTAGGAAAGTCTTGCCCGCAAACATCGTAGCGGCCGTGATTGCCCCTGAATAAATGACTGCCGTTATGTTTACTGCAACTAGCACCACTACCATCATTACCGACATAACCGTGCGCGAAAAAGTGTCGAAGCGGTACTCCAAGAATTGGGGCATTGTGTAAATCCCGCTCTTTAAGAATTTTGGCAAGAAAAACAGCGCTACAAAAACAAGGGTAATGGCCGCCATCCACTCGTAGCTTGCTATTGCTAGCCCCGCAGGCCCTGCCGCGCTGCCGCTCATACCCACAAATTGCTCGGTTGAAATGTTCGCAGCTATTAGCGAAAAGCCGATTAGCCACCAAGTTAGGCCTCTGCCCGCCAAAAAGTAATCCTCAGCGCCCCTCTCGCCCCGGCTCTTATAGAGCCCAACAAAGAGTACCAGAGCCACGAAGGCAATAAATATCACAATATCGAGAGTACTAAACAACATAACATCTACCTCTTTAAGTTTCGCATTTTTCTCAATTTAACTTTTATCGGAATAATCGCAATTGGGTTGGTCCAAGCAATAAAATTTTCCTTTAATTGTAAAGTAAAAAAATCCTTGCCTACCCGGGCCTTCAACGTGACAAGCCAAAGCGCTATTTTGTTCCGAGTCTCTACTTTCTTTGATGTAACAAGTTAATGAACTTATGTTGTGTTCCGTGCTTATAGAAAGTTTTGAAACAAAGTTTTAATTATATTTTTTCTTCTTGTAAAAATCTCTTGTTTTGCCATTATCAGAAGAAGTTCAACTTACTTTTGAATGGATGCTTATGAAGATAAAAAAAATACTGCTACTTTTAGTTTCCGCACTTCCAATATTCGCACTAGAAGCCACATCTGAAGAGAAAAAGTCGCTATTTGAGCGCGATTTTTCGCCGGCGGAAGGGCTTGTAAGGCCTCAACAATCCAAATTCAGAAAGGAAATCTGCCTAAACGGGCTTTGGGACTTCCAGCCCGTCAATATCCCGGCGGGTTACAAGTGGAACCAAGGCGTAGCTCCCGAACTTGCGCCCGCAGACGATGCTAAGTGGGAGAGCGCAAAAATAAAAATTCCCTCGCCTTGGAATGTTAACGACTGGGGAGGAGGGCAGGACACTGGCGAGGGCACAAACCGCCCCTACGCGCCAAGCTCCGTCTATTACCCGAGCTACCCGAAAAATTGGATACACGCCAGAATGGGCTGGCTTAAGCGCGATTTCGACTTGCCGCAGTCTTGGGCGGGCGATAGGGTTTTGCTGCACTTTGACGCCATAGCGGGATCTGCGCAAATATACGTAAACGGCAAGCTCGCGGGAGAGCACTTCGACCAGCACATGGGCGCAACTTTCGATATAAGCGACTTTGTAAAGCCCGGCAAAAATGAACTTAGGCTTGGTATACGCCACTCAAAACTCTTCGATAAAAACCACCCGAAGTACAAGATGAACGCAACTTACCCCGCGGGCTCAAATACCGACGATCTAGTCGGCATTTGGCAGGACGTATTTTTATTGGCAGTTCCGCAGGTCTATGTGAGCGACATTTTCGCAAAGCCCCTTGTTTCAAAAGGCACTCTCGAATTTGACGTAAGTGTCACAAATTCATCTAAAAAAGACTTTTCGGGTGCGCTTGCAATAGCCGTAAAGGAGTGGATAAACGGCGCGGCGCCCGCAATTAAAAAGGCGCGGAGCCTGAACTTGGACGACGGAAAGCCCCTCGGAAAGCGCGCGGAAATTGTCTTGGACGCAGCCGAGCCAAAGTGGTCGCTCTCAGATAAAATTGCCCTAAAAATCGAGCCCGTTAAAGTGAATGTAAAGGCTGGCGAGACTAAGACCTTCACGCTAAAGGCAAGCCCCGCAAACGCTCTAAAGTTCTGGACGCCGGATGAGCCCAATTTGTACATGGCGCTAGTTGCGCTAGGTTCCGGCAGCAATACTAAAGATTTGGGTATGGCGCGCTTCGGCTGGCGCGAGTTTACAATTCAGGGCGACTCCTTCGCGCTAAATGGCGAAAAAATTAAGCTTTTGGGCGATATTCAACACCCATTCGGCCCATACACGACCTCTCGCCGCTTTGTTTACGCTTGGTATGAAATGATAAAGTCCTTCGGCGGCAACGCCGTAAGACCGCATGCGCAGCCTTGGTGCAAGTACTATTACGATATGGCCGATGAAATGGGCATAATGGTCTTGGCGGAGGACGGCCTCTTCGGAAGTTCCATACGCCCGAATTTAACCCAAGACGAAACTTGGCAGCGCACGGCCGCGCAAATCGAGCGCCTAGTTAAGCGCTACCGCAACAACCCTAGCGTAGTTGGCTGGAGCGTTGGAAATGAAATGTTTGCCATGAGCTTAAAGCACTTGCAGCTTAAAAACTTTGAAAAATTTGGCAATGTGAGAAGTAGAGAGCAAGTTAAGCCCGAGGACATGCAGGACTACGAGCAGTACCTAAAAGACGAGGCCGAACTTGCTAAAGATACTGAGCTTTGGCAGGAGAAGCTCTTGGAGCTTGCAAAAATTCCCGGAAAGTTCGATCCGACCCGCCAGTTTGTGACAATAGACGGCGACGGCGACTTAAACGGCAAGCTCCCCGTCTGGAGCAAGCACTTTGGCGACGGCAATAGATTTGAGGAAATGAAGCGCATAAAGGCGGGCTTAAACGAGCCCAAGCCCATAATAATAGGCGAATTTGGCGCGACATACTACGGAATGCCCAATAGAATTTACAAGTACGCAGGCGACGTCGTTTACAAATCTTACGCCGGCAGAAACGAGGCTCTGGCGGTGGACTTGTACCAAAATTACAGAGACGTTATAAAGGACAACGTCGCCTACTTCTCGCCCTCCGAGATATGCTGGTTTGCGATAGAGCACCTGCCCTTTGGCTACTCAAACTTTGAGCGCCTGCCGAATTTGCAAGACGGCTTGTTCCCCGCAAAGCCCTACGAGGAGGGCAAGCCCGGCTATCAGTACGAGCGCATACCGCCCTATGTCTTTACGGTAAATCCGGGCATAGATAAAAGCCTTGCCATGATTAAGCCCCTGCCGCTTTACGAAGCTCTGAAAGCCGCAATAAAGGGCCAAGCCTGCAAGTGGGATAGCTATGAGCTTAAAATTAACGGAGAGCCTCAGGCCTTCAAAGTTCCCGCTCCTGCGGAGCTGCCGCAGGCAAAGTTTAAAGACGCGACTTTTGTTGGAGATAAAAATTCGCCCCTTGCAAAGCAACTTGGCAAGCGAGGCGTAAATTTGGGCGGCTCAAACGCAGCCTTTATATTCGTGGACGCCTCAAGCTTAAGCGATAGCGAGGTGGCGCAATTAAAGGGTAAGATTTCAAAGAATATCCACAATAATCCGGACGGAGTCGTCTTTGCATTCGTCTCGGACTCGGGCTTTAGCGAGGCATTTAAAAAGCTATTCGGAGCTGAAAATATGGAAGTTTTCCCATATCGCATTACGGCTCTAAATACGGGAGATTCTGAGCTTGCAAAGTACTTTCACACTTCCGATATCTACTTCTCCGAGGAGAGAGCCTCGGACGATGCAAAGAAGGTTGCGCTATCGGCAATGAAGGGAGATTTATTGAAGGGCGCAAAGATTTTATTTGAGGCTTCAAACATAGATTGGTCGCTCTTTGATGCGCCCGAAAAGGCAAAGTGCGCACAGGTTGTATTGTATGAAAATATGATAAAGCCCGCGAGCGCCGTCTGCTTTGAAAAGCCGCTTAAAAAGGGAAAGCTCGTAGTTTGCAGCCTAAACTACAACTTAGATAGCCGCAGGGCTGACATGATGTTTAAGACTCTATTTAGAGTTCTAGGCCTTGCCACTTCAAAGGGCGAAGTCTCGGCGGACTCTAAGGCGGGAGTCCACGACCTACTGATGGACGGGCCCATAGACTAAGCTTCACTCCCAATTTATTCTTCAAAATTTTAGAGAGCCGCAACTAGGCTCTCTTTTTTTGCTAGGGTACAAATCCTTTTAGACCTTTTGCCCTTGGGTTTTAGTTCGTGGGTCTTGCAACTTAAACTTTAAGAAGTAAATTTTAAGAGCCGCTCAGAGTTTGCAGGCTCATCTTCTTTATCTTTGCCTTGCGGACTTTGTCTATTGCCTGCGTGACGGCTTCGTAAGAGGCAGTTTTATCGCCAACTAAAACTACGGCGCAGTTTTCATTTTTAGATTTCAATCTGGCAAGTTCGTCTTCCAATTCTTGGAGGCTAACTTTCTTATCGCCAAAATAGAAATTTCCGTCTTTATCAACGCCGATTACTTCGGGCTTGTTTTTTATGTTTGCCTCTTGCGAAGTGCTCATTGAGGGCGGTGTAATTTCCACAACCCTTATCTGCTTAAATTGCATCGTAATTAAAAAGAAGAATATGAGCACCGTTAGCACGTCCACAAGCGGCACTATGTTGACCTCATAGCGCCTGTGCCTACGCCTGTATTTGGAAATATCCATTGCTTTCTTAGCGCGGTTGCTATCTATCGGCTTTTCTCGCGAGTTTTGAGGCGCTTTGCAAGTCGATTAGCCTCTCTACGCAAATGTTTATGCGCGCGCAGAGAGTGTCAATTTTTCTGTATAAAAATGAGGAGCCCAATATGGAGGGAATCGCTATTGCAAGGCCCAATAGCGTAGTTGACAGAGCCAAGCCCACACCTCTTGAAATCGTCTCTTGCGAGGGTATGTCTGAAACCGAGAATACCGATACTAAGCCGGCCACCGTTCCCATAAGCCCCAATAGCGGAGCAGCCGAGATAGCTACGTCCAAGAGAAACATTCCCTTTTCAAGGCGCGACATCTCAAGCTGGGCGTAGGCCTTTATTGCCTCGCCGTCGGGATTAGAGGCCTTGCAAAAGTAAATTATGCGCCCAACTGCCGTCTTTTGATCGCCGTCGCAATCTGCTAAGTCTCCGGAAACGAGCGCGTCGGCTACCTTGCGCGGAATTACTCGACTTGTCCTCAGCGAGATGAGGCGCTCTATAATGACAAAGAGCGCCACAAAGGAGCAAAGCCCCAATGGGTATATGAATAAACCGGCGCCCTCTAATAGAAAATCCATCTACTTTTTTATGTAAGATAGAGTTTTTGCCAAATCTGCGGTCTGCTTTTCAGCTTCCAAAAGTTCTGCGATGGGGTCCCAAGTGCCGTCGCAGAGAGCCTTGCGGCTGTTTTCCGGCATGGTGCAGGGCGCAGTGAAATCCTTGCAGCTTATCTTTTGATTCTTTACATCCACAGTGACTTCCGCTTGCGGATCCTGCTCAATCATAGAGGCGATTTTTGCTATATCCTCCTTCTTTGCGCAGACGCAGGGAATGCCTATTGTGGTGGAGTTGCCAAAGAAAATCTCGGCAAAGCTTTCGGCGATAATTGCCCTTATGCCGAAGTGCCAGAGCGATTGCGGGGCGTGCTCGCGCGAGGAACCGCAGCCGAAGTTTGCTCCGCTTAGAAGTATTTGGGCGCCCTTGAAGCGAGGGTCGGTGAGCGGGTGCTTCTTGTCGCTGCCGTCGGCGTTTTTGCGCTCGTCGTAGAAGGCGTACTTGCCCAGGCCTTCAAAGGTTATGCAGACCATGAAGCGGGCGGGTATGATTCTGTCTGTATCGATGTCATTGCCGGGCACAAATACCGCGCGCGCCGACACTTTTTCTATTTTTCTTAAAGCCATATTGTTTATAGAAGATAGTTTGCGCCTTTAATATGTCCACAAAAAAATGCGGACTCTAAACTCAGAGTCCG
>URYY01000021.1 GCA_900552245.1 uncultured Opitutales bacterium | reverse complement strand
CATTCCCGATTTTAAGCTCGAAAAATGGGTAGTGGAGCGCCGCATTGATGTTCTGAGAAAGCGCGGTGTAATGTTTGAACTCGGCGTAGATATCGGGCGCGACATATCGGCGGACTACTTAAGGAGAAAGTTTGACGCTCTTTGCATATGCATAGGCACTCAGACTCCGCGAGATTTGAAAATTCCCGGCAGGGAGCTTGGAGGCATACACTTTGCCTTGGAATTTTTGGGTTCTCAAAATCGCGTAAATTCCGGCGAGAGCCAGAGCTTGGCAATTTCTGCAAAAGACAAAAATGTGCTTATCATAGGCGGCGGCGACACGGGCAGCGACTGTCTCGGAACATCTATACGCCAGGGCGCAAAGAAGGTAGTGCAGATTGAAATTATGCCGGAGCCGCCCGCAGAGCGCCACAGTTCGACACCATGGCCTATGTGGGAGTACAAAAAGCGCACTTCAAGCTCGCACAAGGAGGGTGGCGAGAGGCTCTGGAGCGTAATGAGCCAGTCTTTTGAGGGCTCGGACGGCAAGGTAAAGTCTCTAAAGGCCTCTCTTTGCGACTGGGAGTTCTCAAAGGAGGGCAGGCCTCTGAAGCCGACATTGCGCAAAGATAGCGAATTTAAAATCGACGCGGATTTGGTTCTAATTTCCATGGGCTTTACCGGAGTTAAGAGAGAGGGCTTAGTAGATGAACTAGGCTTAGAGCTCTCCGAGAGGGGAATGCTGAAGGTAGGGGCCGACTTTATGAGCTCCGCCGACGGAGTTTTTGCTTGTGGAGATTCCATAAACGGGCCGTCTCTGGTAGTTCGAGCTGCCGCAAATGCGCTTGATGCCGCAAGATCTGTTGACAAGTACCTGAGAGCCAAGGTGTAATTTATGAGTCAGAATGTCGATATCGCGGTTTTAAATAGGATAAGCCACCTGATTGCCCAACGCAGGGAGGTTCCGCTTATGTTGAAGGAGGTCTTGAGCATACTGCATGTAGAGATGGGCCTCTTGCGCGGAACCTTTACGCTGCGGGAGGGCGATATGCTAGTGATAGAAGCTTCCGAGGGGCTTAGCGACGAGGAAGTTGGTCGAGGCATGTACAGAGTAGGCGAGGGCGTTACCGGAATGGTCGCCCGCGACGGAAAATCGCGAATAATTGCAGACATCTCGAAGGAGAAGGACTTTTTAAATCGCACCAAAGCAAGAAGCGGCGAAAAAAATGTGGCCTTTATCTGTGTGCCCGTCATATATAACGATGAAGTTATAGGTACTATTTCCATAGATAGAAAGGTTACGCCGCAGACAGATTTGAAGGCTGATTTGCACCTGCTTGAGCTGATAGCAAACATATCGGCCGAGGCCATATTTGCAAGCTATACCGCCTTTGAGGAGAGAGAGCGGTTGGTTGCTGAAAACCGCAGGTTGCAACTTGAGCTGGACAACAAGTTGCGTCCGTCCGACATAATTGGAAATTCGGCGAGCATGCAAAAAGTTTACTCAATGATTGCAAAAGTGTCGGGCTCAAATGCCACGGTCTTGATAAGGGGTGAGTCTGGCACTGGCAAGGAGCTTGTGGCAAAAGCCATTCAGAAGAACTCGCCCAGGCGCGACAAGCCCTTTATTGCCGTAAACTGCGCGGCTCTTCCGGAGGGGCTTATTGAAAGCGAGCTCTTCGGACATGAAAAGGGCGCCTTCACCGGTGCCATAAGTCGGAAAATCGGACTGGCGGAGCTCGCAGACGGCGGAACTTTGTTCTTGGACGAGGTTGGCGACTTGAGCCTTGTGATGCAGCTAAAACTCTTGCGCTTTATTCAGGAGCACACCTTCTTTAGAGTCGGGGGCTCGCAAGAGCGGAAAGTCGATGTCAGGCTAATTGCGGCTACGAGCAGAAACCTCGAGGAGATGATGAAGCAGGGAACCTTTAGGGAGGACTTGTATTACAGGCTAAATGTATTTCCCATATACATGCCCGCTCTGAGGAATAGAAAGTCGGACATCATGATACTTGCGGAGCACTTTTTAAATAAGTACAACAACATACATGGCAAGTCCATAGCCCGAATTTCAACGCCGGCTATAAACATGATATCGTCGTACTTCTGGCCGGGAAATGTCAGGGAGCTTGAAAACTGTATGGAATATGCAGTTTTGAACACCACCGACAATGTGATAAGCGCCTACAACTTGCCGCCGTCGCTACAAACTGTGCAGACGGAGCAGTCCTCGGCACTACCACAGAGCGATGGTAAGGCTGACTATGAGTCTTTAGTCGCAAATTTTGAAAAAGAAATAATAGTTGGGGCTTTGAAGGAGAAAAATGGGAATGCCACTGCTGCCGCAAAGTATTTGAATACCACTCCGCGAATAATTCTCTATAAAATGAAGAAACTCGGCATAAGTTCCGATCTTTACAAGTGAGCGCCACTTTTGCGCTCACTTTTTTTATGGGCCCGCAAAGCTTACATACAAAATTGTATTTTTATTTTGATGAATCAAATGCGTTTAATCTAGCGCAAATAGGCTCAAAATACGGATTTTTTCAGGTTTTTAGTTTGTATATCTAAAGTTACAGAGCGGAGCGCCCACGAATTTGTATGGGCACTCCGCTTTGTTTTTCTGAGGTGAATGACAAATTTGTCGTTTGTTTTATCCGGCAGACTTACTTTGGCGACAAATTTGTAGTTGTATGTTTCTTTTAATGGCCGTTTTATGGGGCCTTTATGTGTAACTTGTTGATAAATACAATATTAAATTTTGTCGTTTGCCTTCGATAAAAACTGGCACGGCTATTGCTCAGCTATATACGTCTTCTTTTAAAAAAGGAAAAAGGACACAAAATGAAACTAATAATAGCATACATCAAACCGGAGCAGTTGGGCTCTGTAAAGAAGGAACTCTTCAAGAATGAAATCTTCAAGATGTCCGTTACGAACGCGCTGGGTTGCGGTAGACAAAAGGGCTATACCGAGAACTACAGAGGTAACGAAATAGAAGTTCATCTGTTGAAAAAAATTCGCTTGGAGATTGCCGTTAACGACGACTATCTGGATAAGACGATAAGGTCCATAATAAAGGGCGCGCAGACCGGACATATTGGCGACGGCAAGATATTCGTGCTGGATTTGCCGAAGTGCATTAGGATACGCACTGAGGAGACAGACGGGGAAGCGATAGGTTAGAAGGTGAGTGTATGTATAGAAAATTTTTGATTTTACTTGTAAGTTTAATGAGCGCGGGCTACTGCCTTGCGGAGGAGGCGGCAAAGCCGGTGCAGGCGGCCGAAGCTGCAGCTCCAAAGGCGGCCGAGGCTGTCTCAAAGATTTCGGCTGAGATGTTCACAGTCAATAATCTTTGGATTTTGCTTGGCACAATTCTCGTGTTTGCAATGCATCCGGGGTTTGCGCTGGTTGAGACGGGCCTCACGCGAGCAAAGAACAGTGTAAACATTCTATCAAAGAATATTTTGACTGTCGCGCTCGGCTTGGTGACTTACGTAATAATTGGTTTTAATCTAATGTATCCCAGCGACAACTGGATTATTCCTGGAGTGTTGGCCGAGTTTAACTTCGGAGTTTCGGCGCCGGCCGGTGCTGCCGGAGGCATAGATTACAACGGCGGTCTGTACTCTTACTGGACGGACTTTATCTTCCAGGCGATGTTCTGCGCAACTGCAGTAACTATTGTTTCGGGAGCTGTTGCAGGAAGAACTAAGTTTAGCGCTTACTTGGCGTTCGGAATCTTGTATTGCGCGTTTGCGTACACAATCATAGGTTCTTGGGGCTGGGGCGGCGGCTGGCTCAAGGAAATGGGTTTCTACGACTTGGCAGGTTCCACATTCGTACACTCCGTAGGCGGTTGGGCTGCTTTGGTTGGAGCTATCATGGTTGGTCCGCGCTTGGGTAAGTACATAAATGGAAAGACCCATGCAATTATGGGCAGCAATATGGCCTTGGCAACTCTCGGCGTATTCCTACTCTGGTTCGGTTGGTTCGGATTTAACGGCGCTAGCGTGTTCTCGGCTGATCCGATAATGGTTGCGTACGTATTCGTTACAACTTCACTCGGCGGCGCTTGCGGACTATTGGCTGCAATGGCGACATCGTGGATAGTTCAGAAGAAGCCTGATTTGTCTATGATGCTCAACGGCTGCTTGGCGGGTCTTGTTGGTATCACGGCTGGTGCGGATTGCGTAAGTGTTCTTTCGGCTTGCTTGATTGGCATAATCGCCGGTGTTATAGTGGTATTCTCGGTTTACTTCTTTGATAAGCTTCACATAGACGACCCTGTTGGCGCTCTGTCAGTTCACTTGATGTGCGGCATTTGGGGAACGCTCGCGGTTGGCATATTCTCGCCCGACCACTCGTTTGTGACACAGCTTATAGGAGTTCTCGCGGTAGCTGCAGCATCGCTAGTATTCGCAAGCGTAATATTCTTCCTAATAAAGAAGACTATAGGTTTGAGAGTAAGCGAACTTGATGAGATACGCGGCCTAGACATATCCGAACACGGTATGGAAGCTTACAGCGGATTCCAGATCTTCTCGAGCGAATAGTTTGAGTAAAAAGGATACCGATATAAACTGACATATAAAGTTAGGAGAAATAGTAAAAAAATGAACTTAGATATCGGTAAATGAAGGTTTTTTGCTCGACATTTACCGATATTGTTTTTCTATAGGAAAGATAATCCCTATATAAAGGACTAACAAATGAATAAAACGTTAAAAACTACTATAATCACGAGCGTTGCAGCAATGCTTTGCTCAATGTCATTCGCGCAGAATTCGGCTCCCGTAGCAGCTGCTCCGGCGGCGGCTCAGCCGGCTGCCGCAACACAGCAGAGCTCTTCCTCAATGATGGACGATATTTTGACTCCGTCACTAGAGAAGTTCTCGGCATCGGTAACCGTTGGCTACGAAAGCAGCTACGTATTCCGTGGTATCAAGATTTCCGACAGCTCAATCCAGCCTGAAATAGCGCTCGGTTACGCTTTGACGGATGCTCTCGGAGTTTATGCTAGCGTTTGGTCCACGACTCCATTTGAAAGCGATGACTCCAATGAAATCGACTTCAATTTGGGCGCTACATACTCCATCGCCGGTTTTACGTTTGATGCGGGCTATACTCACTACTGGTACACCAGCAGCCACATTGGCCTAGCTACAAACGAACTTAAGGTTGGCGTTGCATACGACACTTCGGCAGTTCTGTCAAAGGTATCTTCGGTATTTGCCGACTTGGCAATAACTCCAAGCTTCTACTACTATTATGACTTGGATTTGCACGCAAATACCATAGAGCTCGCAGTTTCTGCTTCGGCTCCCGTTTCCAAGTGGTTCTTGGGTGAGGATATGGACTTCTTGTCCGTTGAATCCAGCCTCTACTACGGCTATTCGACATCCGACCGCTACAAGGACGAAACCGGTTGGCATGGAAGCACAAATAGCTACAGCTACGTAGGCGCAAGCGCTGATTTGGTTTGGAAAATCAATGACATGTGCAGAGCTTCTATAGGCATTCGCTGGGCTGCAAACAACAACAGCCCCGAAGGTTATGGCAGCGACAACGAACAGCTCCTGTGGGGTGGCGGTTCTGTAAGCATGGGCTTCTAATCGACCAGATCATATTTTAAAAAAAGGCGCATCTCTTTGTAGGTGCGCTTTTTTTATTTATTTAGTTTATAAAAATATCCATTTTTTCGCGCACTTGAGTTCTTTGTATTCTACTTAAGATGTGCTCGAGCCAGATATTTTAACTTATTTTAAGGAGAAATTGCCGAATTGGGCTGTTATTTTTGTATTAGCTTAAGTTTATATTCCATATTTTAGCACGGATGGGATTTTCTTTACTTAGGGCGAGAATTTTAAAGGAGCTCTCAGTGTCGTTTTATCTGGCTTTAATTATGTTATATTTTTATAATCAACATATTGCAAGCTGCAATTGCGAGCGGCTTATCGCAGAGGGCGCAAATTTTTAAAACATTAAATTTTAGAATTGATATTGAGTATGCTTAGGGATTTAACTCTCTTTAGACAGTACAAAAAAGGCGGGGCGCAAAGCGCTCCGCCGGAACTTTCTGAGATTAGGTATGTACAAAAATCAAACGCGGACCTTATCGGCATTTGGAATGTTGTTGGAAATATCAACATTCTTAATTTGCTTTGTCTTAACCTTTTCAAGGCGGCGATCTCTGCGGATCTTGCGCTCAAGCTTGTCCGAGAGTTCGTCGATAGACTTATACATGTCGTCCGAGGCAGCCGTCGTCACCATATCCGGTCCGTCAATTTCGATTCTGCCTTTTGCGATAAATTCGTTCTGGTGGTGCCTGTTGGGACTATATTCCAAGTCCACTCTTAAGCGAATAATCCTTTCCTGATGCTTAAACAGTTTATCCATCTTGGCAATGACTTCCTGCTTGAGAGCTTCCGTCAATTCGAGATTACGACCTGAGATGATGATTTCGTTGTTGTTCATGATTTCCTTTCTGTTATGGCTTATTGCCTAAAAAGATCAAATGTTATGAAAAATTCCGCCGACAAATTAGATATCGCCGAAACTATCAAGCTTCTTAAGGCTGCAGGCTTTAAAAAGCGCAAACTTCTAAAGAGCTTGGAGAAACTCGCCCTGGAGTACAGCACCATCGTGATAAGCGGCGCGAGCTCCGGCATAGGGCAAGCCACCCTTGAACTGGTCAGTACGCTACCAAAAAATATTTTGATTTGCAATATTTCTCGTTCAAAGAGCGCAATTTTTTTTGACAGGCAGGACGTGGAAAATGTTCCATGCGATTTGTCAAACTTGCAAGAAATAGACGCAGCTTTTTTGCAAATAGAGAAACTTAGGCAAGTTAGAGGAATAAGAGGCGGGAAAATTCTCTTGATAAATAATTCCGGCTTCGGCGGCTACGGACTATTTCCCGAGCCAAATAACGCGCACAATTGCAATATGATAGATGTAAATGTGAGGGGCTTAACCTACTTGACGGGGCTCTTTATTCCGCTAATAAGAGAATTTGGCGGCGGAGTCATAAACGTGGCAAGCACTGCAGCTTGGCAGCCTTGCCCGTATTTGAGCGTCTATGCCGCAACAAAGGCCTACGTTATGAGCTTTTCGCTCGCCTTGGACTACGAGCTTAAAAAGTTCGGAGCTAGGGCGCTTTGTCTCTGCCCGGGGCCTACTACGACAAACTTCTTTAAGAGAGCCGGCTTTGACGAAAGACCCCTAAAGGCGAATTTCGGACATGAAGCTAGCGATGTGGCTCAGGCCATGCTCATAGCCTACGCATACGGCAAAAATTTAAAGATTGTAGGATTGCTAAACAGTGTGGTAGCATGGCTCAATTACTTTATACCGCGCAGTGTGATGGGGCGGATTTCGGGCTTCATACTGGCTAAAGTGCGCGGTCAAAATTTAAAAAAATAACTTTAAAATGAAAGAAATAAAAAAGGTTGCCGTTCTAGGCGCGGGTGCTTGGGGTTGCTCGCTTGCAATAATTCTATCTAAAAATATAGGCGAAGTTTTCGTGTGGGCCAGGGAAAAAGAAGTCGTTGAATCCGTCGAGAGGTGCGGCGAAAATTCTCTATTTTTGCCCGATATAAAGATACCCGAAAAGGTCAAATTTACAAACGACCCAAAAACCGCGATTGAAAATGCGGATCTTCTAGTTTGGGGAGTGCCGATACAATTTTTGTCGGACACTGCCAAGCGCTTTGCGCCCTTTGTAAAGAAGGGGGCTGTGATGATAAATGCCGGCAAGGGCATAGAGATAGGTACGTGGCGCAGGCCCTCGCAGGTTTTGCGAGATTGCGTTGAAAATGCGGCTTACTGCGGCTCAATAATGGGGCCAAACATAGCTTTTGAAGTTGCGAAGGGCAATTATGCGGAGGCAGTTGTGGCGATAGACGATATAAATGTTGCAGAGGACACTGCAAAGGCCTTTTGCACGCCAACTTTTTGCGTTAGAGCTTCAAAGGACGTAGTCGGTATAGAGGTCGATGCGGCCCTTAAAAATATAGTCGCGCTGGCAGCCGGTTTTTGCGACGGAATGGAGCTTGGGGCGAACACTAAGGCCATTATTATGGCTAGGGGATTTCAGGAAATTTACAGAGCTTCTGCCGTGCTCGGCGCTTGGAGCGACTCTTTTATAAAAGAGCCGGCACTTCTGGGAGATGTGCTTACAACCTGCATGAGCCCCGACTCAAGAAACCGCAGGACCGGCGAGCAACTCGGCAGGGGAAAGAGCGTAGCCGAGGCCTTGGCCGCCCTAAAGGGCAGAGTTTGCGCGGGGCTTGAGACCATACAGATTTGCAGAATGTTTAAGGAGCAGTACGGCTTAAACTTGCCAATAATGACGGCGCTTTGCGATTTAAGCGAAAATAAAATAGATAGGCAGACCTGCCTTAAGCACATGTTGGAGTCGCAACTTTGAAAACAAATTATCTAACAAAAGTTTTAGCAATTTTTCTATTAGCTGCACTTCTCGGGGCAGGAGAGGTCTTGGGCTTGGATTTGCAGAAGGTTGCAAGCCAATTTGAGCTATGCCTAGACTGGACTCGCTCTGACATAAAGCTAAGCGGCGCGGATTTTTCGGAGCTAGAGAGGCTTTCTAGCGAGAAAAATCCGCTTGCCGATTTCGCGCTTGGGGTATGTAAATTGAGGGGTGTAAATACCGAGCCTGACAAGGCTGCAGCCGCAAAGCTATTTGAGCGCGCAGCGCTAAAGAAGAATCCGCAGGCCATAAATGCCTACGCGATATGCCTAAAGTACGGCTTGGGCGTGGATGTGGATAAGGAAAGGGCCTCGAAATTATTTAAAGAGGCTGCGGAGCTTGGAAATTTGTCGGCGGTGGCTAGCAGAGGTTTCGAGCTTGCGCATCTGAAAGACAAAGATGCCGCAAAGACGGGTATTGTCTTTTTGGAATCGGCGGCAAAGCTTGGAAGTGCCAGAGCGGAAGCCTTGCTTGGAATGTGTTACGCAAATTCACTGGGGGTAAAATCAGACTTAAAGAAGGCGGCAAAGCTATTTAAGTCGGCGGCTGACAAGGGCTCGGAAATTGCGCCCTTTTGCGAGGCAAGGTCAATAGAGCTAAGCGGCGATAAAAGTAGGTATACTGAGGCTTTTAGGCTTTACAAAGCCTCGGCAAAGAGCGGCTATCCGCAAGCTATGGCGCATCTTGGCGCCTGCTACATGTACTCAATGGGCACGGAGCAAAATTTTGAAGAGGCCATAAAGTGTTTAAAACAGGCAGCTGATATGGGAGTTGCGCAGGCTATGAACGACTTGGGCGTATGCTACGCAAATTCCATAGGCGTTGACGAGGAAAGCGCCGTATCGGAATCCATAAAGATGTTTTCAAAGGCGGCTGAGCTTGGGGATAGCAAGGCTCAAAACAATCTGGCAAACTACTACTACTATGGAACTGTTGTTCCGCGCGACTATAAAAAGGCGTTTTACTGGTATTCAAAGGCCGCAAATCAGGGCGATGCGCCGGCGCAGAGCTCACTTGCCTTGCTGTACTTAGAGGGCTTGGGCGTAGAAAAAAATGCAGAGATTGCCATAAGCTGGCTAAAACCTGCGGCGGAGTCGGGAGATGTAGAGGCGCAGAGCAATTTAGGCAAGTGCTACCTAGAGGGAATCGGGACGAGTGTGAATTACGCGGAGGCCGTAAAATGGTTGGAACTTGCGGCGGCCTCTAAAGATTCAAATGCGCTTGCAAACTTGGGGGCGTGTTACTACAGAGGCTTGGGTGTCGAAAAAGACGCAAAGAAGGGCAGGGCGCTAATCGCCGAGGCCGCCAAGCTCGGAAACGAGGAGGCCGAGCGCATAATTCGCCTGCTGCCTGAGGAATAGAACAAGTATTAAAAATGCAAAAAGTAGCTTCAAAAACGGCTTTCGGTATATTGGCGGCATTGAGCTTAGCTCATATGCTAAACGATGCGATGCAGTCGGTCTTAAACGCTGTTTATCCGCTCATAAAAAAAACGCTGGAACTGGACTTCGGGCAAATTGGAAAGATTGCGTTAGTTTACCAGATATCGGCCTCTATATTTCAGCCGCTTCTAGGCTATTATTTGGATAAAAAACCAAATGCCTGGTTTTTGCCGATAGGAATGCTATTTACCATGGGAGGCCTCTTGGGCTTGGCGTATTCAACGAGCTTTGAAATGGCGATGTGTTCGGTTTTCTTTTCGGGCATAGGTTCGTCTGTTTTGCATCCGGAGGCTTCGCGATTAGTGTCTTTGGCTTCGGGCGGAAGAAAGGGCTTGGCGCAGTCGGTATTTCAGGTGGGCGGCTCCACGGGTTGGGCCTTCGGTCCGCTTCTGGCGGCTCTATTTGTCTCGACGCACGAGC
Organism: uncultured Opitutales bacterium; assembly: GCA_900552245.1. Classification (GTDB taxonomy): domain Bacteria; phylum Verrucomicrobiota; class Verrucomicrobiia; order Opitutales; family Intestinicryptomonadaceae; genus Intestinicryptomonas. The sequence goes on along the minus strand of URYY01000021.1, from coordinate 10,408 downwards.
AAAAAGACATAGCGATATTTTCCGTATTTGCGCTGATTGCTATAGTGGGGCTCATTCCCGTATGCAGGTGGTATTCTGCTAAGCTAAAAGAGGCGAAGGCGCGCGCGAATTCCGCGGAAGAGGTGATAAAGCCAATGCTCCCAAAAGGGACCATAATTAAGGTTTTGGGAATACTTTTAATTTTGCTATTTTCAAAGTACCTTTACACGGCAAGCATCTCAAATTACTACACATTCTATTTGATGGAAAAATTTGGCGTAAGTTTGGGGACCTCGCAGCTGTTTTTATTCGCATTCTTATTTGCCGCAGCTTTGGGAACCTTGCTAGGCGGCCCCATAGGCGATAGAATAGGAAGAAGGCTAGTTATATGGTTTTCAATATTAGGGGCTTCTCCGTTTGCGCTTTTGATGCCGCACGCAAATTTATTTTGGACATTCATTTTAAGCATCTTTGCGGGCTTTATAATATCCTCTGCCTTCTCGGCAATGTTAATTTACGCGCAGGAAATTCTGCCCATGAAAGTTGGTATGATATCCGGAATGTTCTTCGGATTGGCCTTTGGTATAGCCGGAATTTCCTCGGCTCTGCTCGGGGAGCTTGCGGACTTGAAGGGCTTGGAGTTCGTATATGATTTGTGCTCGTGTATGCCGCTTATGGGGATAATTGCATACTTCTTGCCGCGCGTTCGCAATTTGAGGCAATAGAGTTGCTTGTTTCTTTGCAAGTGTTGAGTAGCAGAAACTTAAAATGATAAGTTCGCTTGAGGATCTGTGGATTTATATAGGTTAATAGGGAATCCTCTTACTTGAAATCCGGCGGGTTCGTTGTGAGTTATGGCATAAAAAAAGCTCCGCTTAAAAGCGGAGCTTTTTTTATACGCATCTATCTAGCTAGATCCTACGCCTCTTGTAGCAGACTAGAGCCAGAGATAGAGCAGCGAGTATTGCCGCATAAGTTGAAGGTTCTGGAACCATGCTGTATATGTAAGAAATTTCAGAACCTTCTTGTATGAGTTCCAAGAACAAGTTGCCGTCTTCAACCTGAGAGCCAAGCTCAATATCCTTAAATGTTATTTCGTCAACCGTGTACTTAAATTCAGTGCTATCTACGGATAGGCTATTTGCAGAAATTAGCGCATATTCCTGGCTTTCGTGCATGCCCGTTATGTTGCTAAAGTCTATGATTATTATTCCGGCGTTGCCATCATCAACAAAGTTCTGAACGGAAATTGCAGCGAGTGCTTCGGGGTCTATTGCAGCCTCAATAGTTATTGTTCCATAATTGCACAAGTAAGAATCGTCGCCACCTTCTTCTCTTACCCTTGATATGTCCAAGGATTGCCCTGACTTTATAGTTATGGTGCCTCGATTAAACAGTGCTCGCCCTGTTTCTCCAAACACGATGCTTGATGTCTCGTTAATGTTTATGGTACCCCAACTTGTACTGTCGCCTGCAGTGTAAATACTGGAGGAAGCCAGATTCATAGTTGAGTCAACTTTGTCTTGAGCCCAGAGACCTATTACAAAAGCGGATGTCTCGAGAGTGGATTTTTTTAGATTTAACACGGAATTCGCTTCTTGTGCAAAGTATGTGCCTGCACCAGTCTTAACGCTTGCTTCGTTAATATTCACGACCGATGAACCGTTGATCCAAAATTCATTTCCGATTTCGAGAGTTACACCTTGATTTACATTGAGAACCGCTTCGTCCGCATTGGAAAGTTTCCCTTTTATTTTAAGGGTTGAACCTGATTCAATTTCCAAACTACCGTTATTTGCAAGTTCGTAATACGTTGTTACTTCCCCAGTTTCCTCATCGGTGGCATTATTAAAGTTAATCGTTGATTCTCCAATTATCTTCATGTCGGACCAGTTTGTGCCGTTTCCGCTCGCATTAATTGTGGAATTTGAGATCTCAAAATATGAGTCATTTTTGCCTTCCCACCAAACTCCGGTTGAGAAGGAGCCTGTATTTAAAACAGAGTTATTCAATGTGAGAGAAGCGCTTGCCGTACCACCGAAACTTAGAGAACCCTTTGAGTTTTCAATAGTTGCGTTGGTGGCTGTGAACTTAGAGCTTCCGTCCAATGAGATATTTCCGGAAACTTCAAGAGTTGCATCTTTTGCCAAAGTAACATCAGCATCACTTGAATTAGAAAGGGTTGCATCTATTTTTAGTGTGGAGCCTTCCGCAATATCTAAGGTTCCATTATTTGTGAATGTGCGGTATGTTATTTGAGTTGTAGTTTCACCGCTTTCTTCGTCGGTGGTTTCCGTTATGTCATTTTTCAAATAAAATCGACGAGTTTCCGCTAACGTTTATCGTACCGCGGCTGGAGCTATCGTTTGTCGAATTTATGGTTGAATCGGCTAGAGTCAAACTTGAGCCTACCCTTTCAGAAGCCCACCTGCCTATGACGAGTTCCTTTGTTTCGAGGCTTGAATTTTCAAGCGTCATAGAGGCGGCATTTTATTCGCCTGCAGAGACGTAAAGTCCGCCGGCATTATTTATTGTAGCCGTTGTAAGCGTGATAGCCGACGTATTATTCATTGTAAGCTCGCCATCTACGCTTAGAGTTGCTCCTTCGCTTAGATAAACTTGAGCAGATCCGTTGTTAGAGAAGCCTCCGCTTACGTTTAAAAGTGCTTTGTTTGCTATGTTTATTATAGCTTCGTTATTATTTGTGAAATTTGCGGTAGCATCGGCATTGCCTATGTTTAAAGTTGAGCCTTCCAACAAATTTACTACGCCTGAGCCTTCGCCTTCGTAGGATTCGTTCCAGAAGCCCTCCTTTACTAAGACAGTAAGGTCGGAATTTTCACTTATTGTAAATTGGGCCTCTCCGTTTCTATTTGCTACGTTGGCTTCGGAATTTATTGTAAGTCCGGTTCCTTCAACTATGAATGTTCCATAATTTGTTACGTCTCTACCTGTTGCGTTTAGATCTTCGCTGAGAGTATATGTGCTGCCTGCCGGATTACTAAAGTCTGTCACATCTTCGGCAAGTGCGACAAATGCAAATAAATAGGATATTCCCAATGCCAGGATAATATTTTTTTCGGTCATAAATTTGATAAGTCCTTTCTTTCCAGTTGGAAGTTTACACAAATCAGAACTGTGTGCAAAAGTTATTGTTAATTACAGTAATATATGAGTATTTTATATATTTATATTCTCCGTGGTCTTTGTTTTGCAATGAGTGTTTGCTAATTTATTCATATTTATTTTCTTTCTAATTATAGGCGTTTGAAGCTAATTGCGTGTTCTCTAAAGCCGATGGCGATAAAAATCTTTCTTGTAATATATATAGTATAATATGTATTTGTTGATGGATTTTTGCCAATGTTTGCATTTTCTCAGCTATTTTGTGATTTTGCTCTCGCAATCGATTTAGAAATGTGTACAAACGGCGCCGATTTTACTACCTTGCTTGTTATTCTTCTGCCGCTTATTGACAAAATATATAATGACCGCAAGTTTGCGGAATATGATTCATACGAAGTAAAACATCGCGATTTCTATGTTTAAATTAGTATTTAAATTTGCAATAGTTGCCATGCTTGCAAAGGTAGTGCATGCAAGCGATGGAAGCCAATTATGGCTAAAAAATCCGGCGCAACATTCGGAAGTAAAAATTGAAATGCAGTTGGAAAGATCTCCATTGCTCGATACGGCATTGCTCGAGCTTCGGAATGCGTGGACTGATTGCAATGTAAAAACCGTTAGATTTTGCCGCAGCAATCTAAGTGAAATAAAAGGTGATGGCTTTAAATTGCTAAAAGATGGCACAGAGTTAAAGATTTTAGCAAATAAGGACGCAGGGATTTTGTATGGTGCTTTTGAATTAATTAGGCGCTTGAAAACTGGGCAACCGATAGATGAAGTTTTGTCGAATCCATCCTACGACTTGCGAATGCTGAATCATTGGGATAATCTCGATGGCTCCGTAGAGCGCGGATACGCCGGACGTTCTATTTTTTGGCGAGCTAGCAATGAGATTTTAAATGGAAAAAATACTATAGTGGCAGATGCTGTTAGCGATGCAGATAGGCTGCTTTGGCAGCAATATGGCAGGGCGAATGCCTCTTTGGGTATAAATGCCACAGTGCTAAACAATGTAAATGCTCCAAAAGATGTACTCAATGAATTTACAATTGCAAGAGCAGCGGAGATTGCAAGGGTACTTGCGCCGTACAATATCAAAGTATTTTTAAGTGTAAATTTTGTAAGTCCGCGGGCTTTTGGAGATACGGATACGGCAGATCCTCTAGATGAAAATGTGAAAAAATGGTGGAAGACTAAAGTCGATGAAATTTACGCTGCAATTCCGAATTTTGGTGGCTTTTTAGTTAAGGCGAACAGCGAGGGGCTTCCCGGGCCGCAGGAATACGGAAGAAGCCACGCCGACGGGGCAAATATGCTTGCCGATGCTCTGGCGCCGCATGGGGGGATAGTAGTATGGCGCTGCTTTGTCTATGGAAATAAGGACGCCGACCGAATAAAGTTGGCTTATGAGGAGTTTATAGATTTGGACGGAAAATTTAAAGATAACGTAGTTTTGCAGGTTAAAAACGGGCCTTTGGATTTTCAGCCGCGCGAGCCTTTCACACCACTGTTTGGTGCTATGAAAAAGACGGACTTGGCGCCGGAGCTTCAGATAACGCAGGAATATTTGGGCTTTTCGATACAGCTAGTTTACCTTGCGCCTATGTGGGAGGAATTCTTTAACAGCAAAACTTTTACAGACGGCAATTCTCAAACTCGCGTGGCGGATACGACGGACGGAACTTTATTTAAGCAAAAGCATACGGTAATCGCAGGGGTTGCAAATATAGGGCTCGACAAAAATTGGTGCGGGCATCTCTTTGCGCAGGCAAACTGGTACGCATTTGGAAGATTCGCGTGGGATAACTCTTTAACGAGTTCCCAGATTGCAGACGAGTGGATAAAGCAAACTTTTACTTCAGACTCTGATTTTCTAAATCCTGTAAAGGACATTATGCTAAGAAGCCGCGAGGCAGCCGTAAGCTACATGACGCCCCTGGGGCTAAGCCACCTCATGTGGGAAGGGCACCACTATGGGCCTCAGCCGTGGTTTGGCGGCAAAGGTGTAAAATCTCCGCCAACCCACCAGCCGATTTATTACCACAGAGCCGACGAAAGCGGCATAGGTTTTGACAGAACAGACAAGGGCTCAAACGCCGTATCTCAATATGAAAAACCTTTGCGCGACAAATTTAATAATATTGATACCTGCCCCGAGGAACTGCTACTTTGGTTTCACAGAGTTGCCTGGGATTACAAATTAAAAAGTGGACGCAGCCTTTGGGAGGAACTTTGCTTTAAATACAATTCCGGCGTTTTGGAGGTCGAGGACTTTGTAAAGACTTGGGATAAGATGAGGGGTAAAATCGACGACGAGCGCTTTTGCGAAGTAAAAGATAAACTAAAGCGGCATCTAAACGATGCCAAGTGGTGGCGCGACGCCTGTCTTTTGTACTTCCAAAGCTTTAGCAAAAAGCCCATACCCGATTACGTAGAAAAGCCTTCAAAAACTTTGGATGATTTTAAAAATATGAAATTTAAGATGTAGGGTTCGGAAGTCTAACCTGAGTTAAACTATATAAGAATTTTACATTAATTTTATTTTTTTCACTTGGTTTTTGGCTTTAAGCTCCGCAAAATTTGCGGGGCTTTTTTGTTTTATGCGATATTCAAATTCTGTCCAAATCTGAATATTTTTTATATTTAAGCATTTGAAAAAAGTTAATAAGGGAAATAGCATCCATCTCATCTAAAATTTTAACCGCAATCTTTTTATGATGAGGAAGCTTATATTAAGTATCGTCTGTTTTTGCGCTATTGTAGCGTACGCAAAAAAAGATTACAGATTTTACACTGACGAGGATTTGGCGAACATAAAGAATTCAGCTCAGAGCGCTTGGGGTAAAAAAATTGTGGATAAACTAAAAAGCGATGTCAGCGAGCGCATGGCCTATGGCTTCAATATTCCGACAAAGCAAACTATCCGCGGGCAAAACTATATCTGCCCGGTCCACAAAAAGCTTCTGGATTTTAGGCTCAATAGCCCCACAAAGCACTATTGTGCAGATTGCGACAAATATTACGAAAGTCCGTATTTGGATTTATGCTGGGCAAATCACTACCAGCACGACGCGCAAGAATTTATTGTTAAATGTTCCTACCTCTACGCGGCAAGCGGTGAGAGAAAATACGCAGACTACCTAAGGCAGGTCTTGCTTAAGTATGCAGACTTGTACCCAAAGTATAAAAATTACACCGCCGAAGAGGTTAAGAAAAAGTACTTTCTAGGAAAGATGTTTGAGCAGTGGCTGGAAGATGCCATGTGGTTTGCCGATGTGTGCCCGGCGTACGAGCTTGTGCGCGAAACCATGAGTCAATCGGAGCGCGAAAAGATAGAGAAAAATTTATTTCAAGAGGCTGCAAATATGATAGTAAGCCGCAGGGGTTCCCACAATTGGCAGTCGTGGAATAATGCAATGAGAAGCTCACTTGCCATAACTCTCAAAAATGACGAAATGCTTGATTATGCAATAAACGGCCCCGTGGGCTACAAGGCTGAGTTTGAAAAGATGGTAAATGATGATGGTTGGTTTAAAGAGGCCTCGCCTGGCTACCATTTCTTTCCATTAAAAGCGCTCATACTAACGGCAAATGCGGCAAGGGCGGGGGGTATGGATTTGTACACTCCAAAGGCAGAGCGAATGTTTAGCGGCGTAGTTAAAATGACATACCCGGACATGACTTTCCCCGCGCATAACGACGGCGGATACATGGCGGATTTATCCGGACAGGCTTTTATATATGAGATGGCCTATTCAAAGTTTAAGGATCCCTTCATACTAGAAGTGCTTGCAAAAATTTATTCAAAAACCGAGCGCAATAGCCCCTATGCGCTTTTAAACAATGTCGATATAAAGCCCGATTCAAGTCCATTCATACAAAAGAGTTTCCTCTTTGAAAATACGGGGGTTGCCGTATTAAGGTCGGGCGGCAACACACTGGCCTTTCGCTATGGTTACAGCGAGGGCGGCCACGGGCATCCGGATAGGCTTTCAGTAACACTTCACGACGGCAAGCGAGAAATCCTGACTGATTGCGGAACTTACAGCTATGCGCAGCCCGCGTATTTGGGTTGGCAAAAGCGCGGGCTATCGCACAATTTGCTTCTTGTGGACGGCAGAGATATGCCGACGATGGGTAAAAAAAGCTCAGGCAAACTTGAGAGCTTTGAAGTTTTGGATTCCAAATCTAAGGCTTCGGCAAGTCTCGACACTTACAAGGGCGTGAAACTTTTGCGAGAAGTTGAACTTGATGGAAATACTTTTAAAGACAATTTTGAGGCAAAGTCCGATTCGGAGCATGTTTACGATTACGTTCTTGCTCTCTCCGACAAGCCAGAATTGGAGGGTTTTGAAAGTGCATCTTTAAAAGATCCAAGCTTTGAAAATCCCTCTCCGGCCTACGACTTTATACAAGATGTAAAGAGCAAGATTTTTAAAGACGGGAAACTTAACTTTTACGCCGGTAAAAATAAATTTGAAATCGAAAATAAACTTGGTGGCCCCATAGAGGTGTTTTTTGCAAAAGCGCCGGATATAATGGTTAAAAGAGAAGATAAGACGCTCACTTTCGATTCCTACATGCTGCTTGTGAGGACGAAGGGAAAGAATATGAAAATTTCCTCTAAACTTGAATTGGGCAAATAAGAAAAAGCTTTTAAAGTTTTACTTAGATTAAAGTGGAAAAGTTTTCCATGAGAAGTTAAAGCTTTTTCTAATCGTATTTTTTAGGCCTCCCGACGATTTTATCGAGAGGCCTTTTTTAGATCTATTTCCGCGATTTAACTGGGGATAAGCCAATATGCGTACGTCCCAATAACATCTAAAGCTTCTTATCAGTTTTAGGCATATCTAGATTTCCGTCTGATTTCTTTGTATGAGATTCAATATTGTTTCGCTTTGCGATTTGAATTTCCGGGGTTGTGATGATGGCGCTTACTCCGTCTTTTTTGTATTTTTCGAGAACTCCCAAGTCTCTATCATAGTTTACTCCAAATAAGCTAATAGGGGACTTAGAATCTTTATTACCCTCGTAGAGCAAATCTAGGTAGAGGCGCGCTTTGCGCTCTATGCTGGCGCTAAACTTTAGATTGCCGTAGTAAATTTTCTGCTTGAGATCTTCAAGTTCGCAAGTGTCTTTATTCAATCTTCCGCTCAAGCGTATTTTCCCAAAAATGGATCCTTCGCGATTCTCCGGCAAAATAAAGCAGCTTGCATTAAATGTATTGTCTCTAAATGATTGAAATTCGTAAAAAATTTTACAGGCCTGCCCATCTATTTTTAGGCTTTCGCTCATCTCTAATTTCCCTGGCAGAATTATAAATCCGTCTTTAAGGGATTCATAGTGTGTGGCTTCATTTTCGCCTATGGGGATTGCATCTAAATCATATTTGACAGTTTTAATTTTACCGTCGGGGGAGAGGCTCTGAATACTTTTGGGCTGCCCGTCGGGGTAAAATTGCATTTCAGTGAGCTTTTCTCCATTGCTGTAAAAGGCGATTTTTTGGGGTAGGCCGTTATCGGGGTTATACGTCCTCCAAATGCCGTTTGGCAGATTCTTACAGAGCGAATATTCAGACACGCTGCCATCTGAATTTTTTGTAGATATGACGCTATTGCATGCAAAGAGAAACATAGCTGATAAAGCTATGGTACAATTTATAATTTTTTTCATTGTAGAGAGTCCTTCGGAAAAATACGCATCTAGCGTCTTTTGCGGTAGGCGGCAAGAATTAGAGCCAGTGTTGCAAATATTGCCGCAAATGTCGAAGGCTCTGGTACTGCCGCTATACTCACATAGAGAGCTTCGTCATTTTTTATAAAACCTGCAAACTTTGCAACATCGCTTTCTATGACGTTTTCTGCAAGAATTTGCCAAGTGTCATCAAATTGACCGGCGGCAACTTCGTCTGATGTGCAGTGTATTAGTGCTACGTTGTAGGTATTACCCGCTACAAAATCGTCGCCCAAAGTAAGCCCCGAGAAATCTAAGCTGATAATTCCATTTAGCGCCTTTGGAAAGCGAACTTCTATCACAGCTGTTGAAGCGTCGATGCAAGCAAGAGAGTCGTTTGAAATTCCGAAGGCAATCTGGTTTTCATTTTGCATTTTAAATTCCAAGGAGCTTATCATTGACTTTGGTCGCGCATTTTCAAATTTTAGCACACCATTATAGTTTTCCATTCCAAAATTTTTCCCGTTAGAAATTTCTAAAACAGAGCCGTCCTCAATTAGAATTGTTCCGTTTTGCTTTGTTACTAGAGGAGCATTGTCAAAGTTTACGTAGCCTCTAATTGAAAGTAGGGGGCTCAGGCTTAAACCGCCGCCTCTTTCGTTGTAGAATGAGCCTGAGCTAATAGTAACATTTTTCCAATATAAGTTGGTTTCTGTTGTGCTGATTAGTGGAGGTCATTATAAATTTATAGCCACTCTTATTTAGGGAGCCATCGCTACCTATTGAATTGGATCCTATTATCTTTGTTATCCCTTTGTTTTCAAAATGTCCCGTAACTTCAAGATTGCCCATGGACACGTCTATTATCAGATTGTCGGATGTTGGTATATAGTCGCCAGTTACAATGTTTGCTTCGGGATTAGATGGGTCGTAGCTCCAAGTTTCGGCATAAACTGCCACAGATGCGCAAAGCAATGCTAGGATTGATAGTGTCGTTTTCATAAGCTCATTTAATATAGTCTAAATTTAAATTGCGGAATCGCGACCTTTAAAGTTATGTTTTCTGTTGGTTTTGTCAAGATTTATTTTTAAATTATATTACTATTATCTCAAAGACTTAGTTAATAATTTAATTCTAGATCAAATTTTATATGTGTGTGCTTGTGGGATTTTTAACCATAGGTCTTTATGCTTAGAGTTTTATCATAAATTCACAATTTTTGCTAAATTTATTAATTCTTTCTTTACACTTATCAAAGTCCGTTTGAATGGTAAAATAGACGAGACAAGAAGAGGATCAAAAAAATTATAACAATATGGAGTCAAATGGAATAAGATATGCTATAATGCTCTCACTTATATTTGGTTTAGGGTATGGAAATAGTGCAAATGTATCCAGCGGGCGCACGAATAAGGGCATATCAATGCGTATCGCAAAGTTAGGGTACTGATTTTAGATTAGTGCACTACCACTCTAATAAGTTTTGTAAGAGTGCGCAGGAAGAAGTGAAGTGGAAGAGATCGCTTACTTATCCTTTGCGGAAAAGGAGAGAGAGGCTAAAGCCGCAAGATGAAGAGCGACTTAAAAACTTCTTTAAAGAAAACCCTGCGATAGAGCTTGCGTACGAAT